>CAZOYV010000381.1:0-1103 GCA_964584075.1 uncultured Rickettsiales bacterium | reverse complement strand
CGGACCCCTCCTCGGAGCCTGTGCTATTCCTGGGTAGAGGAATGGTCCCGTCTGCCGTGCGTAGCCCGGGCGGGCACGGTGAGAGGTCGCGAAGGCCAATGGGGGTCTACGGGCTACAGAGCTGGGGGGAGTACTTCTCGCGGCAGATCGCGCGGGAGGTCGAGGACGAGCGGCGGCGGGTCCAGCGGATCCACTCGCGGATGGACCGAACGCAGGGGCTCATCGCGCGCGGGGAGGGGGTCGACGGCCAGGCCGAGCCCCTGGGTTGCCCGAGCTGCAGGGCGAGCTTCGAGTTCGGTGATCACTGCCCGGCGTGCGACGTCGAGCTGGTCGGCGGCGCGTGGGTCGGCGCGGTCGAGCCTGTGCCGCGGCGGGACGAGCAGCGCCTGGATCGCTGGCTGCGGGTGGGGGCGTTCCACGTCGCGGCGTTCGCCACCTGCGTCGCGCTGACGGCGGTGTTCCTGTGGGCCGATCCCGGTCCGCAGCTCGTGATCTTCGGGCACCACGAGCAGCCGCCGATGTCCGCCCCGGTGGGCGCGGCGGCGGTCCCCCAGCGCATCGCCTGGGACGCGACGGGGATGCCGCTGACACCCCGGCTGGCGGTGGTGCGCCAGGGGTCGGTGCTGGCCGCGCCGGGCCCGGAGATCCACCTGGTCGGGCCCGGCGGAGAGCTGGGCGGCCCGCTGGACTGCCCCGTGGGGTCGACGACGGCCGCGCTGGCACGCCTGGACTGGGGGCTCCCCGGGACGCCCGCCGACGACCCGCAGTTCGCCGCCGGGGTCGGAGCCGCCGGTGGTGGCGGGGTGCGGATCCTGGCGCCCGCGCCCGGGACCTACTCCGTGGTGCTGGTGGACGGCGCCGGCGCGCGCCGGGACCACGCCGAGGTGCTCGTGCTGGTGGACGGCCAGCCCGTGATCGACGACAGCTTCACCGTCCGGGACGGCGCGCGGACGATCTGCGAGATCGAGTTCCCGGGGGGCGAGGTGACCTTGCTCTGATTCGGCTCTCGGGCTCGCTCGGCGGCGGAGACGTGTCGGTATCGAATCCAGGGGCATGGATATCTGGTTGGCTCAGCCTCGAGGAAATATGGCTACGTTCGTCCG
>CAZOYV010000380.1:6765-6940 GCA_964584075.1 uncultured Rickettsiales bacterium | reverse complement strand
GATGGTCTGCGAGAACGACTGCGACGACGGTGACGCGGGCGTCAACCCCGGCGAGACCGAGGCCTGCGACGGGGTCGACACCGACTGCGCCGGCGGCCCCGATGCGGACGAGGTCGACGGCGACGGCGACGGCTGGATGGTCTGCGAGAACGACTGCGACGACGGTGACGCGGGC
>CAZOYV010000380.1:0-6665 GCA_964584075.1 uncultured Rickettsiales bacterium | reverse complement strand
GTCAACCCCGGCGAGGCCGAGGCCTGCGACGGCCTCGACACCGACTGCGCCGGCGGCCCCGATGCGGACGAGGTGGACGCCGACGGCGACACCTGGATGATCTGCGAGGGGGACTGCGACGACGGCGACGCGGGGATCAACCCCGGGGAGACCGAGATCGCGAACGACGGCATCGATCAGGATTGCGATGGGGCCGACCTGACCACCGGCACCTTGCCCACCGGGAACCTGATCGCCTACTGGCCGCTGGACACCGACACCGACGACTACAGCGGGAACGGCCACCACGGGACGCCAGCCAACCTGACCACGGCCATCGGGGCCATTGGCGGCTGCTACGAGTTCGACGGCGCCAGCAGCCAGATCACCGTCCCGGACGACCCCGCCCTCGACCTGACCGGGCCCCACACGATCATGCTGTGGTTCCTCGCCGACACGGTCCCGCCGGTCTACGGCTACGACCTGATCACCAAGGCCAACCACGGCATCAGTACGGGCTGGATGTTGAACTACCGGGACACGACGGAGCTTCGACAGAGCTGGTACCCGACCAACAACATGTGGAGCAACGGCACGGTTCCCGCGGGCGATTGGCATCACGTCGCGGTCACCTACGACGGGACGAACCGCACGATGTACATCGATGGAAGCCTGGACGGTTCGGTCACGTCCGCGGCGACAAACACAAACGGCACCGACGTGGTCATCGGATACCACGTCAACGGCACGCCGGAGTACTGGTTCGATGGCCTGATCGACGAGGTGGTCATCTTCGGCGAAGCCATCGACGGCGGAGACATCGCTACCTACGTCGCCGCGGTGGTTGCCGTCGACGGGGACGGAGACGGGTGGTCTCCGGCGGACGGCGACTGCGACGACGGCGACGCCTCGATCTACCCGGGCGCGACGGAGATCTGCGACGGTCTCGCCGACGACGACTGCGACGGCGACTGGGACGGGGCCGACGACGACTGCGTGGTGTTCCTCGACGAGTTCGACACGCTCGATCCCGGCTGGGTCTACAGCTGGGGCCGGACCGGGAACTGGACCGTCAGCGGCGGGATGCTGCAGGAGAACACCCAGAACAACCCGAGCCAGGGGGCCTACATCGTGTACCAGGGGCTGGACGCGACGGACTACCCCGACTACCTCTCGATCGAGGCACTGGTGTCCTACGACAACGCTCCCGTCGGGTACGGCATCGCGCTGATCCTGATGACCCCCGGCAGCGGCAGCAACTCCCTGTCGATGGGCATCAACGAGTCGCCCGCGGAGGTGGTCACGATGACCTGCCAGGGGCCGACCACGACGGCGCCGTTCAGTACTGATCCCGGGACCTGGTACACCCTGCGGCTCGAGCTGGACTGGACGACCGACACGATGACCGCCTACGCCGACGGCGCGCCGATGACCACGTGCTCGCTCGTGGGCAAGGACGTCGCCCTGGCGCCCGCCATCGGCCTCTACCTCGGCGCGGACAACCAGACCGCCTACTACGACTACTACAAGGTGATCGGATTCTGACCCGCCTACCCACCCCCGGCTGTGTTCCATGAAACTACATCTCGCTCCGCGCGAATCCTGCGCGTCCGTATGAACCGCGTACGACACCCGACCCCGGACCCCGACCGATCCTGGACCCACCACAGGCCCACGGTCGCCACGACGGCGCCGGTGGGTGCGGGGCCCGCCGGCCCCGGGAAAGGGACTCCATGAAGACCGCGAGCATCCTCATCCTGTCCTCGGCCCTGGTCCTGGGGAGCTGTCGCTGCCCCTGCTGGGAGGGCGACGACGACGACAGCGCCGGCGACGACGACAGCGGAGACGACGACGCCGGCGACGACGACACCGGCGACGACGACACCGGCGACGACGACACCGGTGGTGGCGAGATCCCAGCCGGGAACCTGATCGCATACTGGCCCCTCGACAGCGACACCGACGACCACTCCGGCAACGCCCACCACGGGACACCCCTCGACCTGACGGCAGCGACGGGGGTCGTCGGAGGCTGCTTCGAGTTCGACGGTGACAGCAGCAAGATCACGGTGCCCGACGCCCCGGAGCTCGACCTGACCACCCCTCACACGATCATGCTGTGGTTCCTGGCCGACTCGGTACCGCCGGTCTATGCCTACGATCTGATCACGAAGAACACCCACGGGATCAGCTCGGGCTGGATGGTCGGCTACCGCGACTCCACGTTGCTCCGCTGGGACTGGTACCCCCTGAACAACCTGTACTCCAGCAGCGCCTCGTCCGCGGGGACGTGGCACCACCTCGCGTTCACCTACGACGGGACCGTCCGCGAGATCTACGTGGACGGCACGCTGGACACCTCCGCCCCCTCGGGCCCGACCAGCACCAACGGCGCCGCGGTGGTCATCGGCCAGCACGCCGGCGGCACGCCCGAGTACTGGTTCGACGGCCTGATCGACGAGGTCGCGATCTACGGTGAAGCCCTCGACGGTGCGGACATCGCAGCCTACGTCGCCGGCATCCAGGGCATCGACGGGGACGGAGACGGGTACTCGGCCGCCGCCGGAGACTGCGACGACACGGACCCCGCCGTGAGTCCGGGCGCGGCCGAGATCTGCGAGGGGACCACCGACCACGACTGCGATGGCCTCGACGACCGGGACGACGACGACTGCTTGGTGTTCTACGACGGCTTCGACGGGCCCACGCTGGACCCGAGTTGGGTCGACAGCGGGTACGGCCGCCCGGGCACCTGGTCCGTGGCCGGGGGTGCGCTGGTGGAGTCGACGCTGTCCCCGCCCTCGCCCGCGTACGGCGCGATGCTGGTCTTCGCCGGCCTCGACCCCAACGCCTTCCCGACCTACCTCTCGGTGGAGACCTCGATGCGCTACTCGGGGACCAACCCTGCTGGCGAACACGGCCTCGCGCCGGTGGTCACGCGTCAGGGCATGTTCACCGCCACGAGCTACACGGCCCCGCTGCACATCAACGGCTCCGGGCTCAACTGTCAGGCCAGCACCCAGTACGTGCCGTTCGCGCACGGGCCCGGCACTTGGTACGAGGTGCGGATGGAGTTCGACCGGGTCGCCGAGGTGCTGTCCGTCTTCGTCGACGACGCCTACATGCAGGAGTGCGACCTGTCCACCACCGACATGACGCTGGAGGACTCAATGGGGTTTCTCGTCGGGGCCAACCAGCAAATCAGCGAGTTCGACTACCTCCGCATCGTCGGCTTCTAGGACGCTCCCGGTTGCCATCATCCCCCCCATGGACGTGGGGCTGACCGGCGGCGACCACACCGCGATCGGAGCGCAGTTCGGCAAGTACCGCGTGGTGCGGCGGCTGGGCGAGGGCGCGTTCGGCGCGGACAACCAGACCGTCTCCATCGACTACTTCCAGGTCACCGGGGTCTAGGAGCGCGGGGACGCCGCCAGGTCACCTCCGCTCCCTGCCCATCGCACCAGCCTCGGTCACGACACCCGGTCTCGGGTATGGCCCGCGTATGACCGGATCTCCCCGTCACTCCCCGATCCTGTCCACGCGGTCCGGCGGCCGACGGGTGCTCGGGATCGAGAGAGGAGAGAGGACATGGGACCGATCGGGGAGTTGTTGATGCACGGCGGCCCGTTCGCCTACCTGGCCTTCTGGGGAGGGCTGCTCCACGGCGTAGCCAACATTCTGCAGTGGGTGCTGCACAGGAAGGTCGACTGGACCCTGCTGCTGTGGTTCGGCCTGGGCTCGCTGGTGGCGCTGGCCCTGGTGGGCAGCACCGGCGGCGTGCTGCAGGCGGCGCGCTCGACCTGGGAGTCGAACCAGGAGCTGGCGGCCGTCCTGTATCCGAGCGGGGTCCGCATCGCGCTGGTCGACCTCGAGATCGCGTTGCTGCTGCTGGCCTTCGGGCTCGCCGGGACCGGCCTCTCCACCTTCCTGGTCCGCCGCCACGCGTGGCGATCGACGGCTACCCAGGCGGCAACGGCATGAGGGGCGCCCCCACCACGAGGAGGACACCGATGCAGATCGAAGGACAACACGACAGGCATGGAGACCGGACCCACGATCGTGGACCACGCCTCCGCGCGGCGCTGGGGGTCGTCCTGGTGGCGGTGGCGGTCTCCACGCCCTCGGTGGCAACGGCGTGGGAAGAGGCCGACGAGGAGCATGCACAGTACCTGGACGCCACCGGACGGCCGCTGGAGGCCGCGGCGCTGGCCCGGGACGCGCTGGAGCGAGACCCGCGGGACCTGCAGGCCCACTGGCGTCACGTCGACCTGTGGATCCGGGAGCTGTGGTACGCCGAGGAGACCGAGGTCCTCTACCGGCAGTGGTATGAGGAAGAGCCGGACGACGAGGTCCGCCGGTTGGCGCTGGCGCGGGTCCTGGAGCGGAAGAACTGGAAGCCCGGGCCGTGGTGCGAGGAGGCCGAGCAGCTGCTCGACGGGGTCGGCGAGGATCCGTCGGTCGCGTATCACGCGGCACTGTTGCGACACGCCATGCACGACGACCGCTGTCCCGGCGACCGTGAGCAGGACCGAGAGGCGATCCAGCGCGCCGCGGAGGACTACCCCCCGGGCAGCGCCTACGCCACCTTCCGCCGTATGCGCGACGGCGAGATCACGTCCGGGGTCGCCCGCGACCTGCGCGCGATGGTGCGGGCCCAGCCCGAGCACCTGCGCTACCTGGATCACCTGTGGCGCGACGGGGCGACAGGGGACGGCCTGGAGCGGGCGCGACGCGACGCGGTGGCGGCGGCCCGGAGGGGGCTCCGCGCGGAGCGGCCGGCGGTGGTCCACGCGGCGCTGGACGTGCTGCTCGCGGCGGGGGAGGACGAGCTCGCGGTGCAGGCCCGGGGGGCGCTGGAGGCGCTCGATCCAGCGTGGGACGACGAGGCCTCGGATCCAGAGGTCCGTGCGCTGTACAAGGCCGTCCGCCGCTCCAGCCCGGACAAGGCGCTGGAGGACCTGGAGCAGCTGGCCGCCGACCTGCCCGCCGACGCGGAGGCCCGCGTGCTGGTCCATCAGCAGCGCGCCCGCCTGCTCGAGCAGCTCGAGCGTCACGACGAGTCGTTCGAGGCCCTCGCCGCGGCCTACGAGGCCGCCCCCGAGGACCCCGCCGTCGCCAACCAGTTCGCCTACACCGCGGCGCTGCGGGACGAGCAGCTGGAGCAGGCGCTGGTGGCAGCCGATACCGCCGTGGAGGCTGTCCGCGCCGAGGAGTACGTGCCGAGGCGCTGGGGAGCCAACTACGACGCGTGGCGCGAGTCCCACCTCCGCGAGCGGGCCGCGTTCCTGGACACCCGGGCCTGGGTGCTGCACCGGCTCGGCCGCCACGACGAGGCCGCCGCCGCGGGCCGCGAGGCGCTGACGACGAGCGCCCAGCCGGTGATGCTGATCCACCAGGGGCTGATCCACGCGGCGCGGGGGGACGACCTGCTGGCCGCGACGTACCTGGCCGAGGGGCTGGCCGGCTGGGAGGAGCCGGAGGGCGGTGCCGGGCAGGAGGCCGCGACCATGGAGGCGGCGCGGGAGGCGCTCCGTGCCCGGGCCGACGTCCTGCCCCTGTGGGGTCCCGACGGGATCGAGGCGGCGGTCGAGGCTTGGGGCCCGGTGGACGACGAGGACGACACGGGGAACGACGACGAGGACGAGGAGGACCTCCACCCGCTGGTCGGGGCGCCGCTGCCGATGCTCCCCGTCGAGGTCGACGGCGAGATCGACGCCCTCGGCGACTCGGGCTCGCTGGTGGTGCTGGAGCTGTGGGCCACCTGGTGCGGCCCGTGCCGCGCGTCGCTGCGCCACCTCGCCGAGCTCGCCGAGCAGTACCGGGACCAGGACGTGCTGTTCCTGGCGGTGTCCCTGGACGCCGAGGAGGACGCCGTGGAGACCTACTTCGAGGGGGACGACCCGCCGCCGTTCGTGCTGGGCCGGGGGCCCCGGTCGATCCAGGAGGACCTGGGGGTCTCCGGGATCCCCGCGACCTTCGTGGTCCAGTCGGGGACCGTGGTGGGCGTCGTCAGCGGCTTCGACCCCAGGGGCGGCGACCGCCGCCTGGACGACCTGCTGGAGCGGGCGCTGGCGAACCCCTCCCTGGCCAGCGAGCTCCGCGCCGGCGAGGCCGACCCCCGCGTCGCCGCGCTGATGCAGCGCGTCGCGGAGTTCGACGCGCTGCTGTTGCCGGGGACGACGGACGACGCGGTGTTGCAAGAGGCCATCGAGCGCAAGGCCCGGATGGCCGCGGTGATCGCGGACGAGGCCGCATCGCTGGCCGGAGACCCGGAGACCGCCCAGGCCGGTCGCTACGTCGAGGCACTGCTCGCCGACCACATGGGGGTTGCGATCCGCGCCTGGCACCCCGCGATGCCCGCGCGCTTCCCCGACACGCCCGAGGGCCGGAGCGAGTTCCTCGCGCTCGTGGAGGAGCAGCGCGACGTCCTCGCCACGCCCTTCGAGATCCGTGCCGTCGAGCTGTACTCCGCGGTCGTCGAGGCGGACGGCGACGAGGGGGAAGGCTGTCCGTGGGCGGCTCGCGCCCGGGACGCCCTGGCCCGGCTGCAGCGCTGACCCCGGCGGGATCGCGGCGGCGAGCGGACCGATCGCGGGGTTTGAGCGGTCATCTCGGGAGTACGGTCCGATATGCGGACCGATCGCGGGGTTTGAGCGGTCATCTCGGGAGTACGGTCCGATATGCGG
>CAZOYV010000379.1:0-7033 GCA_964584075.1 uncultured Rickettsiales bacterium | reverse complement strand
GGCGGCGACGACGACACCGGCGGCGACGACGACACCGGCGGCGACGACGACACCGGCGGCGACGACGACACCGACGACGACCTCGGCTACGCCTGCGCGATCTCGTTCCCCGCGCTGCCGTCGCCGCCCGCGGTGTCCCGCACGTTCCAGGCGCTGCCGACCTCCAACGGCTACGTCAGCGCGACCTACGCCATCGACCTGCAGGGGGTCCCGGTGACCTTCGGCGACGGCTCGCCGGGGAGCTTCGACCCCGCCCACCGGCTGTACACCTTCACCGAGCACGTGATGGCCCAGCCGGACCCCAGCACCCACACCCGCGACCTGCTGTACGACCTGTACCTCGGCGTGCGCGTCGACGGCACCGGGACGTGGCTCGGAGACGTGCCCGAGACCTCGGCAGGCTACGTGCCGGGCACCGGCATGATCGAGCTGGTCCAGCAGGTCGGCGACATCCAGGTGCGGACGGTGATCTTCGCGCCGTTCCACGGCGACAGCTACTCGCTGGTGGTGATCGGCGAGGCGACCAACACCGGCAACGGCGACCACGACGTCGAGCTGTACTCGCTGATGAACTTCCACGCCGGGGGCGAGGGCGCCGCCGACGGCGAGGTGGTCAGCCTGTGGGGCACCGACGCGATCATGGAGACCCGCGGCGGCGACCACCTGTACCACAAGGGCATCGAGCTGCCGTCGCACCGCTCGGCGGCTCCCGGCGGCGACGCGAGCCACAACCCGTGGATGCTGCTGACCGCCGGCCAGGACCTGTCGGACACCGCGGTGTCGGGCGACGACGTCGCCGCGGGCCTGCAGTGGCCGCTGGGGGCCGGGGCGCTGTCCCCCGGCGAGGCCGACACCGCCGGGTTCGTCGTCGGGTTCTCCGGCGGTGGCGAGGACGAGCTGGGGCTGGCGACCCGCGTGGACGGGTTCCTCGCCGGGCGGACGTCGGGCCAGGTGCTGGGCGACGAGCAGGCGTTCTGGGACGCCTACCACGCCGTGGAGACGCCGCCCCCGGGGCTGAGCCCGGACGAGCTCGCGGTCTTCGAGCAGTCCACCGCGGTGCTGAAGATGGGCCAGGTCCGCGAGCCGGGCCCCGGGTACGGCCAGATCCTGGCCTCGATGCCCCCCGGCGGCTGGAACATCAGCTGGCCGCGGGACGCCGCCTACGCGATCGTCGCACAGGCCCACGCCGGACACCTCGACGAGGCCGAGGCCGCGCTGCAGTTCCAGATCGACGGCGACGCCGGGACCTACGCGAGCTACTGGGGGATCAACGACTACCTGATCTCGGCGTGCCGCTACTACGGCGACGGCACCGAGGAGAGCGACGACGCGTGGTGCCCCGACGGCGACCCGGCGGGCCCCAACGTCGAGCTCGACGACTTCGGGCTGTTCCTGTGGGCCTACGGCGAGTACCTCGACGCCAGCGGCGACGCCGCCTTCGAGGCCGCCACGCTGCCCACCGTGCTCGCCGGCGTGGCCGACGTGCTGGTCGACGTGATCGACCCGAGCTACGACCTGCTGCTGCCCGACTCGTCGATCTGGGAGCGCCACTGGGACGAGTGCTTCCCCAACGGCGCCAAGCACTTCAGCTACAGCAGCATCATGGCCGTCGAGGGGCTGCGCACCGCCGCCGGCCTGTCCGGCGACCCGGCCTACGACGCCGCCGCCGACCAGATCCGCTCGGGGCTGCTGGACATCCAGGGCGGCCCGGTGTTCGAGGAGACCTTCGACAGCGAGGCGTGCCCCGTGCTGGCGTCGGCCCCCGAGGAGGTCTGCGGCTACTGCGGGCCGTACGACGGGTCGGTGGTCGAGGCGATCAACCACGGCGTCTACCGCGCCGACTCGTCGCTGGCCAAGGGTACGATGCGGGCGTTCCTCGACCACCTCCAGATGGGCAACGGCAGCCCCGGGTTCCTGCGCAACGACGACGGCACCGGGACGAGCAACCCGTACCCCTGGTACGACGACCAGGAGTGGGTCGTGATCGACCTGCGGATCGCCGCGGCGATGGCCGTGATGGGCGCCGAGCTGGGCGACCCGGTGCTGACCGCCAACGCCGAGACGCTGGTGCAGTGGGTCACCGTCCAGGCCCGCGCCAACGCCGACCTGATCGCCGAGCTGTACAGCGACGGGACCTACACCGCCGAGGACGACCACGACCACACCCACCTCGGCTGGGACGGCGGCTACGAGTACCAGGGCTCGGTGCCGATGTGCGGTTTCGGCCCCGGCGCGTATATCCTGGCGCTCGAGGCGATCCACCCCTGACCCGTCGCCTCCGAGGGGGAACCATGGCCCGCTACGGGTGCTTCGAGATCCGCACCACCTGCCGGCACTGCGGCCAGCCGCTGCCGATCAACGGGCCGGTCGTGCGCATGACCTGCCGCCACTGCTTCGAGCAGGTCGAGGTCAGCACCGACGCCCTCGCCGGCTTCGTCAACGATCTGGAGGAGGAGTACGACGGCCTCGGGGACCGCGAGGGGCGCGGCGGCACGCTGATGAGCGGCGCCGGGACGTTCAAGTACGGCTACTGGCGGCTGGCTCCGCGCTGCAAGGACTGCAAGATCCCGCTGCCCGAGGTGGAGGACGTGGACACCGACGGCAGCGTCGCCTGCCCCCAGTGCGGCAAGGTGTTCCCGGTGTTCCCCGCGCCCGACTGGCTCAGGAAGGTCAGCCCGTCCGCGGTGCAGGTGATCGACGGCGACCGCGACGAGGCCGAGGGCGAGGCGGCGCCCCCCGAGCAGGACGTCGAGCCGATCGGGATGAGCTGCCCGCTGTGCGGCGCCGGGCTGAAGATCACCGCCGAGGCCGAGCGGCTGACCACCTGCCAGTACTGCACGGGGGACGTGCACATCCCCGACGCGATCTGGCTGCGGCTGCACCCGGTGCCCAAGGTCCGCGAGTGGTGGCTGCGCTTCGAGGGCAAGCCGCGCAAGGTGCTCGACGCCGAGCGGCGGGTGGCGGACCGGGCCGCCGAGGAGGCCTACCTGGAGCGCTGGAAGCCGTGGCCCACCCGCGGCGTCCCGAGCAGCAAGCTGGGCCTGCTCAAGGTCGCCGTCGTGGTCGTGCTGGCGGTGCTCGCGCTGGTCGCCATCGGCGGAGGCGTCGCGGTGATGGCCGCCACCGGCATGGAGCCCGAGCAGATCGCCGACACCATCGGCGGGCTGGTGGGCGGGACCATCGCCGCCTGCGCCGTGCTCGGCGTGCTCGGCTTCATGGCGATCACCAAGCTGCAGCACAAGGTCGGCCCGGCGGGCAAGTGCAAGGCGGCGATGGGCGCGCTGGCCGCAAAGCTCGGCCTGCCGCACGAGGGCACCGAGTGGGGCACCGGCTACATCCACGGCGAGTACCAGGGCCGCGACGTCGAGATCCACCCCGAGGACGACTACGCCGTCGAGATCGATCTCGAGCACTACCCGTACCCGTTCTGCCTCAAGACGGAGCCGCCGGGGAACCCCGACGACGAGCTGTACCGCTTCGACACCGGCGACGAGCGCTTCGACCGGACCTTCCCGATCCGCTACGCGCAGCCCGACATCCACGAGCGCATCGAGGCCGACGGCTCCCCGCTGGCCCCGATCCAGTGGTTCCTCGAGCGCTGGGGCGACAAGCTGGCGCGGATGGAGATCGACACCGCCGTGCAGATCCACCTGGCCCCCGGCGGCACGCCCGAGGAGCACGGCACGATCGCCCGCTGGATCGACGCCGACGAGCTCGGGCCGCTGTTCGAGGACGCGCTGGTGCTGGCCAAGGCCATCGACCGCGTGTCGATGGGCAAGGAGCCGGAGCTGCCGGAGGCGGAGAGCGCCGGATAGGGAACGGACTCCTCGTCGAGATCGTCCGATGGCGGAGACGTGCGTCTGCTTCCCTGTTCGCTGCTCTAGCCGCTCCCCGGCCCGGGCCGCCCCGAGCCGCCCCCCTCCTCGTCGAGGAACCGCATCGTCAGCTCCCAGGTGCCGTCGTCGAAGTGGCCCTCCTTGGTGATGTCGAAGCCGGCGTTCTCGAACAGCTGCAGCATCGGCCGGTTGCGCATCAGCACCTCGGCGGTGAAGCCGAGCAGGCCCTGGCGGCGGGCCAGGCGGGTCAGCATCTGCAGCAGCTCGCGGCCGATCCCCTGGCGGTGATGATCGTCGCGGGTGACGAACGCCACCTCGGCGGTGTGAGCGCGGTCGTAGATCGCGTACTGCCCGACGCCGACGATCTCCTCCTTCTTGCCGTCCTGGGACGGCAGCGTCGCGAGGATCACCATCTCCTTGGTGTAGTCGATGACGACGAACTCCTGCAGCCGCTCGTGGGGCATGTCGGTGCGGGTGTTGATGAACCGCTTGAACATGCTGTCGTCGGACAGCGAGTAGAAGAAGTCCTTGAGCAGCGGCTCGTCGCTGATCTTGACCGGGCGCAGCAGGATCTCCAGCCCGGTGCGGGTGGTACGGTAGGCCTCGAGCTCCTCGGGGTACTCCCCCGCCTTGCCCGGGACGAACGCCTGGTCGGCGTAGATCAGGTTGCGCGCCTTGGCCTCCTCGACCAGCTCGGAGCGGAACCTGGGGTGCGCGATGGCGATCAGCTCCATCGCCCGCTCGCGGATGTTCTTGCCGTGCAGGAACGCGATCCCGTACTCGGTGACGACGTAGTGCACGTCGCCGCGGATCAGCGAGGCCCCGGCGCCCTCGCTGAGGAACGGCACGATCCGCGAGACCGTCCCGTCGTGGGCGGTGGACGGCATCGCCAGGATCGACTTGCCGCGGGGGGCCAGCAGCGCGCCGCGCATGAAGTCGGCCTGGCCGCCGATCCCGCTGTAGAACACCCCGCCCAGCGACTCGGCGGTGGCCTGGCCGGTCAGGTCGATCTCCAGCGCCGAGTTGATCGCGGTCATCGTCGGGTGCTGGGCGATCACCAGCGGGTTGTTGGTGTAGTCGATGGGGTGGAACGCGAACGCCGGGTTGTCGTGCAGGTACTCGTAGGTCGCCGGGCTGCCCATGCAGAACGAGCCCACCGACTTGCCGCGGTGGATCGGCTTGCGGCTGTTGTCGACGACCCCGCGCTGGATCAGGTCGACGAGGCCGTCGCCGATCAGCTCGGTGTGGACCCCGAGGTGCCGCTTGTCGGTCAGGTTGGCCATGATCGCGTTGGGGATCGTGCCGTAGCCGACCTGGATCGTGTCGCCGTCCTGGACCAGCCGCGCCACGTAGCGCCCGATGCGCTGGACCGCCTCGTTCTCCGGGTCCGACGGGAACTCCAGCAGCGGCTCGTCGTGCCACACCAGGTAGCGCACGTCGTCGACGTGGACGAAGGCGTCGCCGTGGACCCGCGGCATCCGCGGGTTGACCTGGGCGATCACCACGTCGGCGACCTCGACCGCCGCCTTGACGATGTCGACGGAGACCCCCAGGCTCATCCAGCCGTGGGCGTCGGGCAGCGACGTCTGGACCAGCGCGACGTCGATCTCGACCAGCCCCCTCCGCAGCAATTCCGGGACCTTGGAGAGGAACACCGGCGTGTAGTCGGCGAGCCCCTCGTTGACCGCCGAGCGCGAGCTCTGGCTGATGAAGAACGAGTTGTGGCGGAAGTTGCGGGCGAACTTCTCCTCGGTGTACGGGGCCAGCCCCAGCGTCCAGACCTGGACCACCTCGGCGTCGAAGAACGCCTTGGGGTGGGACGAGACGTAGCCGATCAGCGACTGCACCAGGTGCTGCGGCTCGCCGCAGCCGGTGCCGATGAAGATCCGGTCCCCGCGGTGGATGTCCTGGAACAGCCGCTGCTCGGGGACGAGCTTGTCGGGATATCGCCGGGAGAGGTCGTCACGCATGGGACGACTTGTATCAGACCCGGACGACCACCGCGGTGATGTTGTCGTAGCCCCCTGCCATCCGCGCGGCGTGGACCAGCGCGCTGGCGGTCCGGACCGGGTCGTAGCGCTGCCCCATGATCCGCTCGATGTCCCCGTCCGCGACCATGTTGTGCAGGCCGTCGGAGCACAGCAGCAGGCTGTCGCCGGGCTCGAGCTCGAGATCGAAGACGTCGACGTCGACGTCCTCGGCGCCGCCGATCGTGCGGACCAGCATGTGGGCCCCGGGGTGCATCGCGATCTCCTGCTCGTCGCTGTCGTCGAGCTCGGCGAGGTACGCCGCGAGGGTGTGGTCCCGGGTCACCTGGGTCATCGCGCCGCCGCGCAGCAGGTACGCCCGGCTGTCGCCGACGTTGACGACGTGGGCCCGCGAGGTGCCGCACAGCAGCGCCGCGACCAGCGTGGTCCCGATCCGGCTGTCGCGCTGCCGGCTCCAGCCGTGCACCGCGGCGTTGGCCCGCATCGTGGCCTCGACCATCGCGTCGCCGAGGTCGAGGCCGGTCTGGGGGCGCGAGCCGCGCAGGATCGCGGCGATCTCGTTGAACAGGTTGTGGATCGCCAGGCGGCTGGCGGCCTTGCCCCAGTCGCGGCCGCCGACCCCGTCGGCGACGCCGGCGATGCTGAACCGGCTGCGCAGGTGGCGGAAGCGCCACACGTCCTGGTTCTCGGCGCGGCGGTTGCCGCGGTCGGTCTGCCCGCCGACCGCGAGGCGCTCCGGTTGCCAGGTTCCCGAGTCGGATGGGGTACTGAAGACCTCCGAGACGTGGGTCTCGAGCGATTCCACCGATACCGTCTCCCCGCTCCAGCTCACATCTCCCGCGAGATGCACTTCACCTCGATGTGCATTAGACAACATCGAGCCGGAAAGGGAAACGGGGATGTCACAGAAATGAAAAACGAATTCCCGGGATCGGGGGCACCGGGGGGCGTCCCCGATCCCGGGAGGAAATGCTGGAGCGCGCTCTAGCGGCGGCGCAGCGCGAGCAGGCCGCCGAGCAGCAGCAGCGCCAGCGAGCCGGCGCCGGCGCCGCGGCCGCTGACCTGGCAGGAGCAGTCCTGCGAGTCGTCGTCGTCGTCGTCCGCGTCGTCGTCGTCGCTGCCGGTGTCGTCGTCGCCCATGTCGTCGTCGCCCATGTCGTCGTCGCCGGTGTCGTCGTCGCCGGTGTCGTCGTCGCCGGTGTCGTCGTC
>CAZOYV010000378.1:0-7047 GCA_964584075.1 uncultured Rickettsiales bacterium | reverse complement strand
TGGTCCCTAGATCGTGGCGCGGAGACGGTCCCATCCTCGTGGCGCTTGACATTCGTCGAGCTGCCAAGCTGGCCTCCATGCCGCAGATCTGTGGAGGTGACCATCATGGTTGCGGCCTGCACGCCGATGGCGTGGTCGAGTGCTGGGGAGGGGGATCCCACGACGTGGGACAGTGCGATCCTCCTCCAGTCACGTTCCAGGCAATCGACTGCGGATCAAGCATCTCGTGTGGTCTGGACAGCCAGGGGGTGATCGTCTGCTGGGGCGTGGCGACCGAGTTCGAGCCGCCCCCTCCAGAAGGGGCGGTCGTGTCCCTGTCCTATGGCCACCTGACCTCGGTATTCGGAATCGAGGTCATGGTGGATCTGGCCGTGGTGGAGGATAGGGGGATCGAACCCCTGACCTCGGCATTGCGAACGCCGCGCTCTCCCAGCTGAGCTAATCCCCCAGCCAGATCCGCCAGATTGTCAAAGGCGGACGATGTATAGCGATCTGGGGGTGAACTGTCAATTCCGGCGATTGAAGAAAAGGGACGCTCGTCAGTGTGATCCCGAGGCGTGAGTTGACATAATACACCTTATCGGACGTCCGAACTGGGGGCGACGCTACCAGTTGAGGTGTCGGCTGTCGCGCTGCGCCGGCTCCTCGTCGTGGGTCTCGGACAGGCTCGGCGGCGCCACCATGCTGCGGATCATCCCGTCCGCCGTGACGTAGATCACCTGACGGCCCGCGATCACCGGCGGCACCGCCGCCCCGAGAAGGCTCTGCCGCGGCTGCTCGCTGTGCCACAGCTGCTCCCCGCTGAACGCGTCGATCGCGAACAGCGTCCCCTCGTTGTGCGCGACCAGCAGGATCCGGCCGTACCCGGTCGGCGCGCTGAGCAGCTTCTTGGACCTGCGCGGCTTGTAGCTCCACTGCTCGGTCCCGTCTGCGGCGTCGAGCGACCGCAGCGTCCCGGTGTCGTCGCTGAGGAACACGCGCCCGTACATCAGCAGCAGATCGCCGACCACGCCGTGCTCGGCCCGCCAGACCAGCGACGGCCCGTCGGGGTCCACGGCCACCACCGGTCCCGAGTAGCTGCCGGTGATCAGCATCCCGTCGTCGGTCATCCGCGGCGTGGCGTCCACGTCGAGGAACCGGCCCTCTGCGATGCTCAGCTCCCACAGCAGCATCCCGATGTCGGCGTCGAGGCAGATCAGGCGACCGTCCCCGAGGCCGACATAGAGCTTGCCGTCGTGGACCAGCGCACGCGAAGAGCCTAGGATCGTCAGCTCGGTCTCGGCCCGCTGCTCCTCGGAGCGGAAGCTCCACAGCCAGGTGCCGGTCTGCAGCTCCAGCGCCACGACGTCGTCGGTCAGGGTCACGACGTAGACGCGCTCCTCGACCACGGTCGGCGTGGCGTAGATCGGCCCGCCGGCGTTGTAGCGCCACAGCACGTTGCCGTCGTCGTCGACCAGGTAGACGTAGCCACCGGTGTCGGCGATCAGGACCCGATCGCCCACCGACAGCGGCTGGCACTGAACCGGATTCACCGTCTCCACGGTGGACACCAGGGCGCCCGAACGACGGTCCAGGATCTCGACCCCCGGTGCCCGGCTCCCGCCGATCCAGATGCGGTCCCGGCGCACCAGCGCCTGGCCCTGCTCGAAGCGTGAGATGGCCCACACCCCCGCGTCGGGCAGCTCCCGCGACCACTCCAGCGCCAGCGGCGTCCGCAGCGGTCCCTGGTAACGCAGCTCCCCCGCGGGGATCGGCTCGCTGTCGAGCATCGCGGAGGCGTCCTCGAACTCCCGCGGGCCTCCCGTGCCCCGCAGGTAGGCGCAGGAGCTCAGCGGGACCAGCGCGGCGAGCAGCAGCAGGGCCAGCGGGCGAATCAAGTGGTCTCGCCTCCGCCCTGTTCTTCCTCGCTGGGCTGGATGTCGGCCGGCTCCTCGCCCATCGCGCGGATCTTGTTCTGGACATCGTCCAGCAGCGGGCTGTCCGGCAGCTTCTCCTCGAACTCGCGGCACACCGTGAGCGCACCGGCGCCGTCGTCGGCGAGCTCGTGGGCGCGGATCAGGTCGAGGTACGCGTACTCCATCGTGGCACCCTCGGCCTCCGCCACCAGCGTGCGCAGCACCTCCACCTCGCGGTCGTACTGCTCCAGCGACTCCAGCGCCTTGGCCTGCGCGTTGAGCGCCAGGACCCGCACCATCTTCGACTTCGAGCCCGCGGCCTCTGCGTAGCGCTGCTCGGCCTGCTCGTAGTCTCCTGCCTGGTACAACGCGTTGCCCGCCTCGAGGTGGGCGATGTCGCCCTGGACGGTGCCGCCGTACTGCTCGACCACCGCGTCGAACTCGGCCGCCGCCGCGCGGTACTCCTCGGCCTGGTCCTCGTCGGGGGCGATCGCCATCCCGGTGTAGGGGTCGAACCCGGCTGCCTGGGGAAGCTCCAGCTCGGCGTCGTAGAGCAACCCTGCCGCCGCGTCCTCGCGGTTGCCGGTGAGCTTCTCGGCGATCGTGATCGTGACGAACACCACGGCGGTGATCCCGATCACGATCAGGATCGGCTTCCACTGGGAGACGATCGCGTTGATCACGCGGTCGGTCACCGACATGAACTCGTCGGGCTGCTGCAGCTCGCGCCGGGTGTCCTTGGCGCGGACCTTCTTCGTCTTCTTCTTCGCGTAGGCCATCGTCTCTCCTGCCGGGAGGATCGCGGTGTTCTATCCCGCGGGTCCCGGCGCGTCAACGCTTGCGGAAGCTCAACCGCACCGGCGTGCCCTCGAGGTCGAAGGCGGCGCGCAGGCGGTTGACCAGGTAGCGCCGGTAGTGCTGCGGGATCCCGTCGGGGGAGCCGGTGAAGATCACGATCCGCGGGGGGCGCACCGCGACCTGGGTCGCGTAGTACAGCTTGACCGTGTGGTGCCGCAGCAGCGGCGGGGGCTGGGCCTCCACCGCGGCCTGCAGCCAGCGGTTGAGCGCGGCGGTCTCGATCCGCGTGCGGTGCGCCTGGTTGACCGTGTCGAGGGTCGGCAGCAGGCGGTCGAGGCGCTTGCGGGTCTTGGCCGAGACCGTCAGCCACGGCGCGTAGGCCAGGTGGGGCAGCTTCCGTGCGATCTCGTCGCGCAGCTCGCGGCTGCGGCGCTGGCGATCGCGGACCCGATCCCACTTGTTGACCAGCAGCAGCAGCGCCCGCCCGCGGTCGTCGGCCAGCTCGCCGAGCCGGGCGTCCTGGTCGGTGATGCCCTCCTCGGCGTCCACGAGCAGCAGCACGATGTGGGCCGCCTCGATCATCTGCAGCGAGCGCTGCACGGTCATCCGCTCGACCCGCTCGCTGATCCGCGCCCGCCGCCGGATCCCGGCGGTGTCGATCAGGATCAGGCGGCGCCCGTCCAGCTCGACGTAGGTGTCGATGCTGTCCCGGGTCGTGCCCGCCACCTCGCTGACCAGGCAGCGGTCGAACCCCAGCAGCGCGTTGATCAGCGTCGACTTGCCGACGTTGGGGCGCCCCATCACCGCGACGCGCAGCGTGAACTCGTCGTCGTCCCCCTCGCCGGGCAGGGGCCCGGAGCGCTCCTCCGCGGTCCCCTGCTCCCCAGTCGCGGTCCCCTCCCCTGCGTCCCCGCGCCACCCGGGCGGACCCGTCACCGGCTCCTCGGGCATGTCGTCGGCCAGCCGGTCGGGGCGCAGCCCTCTCCGGGGGCGCCGCCTGCGCCCCTCGTCGGCCCAGGGCTCGAGGGCGTCGGGGCCGGCGCTGCGCTCCGGCAGCGCGGCGACCACTCGCTCCATCAGGTCGTCGACCTCGAGCCCGTGGGTCGCGGAGATCGGGAGCAGCTCCTCGAACCCCAGCGCGTAGAACTCCGCCAGCCGCGGCTCGTGGTTCGGGTGGTCGATCTTGTTGACCGCCACCATCGTCGGCTTGCCGCTGCGGCGGACCAGGTCGGCCAGCTCCTCGTCGCCGGGTAGCAGCCCCTCGCGTCCGTCGAGCAGCAGCACCAGCACGTCGGCCTCGTCCACCGCCGCCGCCGCGGCCTCGCGGATGATGCGAGCCAGCCGGCGGCGATCCTCGGGGGCGGCGTCGTCGGCCTCGATCCCGCCGGTGTCGACGAGGACGAACTCGTGGTCGTCGTACTCGGCGACGGCGTAGTTGCGATCGCGGGTCACCCCGGGGACGTCCTCGACGAGCGCCTTGCGGCGACCGAGGACGCGGTTGAACAGGCTCGACTTGCCCACGTTGGGGCGGCCGATGATCGCGACGACCGGCTTCACGAGGGGCGATTGTAGTCATCGCCGCGGGGAAGTCACCCGCGTTCTGACGCCGATCTCACGATTCCTCGAAGTGCCCCAGGCGCTGCACCGAGCGCGGGTCTCGCGACCAGTCCGGGGCGACGGTGACCTGCAGGTCGAGGTAGACCCGGGTGCCGAGCAGGCGCTCGATGTCGCGGCGGGCGGCGGTGCCGATCTCCTTGAGCTTGGCCCCCCGCTTGCCGATCACGATGCCCTTCTGGCCGGGCCGCTCCACCAGGATCCGCGCGAAGATCCGCACCAGCCGGCGGTCGTCGACCTCCTCGAACTGCTCGACCTCCACGGCGGTGGCGTACGGCACCTCCTGCCCGGTGCGGCGGAACACCTTCTCGCGGATGATCTCGCTGCACAGGAACCGCTCGCTGCAGTCGGTGATCATCTCCTCGGGGAACAGCGGCGGCGCCACGGGCAGCCGCGCCCGGACCTCGTCCAGCAGCCGATCGATGTTCTCGCCGCTGCGGGCGCTGATCGGGACCAGCGCGGCCAGCTCCTCGCAGCGCCCGTAGGCCGCCAGCAGGGGCAGCAGCGCGGGGCGCTCGACCAGATCGATCTTGTTGACCGCCAGCACCGCGGGGACGCGCTCGTGCGCCAGCAGCCGCAGCAGCCCCTCGGCGCGCGCCGGCTCGGCCTGCCGTTGCGCGTCGATCAGCACCACCGCGAGATCGACGCCCGGCAGCGTGTCGCGGGCCTCGCCCTCCATCCGCCGGTTCAGCGCCTTGTCGGCGTCGCGACCGCCGATCCCCGGCGTGTCGACGAACGCGACCTGCATCCCGTCGCCGTGGTACACGCCCATGATCCGGTTGCGCGTCGTCTGGGGGCGCGGGCTGACGATCGAGACCTTGAACGCCAGGATCTGGTTGAGCAGGGTCGACTTGCCCACGTTGGGATGCCCGATCAGGGCACAGACCCCGGCCCGGTGGTCGTCGCTCACGGTGTGGTCCTCGCGACCGGCTCGCCCCGCTCGCGGGACGGGTCGGGGTACAGGTGGATCCGGCGCACCCGCAGGCGCCGGCTCAGCTCCCGCAAGGTCTGGTTGGAGGGTCCGCGGACGTACGCCTCGTCCGCGGGGTGGAAGGTCAGCGCCAGCTCCCGGCCGAGGGGCTGCTCCTGGACCTGGTCGAGGAACCGGCGCCGGAAACGGCGGGTCTCGGCCAGGTCGCGCAGGGACGGGTGGTAGGGACCCTCGAGCACCTGCGGCCCGCGGGCCAGGTCGACCTCGGGCTGCAACCCCACGCGGGCGACCGCGACGCCGGCGTCACGGAACACGTCGATCATCGCGGCGCAGGTCTCGGCCGCCTGGGCCAGCGACATCGGGTCCCAAGCGCCGCTGCGCCACCAGCGCTCCAGCCGGGTCCGCTCCAGGGCCAGCGCTGGCAGGATCCGCACGAACGCGGGGCGCAGCTCCGCCACCCGGCGGGCCGACTCCACCGCCCGCTCGTGGCTGTCCCCGGGCAGCCCCGGCATCAGCTGCACCCCGGCCTCGATCTCCATCCAGCGCAGCCGCCGGATGCCGTCGCGGGTGGCGACGCCGTAGTCTCGCGCGTCGCACTCGCGCAGCACGCGGGGGTCGACGGTCCACGCGGCGAGCTCCACCGAGCGCACGCCCCGCGCCACCCAGTCCCCGAGGTGCGCGTGGAGCAGCCGCGGGGGATCGCAGACCAGCCGGATCCCGTCGACGCGGCCGCTGCGGAACTCGCGCTCGGCGGCGTCGAGCAGCGGCGCGCGGACGCCGTGGGCCAGGCCGCTGATCGCGCCGCCGTAGAACGCCAGCAGGGTGCGCCGGTCGCCGGCCCGCTCCGCGGCGTAGCGCATCATCGCGCGGGCGATGTCCCCGGCATCGGGCAGCAGCGCCGCGGTGTCGTCCGGGCCGTCCTCGTCCGGGCACAGCGGGCAGCCGGGGCCGCAGCGACCGTGGGGGATCAGCACCGGCACGATGCGCGGGGCGCCGCGCTCGGGGCGTGGGCCCGCCGCCTCGGCCCGCCCGGAGGGAGGTCGCTCGCTCACCGGGCCACCGCCTCGCGGCGCTCCAGGTGCAGCAGCGCCGCCCGCGCCGCGCGCTGCTCGGACTCCTTCTTGCTGGCGCCGGAGCCCACCGCCAGCACGACCGGTCCCGCCGCCACCGCGACGGTGAAGGTGCGCCGGTGCGGGGGACCGTGCTCGCGGACCACGCGGTAGACCGGGGTCTCCCGGCCGCCGGCGACCAGCCGCTCCTGGAGCTGCGTCTTGGGATCGCGATCGACCTCCGGGGTACCCTGGACCTGGTCCAGCGCCTCGCCGAGCAGCCGAAGCACCAGCCGCCGGCACTCGTCGATGCCCGCGTCGAGCAGCAACGCGCCGACCACCGCCTCGAAGGCGCCACACAGGATCGAGTCCTTGTCCGCGCCGCCCGTCTTGCGCTCGCCTCGCCCGAGACGGAGGTGCTCGCCGAGGCCGATCCCGCGGGCCAGGCGGGCCAGCGAGGCCTCGTTGACCATCGCCGCGCGGGCCCGGCTCAGCTCCCCCTCGCGGCGCGCGGGCAGGCGCCGGATCAGCTCCTCGGAGACCACCAGATCGATGGCCGCGTCGCCCAGGAACTCCAGGCACTCGTTGTCCTCGGCGGTGCGGGACTCGTGGGCGTAGCTCCGGTGGGTCAGCGCCCGCCGCAGCAGCTCGCGGTCGCCGAAGGGGTGGCCGAGGCGCTCCATCAGGGGGCGCAGCCGATCGCGTTCGCTCATATCTCCACCTCCCCCGTCAAGGGGTGGGGGTATGGGGATTCAGAATT
>CAZOYV010000377.1:0-7068 GCA_964584075.1 uncultured Rickettsiales bacterium | reverse complement strand
GCCGGACGAACGTAGCCATATTTCCTCGAGGCTGAGCCAACCAGATATCCATGTCTTCGCATTTGGTCGGCGAGCGGGTCCGGTCTATCTTGGGAGCGAACGGGTCTCCGGACGTCCGCGCGCGAGAGATCCGACCTGGGGAGACTCCGATGAGGCAAACGACATTCGCGGTCCTGGCGGCCCTGATCTCCGCGCTGTGGGCGTGCAACGACCCCGGCACCGAGCGGGTCCCGGTCCCCCCGACGGTCCAGATCCTGGAGCCGTCCGACGACCCGGAGGCGCCCGAGTTCGTCCTCGGCGAGGACGTGCAGTTCGTGGCCCAGGCCGAGGACAGCTACGACGCGTCCGAGGACCTGGTGGCCACCTGGCTGACGATCTACAACGACGACGGGGAGCAGACCCTCGATCTGGGCAGCACGTCGGTCGACGCGGCGGGGCGCACGACCCTGATCGTCGACGACCTGCCGGTGGGGGCCCACACGGTGCGCGTCACCGTGACGGACACCGACGACCTGACCGCGGACGACCACGTCAACGTGGACGTCGTCGAGCTCGACGAGGCGCCCTCGGTCAGCATCCTCGCCCCGCCCGACGGCGAGATCGTCGACGAGCACGACCCGGTGAACTTCGCCGCGACGGCCTCCGACGACCTCACCGACGCCGAGGACCTGGACGTGGAGTGGACCAGCGACCTCCACGGCAGCGCGCTGGACACCACCGCCCCGACGGCGGACGGGACGATCCAGTTCCAGACCGACGCGCTCGCGGACGGGGAGCACACGATCACGGTGACGGTCACCGACGAGGCCGGCCAGGAGGCCAGCGACAGCATCACGCTGACCGTCATCGCCGAGAACCTGCCGCCGACGATGCCGACGGTGGCCATCTCCCCGCTGGGTCCCAGCACCAGCGACGATCTGGAGTGCATCGCGTCGGGCTCGGTGGACCCCGAGGGCGGCCAGGTGACGTTCACCTTCACGTGGGACCTCGACGGCAGCCCGTCCGGCTGGACCGGCCAGGTCCTGGCCGGCGCCAACACCGACACCGGCGACCAGTGGACCTGCTGGGCGACCCCCGCGGACCCCCAGGGCCTGACCGGCGATCCCGGCTCGGCCACCGTGATCGTCGACAACACGCTGCCGAGCTACTCCTCGCTGGTGCTGACGCCCACCACGGCCTACGAGGACACCGAGCTGAGCTGCACCCCGTCGGGGTGGTACGACCCGGACGGCGATCCCGAGGGGGCGCTGTACGCGTGGTACGTCGGGCCGGTGCTGATCGCGCCCACGACCGCGACCCTCGACGGCACCTACTTCGACCACTTCGACGACGTGCACTGCGAGGTCACGCCGTTCGACGGCGTGGACGTGGGGAACCCGCTGACCTCCAACACGGTGACGATCCTCAACACGGAGCCCGCCGAGCCGGTGGCCGCGATCGACCCCGCGCCGCCGCACACCGACGAGGACCTCGTCTGCGCGATCACGACCCCGCTGCCCGACCTCGACGGCGACGCGCTGACCTACGAGTTCGTGTGGTACCGCGACGGCGTGGTCGAGCCGACGCTGACGACGGACACGGTGCCCGCGGCGGAGACCGTGATGGGCGAGGAGTGGACCTGCGAGGTCCGCGCGGACGACGGCACGGACCTGTCGCCGTGGTCGACCGCCTCGGCGCACGTCGTGCCCTACGCCGGGGATCTGGTGATCACCGAGCTGATGGTCGACCCCGCGATCGCGCCCGACGCGGACGGGGAGTGGTTCGAGATCTACAACACCACGCCCGAGCCGATCCCGCTGGACGGGTTCCAGATCGACGACGGCCTCGGGGATCTGCACGTGATCGCCAGCAACGGCCAGGCGTTCGTCCAGCCGGGGGCGTTCTTCGTGCTCGGGATCAACGACAACGTGGGCGCGAACGGCGGCGTCGCGGTGGACTACGAGTACGACGACGTCGAGCTCGCCGAGGGGCTCGACGAGGTCACGCTCTCGCTCCACGGCGTGGTGACCGACACCGTCGCGTACGACTTCGGCGGGACGTTCCCGGCCGCGGTGGGGTCCTCGCTCAGCCTCGACCCGCTGCTGATCGACGCCCTCGACAACGACGACGGGGCCAACTGGTGCGGCTCCACCACGCCGATCTTCGAGTGGGGCGACTTCGGCACCCCCGGCGGCCTCAACGACGACTGCGACTGCTGGTACAGCGACGGCGACCTCGACGGGTTCGGCGCCGACGCCGTCGCCTGCACGCCGGGGTACGTCGACTGCGACGACTCGGACCCCGACGTCAACCCCGCCGCCTTCGACTTCTGCTGGGACGGGATCGACCAGGACTGCGACGGGGCGGACCGGGAGTGCACCTGCGCCGAGAGCGACAGCGACCAGGACGGTTACGGGATCACCCCCGACTGCCCGACCGTCGACTGCGACGACACCAACTCCAACGTCTACCCGGGCGCCCCGGAGACCTGCAACGGGGTCGACGACGACTGCGACGGCACGATCGACGAGGGCTTCGACGTGGACGGCGACGGGTGGACGACCTGCGCCGGCGACTGCAACGACGGCAACCCCGACGCCTACCCGACCAACCTCGAGGTCTGCGACGGGGGCGTCGACAACGACTGCAACGGCGTGGGCGACGACGAGGGCGCCGACGGCTGTACGGACTACTACACCGACGAGGACCAGGACGGCTACGGCACCCCCGTGGGGGCCTGCCTGTGCGCGCCGCTGCCGCCGACGACCAGCCTGGTGGACACCGACTGCGACGACCTCAACACCGCGGTCCACCCGTTCGCGCCCGAGGTCTGCAACGGCGTCGACGACGACTGCGACGCCGCCGTCGACGAGGGCTTCGACAACGACGCCGACGGGTGGACCACCTGCGCCGGCGACTGCGACGACAACGACGACGAGCGGTTCCCCGGCAACCAGGAGGCCTGCGACGGCAAGGACAACGACTGCGACGCCCAGACCGACGAGGACCAGGACGCGATCGGGTGCACCGACTACTACTTCGACCAGGACGGCGACAACTACGGGATCACCGGCGACAGCGAGTGCTGGTGCGCGCCCAACGGCAACTACCGCGGCGACTTCGACGGGGACTGCAACGACGCCGACACCTCGATCCACCCCGGCGCCACCGAGATCTGCAACGGCCTGGACAACGACTGCGACGGGACGCCCGACGACGGCGTCCAGTTCCAGGACTGGTACCTCGACGGCGACGGCGACCAGCACGGCGCGGGCACGCCGACCAACACCTGCGACGGGCCGCCCGCGGCCAACTACGTGGCGCTCGGCGACGACTGCGACGACGGCGACCCCCAGAACTTCCCGGGCAACACCGAGCAGTGCGACGGGGCCGACAACGACTGCGACGGCACGGCCGACGACGGGGTGACGTACCAGGACTGGTACCTCGACGGCGACGGCGACGGCCACGGCGCGGGCTCGGCGGCGCACACCTGCGACGGGCCGCCCACGGGCGACCACGTCCTGACCGGCGGGGACTGCGACGACAGCGACGCCCAGAACTTCCCGGGCAACAACGAGATCTGCGACTTCGGCGACAACGACTGCGACGGCCAGGTCGACGAGGGCTACGACACCGACGGCGACGGCTGGACGACCTGCGAGGGCGACTGCGACGACACCCGCGCCGCGACCTACCCGGGGGCCCAGGAGACCTGCAACAGCATCGACGACGACTGCAGCGGCCAGACCGACGAGGGCGTCGGCAACCCCGGCTGCACCACGTTCTACCGGGACCTCGACGGCGACGGGTACGGCGACGCCGGCGACTCCCTGTGCCTGTGCAACGCCGACGTGACCAACCACTACGACTCGCTGAACAACACCGACTGCGACGACGGCGCGTACAGCATCAACCCGGGCGCCGCCGAGGTCTGCAACGGCCTCGACGACAACTGCAACGTCCAGGTCGACGAGGGGGTCGGCAACGCCGGCTGCACCGTGTACCACCGGGACTACGACAACGACTCGTACGGCAACCCGAACGTGTCGCAGTGCCTGTGCGACCCCGACCCGATCAACTACTACGACGTGACCAACCAGGGCGACTGCTACGACTTCAACAACGCCGCGAAGCCGGGGCAGACCACCTACTTCGCGGCCCACCGCGGCGACGGCAGCCACGACTACAACTGCGACTCGGCCGAGACCAAGCGCTGGACCGCGGTCTCGGGATCTTGCTCCTTCGACCTTGAACTGTGTGATGTCCCCGACGGATGGAGCGGGAGCGCGCCGGCCTGTGGCAACTCGGGCACCTGGCGATCCAACTGCCACTTCCAGATCTGGCCACCGGGCTGCACGTGGGGAAGTACCACCTCGCGGACGCAGGAGTGCCGGTAACCACACCCTCGTCCAGGTTCACCTCCCCGTCCGGAAATCGAACGCGCCGTCCGAGATCCGGACGCCTCCCGAACTGCGCTCCGTGGAACACCCCATCTGCCCCGCCAGAGTGCTGGTCTGTTTCCGTGTGGCACGAGATGTGCTTTCCTGGTCGGCCATCCGCACGAACCGCGGGAGCGCACAGGGGGGATCCGTGACACGAACCCATTGGAACGACGTGATTCGTCGCCTTGCGATGGCGATTCTGCCGATCCTGGCTCCTCCGTCGCTCTCGGTGGTCGCGGGTTGCTCGGGATGCGGCTCGCTCTCCGACGACGACGACACCGCGACGGACGACGACGGCGGCGACGACGTGGTCGGGGGCGAGATCGTCGCGCCCGAGGCCGTCGAGTTCGGCTTCGTCCCCGTGGGGGAGTCGCCCGCGCAGACCCTCGAGATCCGCAACCGGGGCGCCGAGGCGCTGGAGATCAACCTGCTGATCCTGGCCGGCGACGAGGACGGCGTCTTCACGCTGTCCCACGGACTCCAACTCCCCACCACGCTCCCGCCCGACGAGATGGAGTACCTCTACATCCCGCTGGACATCTCGTTCACACCGCAGGACACGCTGCCCCAGGACGCCCGCCTGGAGATCTACTCCAGCGACGCCCGCTACGCCCACGACGAGCCCCTCGTGATCCCGCTGACCGGCAACGGCCTGATCGACGGCGACGGCGACGACTGGTGGTGGGCGGAGGGCTACGACGCGCCCGACGCCGACTGCGACGATCAGGACCCCGACGTGAACCCGGACGCCGACGAGATCTGCGACGGTGTGGACGACGACTGCGACGGGGCGCCCGGCGCAGACGAGGCCGACGCCGACGGGGACGGCGTGATGATCTGCGAGGGGGACTGCGACGACCTCGTCGCGGCGGTCCACCCCGGAGCCGAGGAGGTCTGCAACGACGGGCTGGACAACGACTGCGACGGCACGGTCAACGAATGCTACCTGGCTGGGACGCTGGGGCTGGGCTCGGCCAGCACGAAGTTCTACGGTGCCTCGGCCCACGACTGGGTGGGCTTCGGCGTTGCGCCCGCGGGGGATGTCAACGGGGACGGCTACGAAGACGTGCTGCTAGGAGCAGCAGCGTCGGACGGCAACTCGGGGTTCGTCGCCTTCCTGTTCCGAGGCCCCGTACAGGGGACGCTCAGCAGCGACTACGCCGACGCCCGGTTCGCATCCGAGTCCTTGACCGGCGCGGGCGTCGTGGCAACAGCCGGGGACACGGATGTCGACGGCTACGACGACATCCTGATCGGTGTCCCTGGGGAGGGGACCGCTGGCGCGGTATACCTGATACTCGGCCCGGTCGTCGGCACCGTTGGATTGGATTCCGCCGACGCCAAGCTCGTCGGAGAGATTACCGACAGCCACGCCGGGTACTCGGTCTCGGCCGGAGACCTGGACGACGACGGATTCCCGGACGTGGTCCTCGGCGCACCCAGCCCCGTGGAGGTCCAGCCCGGTCGCGTCCGCGCGGAGCCAGGTGTCGCCTATGTCCAGTTTGGTCCGGTGGTTGGAGAGGTCGAGCTCGCGGTCGCCGACGTGCGCCTGCTCGGCAGCGAGCAGTCGGACCGAGCCGGGATGTCGGTCTCGGCCGGGCTGGATGCCAACGGGGACGGGATCGACGACATCCTCGTGGGCTCGCCGGGGCTGGATGCCAACGGCGAGGACGCCGGCGCAGCGTTCCTGCTGAACGGACCGCTGCTGGGCAACATCGACCTGACCAGCGCGGACGCCATCATCCCTGGGAGTCACGCAGGCGACAGCGTCGGCGTCTCGGTCGCCCTGGTCCCGGACGTGAACGGAGACGGCGTGGCCGATGTGTTGGTGGGCGCCCCCGGGGACAACACCAACGGCGATCTCGCCGGGGCCGCCTACCTGTTCCATGGTCCGCTGCCGGGGACGGTCGACCTCGCCGGCGCCGATGCCGTGTTCCTCGGGGCAGCGAGCTGGGACGTCGCCGGCTGGCCTGTGTCCTCGGCCGGCGATCTCGACGGGGATGGCCTCGGCGATCTACTGGTCGGTTCGCGCTGGAACGACGCGGCGGGCGACGACGCCGGTGCCGCGTACCTGTGGTACGGCCCCATCAGCGGCACCCATGACCCGACGACGGCGGACGTGGTCTTCCTCGGGGAGGCCGACGGAGACAACGCGGGGAGCAGTGTCGCCCCCGCCGGTGACGTCAACGGCGACGGCCTGGACGACCTGTTGATCGGGGCGTACGAGGAGGGCACCGGCGGCGAGGGGGCCGGCGCCGCCTACCTGATCTACGGCCTCGGCTACTGACGACCCGCCCGACGCGAGGCGCTACCCTGGTGCCGTGGCCACCACCGCCCCGCTGCCCCGGGGAGCACGCCGCGGAGGCCGACGACGGGGCGGTGCGGGCCGTGGCGCGGGTCGGCGCTGGCAAGGGGTTCGCCACGGCGGGGGAGGACCGGGGGCTGCTGCTGCGCCGAGGACGCGGCGGTAAGTCCTCGAGCTGACGGGAAGCCGGCGACGTACCGCCGGAATTCGGCGATAAACCCGAGACTCGAGGGGAACCCAGCGTGTTACCGCCGGATTTCGGCGGTAAGTCCGTGACTTGATGGGAAAGGGGTATGCCCTTGACTCCAGTGACCCCAAGATGTAGTGCCGAGTCGTGGA
>CAZOYV010000376.1:0-7093 GCA_964584075.1 uncultured Rickettsiales bacterium | reverse complement strand
CGACAGCGGGGACGACGACAGCGGGGACGACGACAGCGGGGACGACGACACCGGCCCCGAGCCGCTGTTCCCGTGCAACATCACGTTCGACGACTACGCGCTGGGCCAGCTGCCCGAGCCGCCGTGGATGGTGGTCGGCGAGGTGGGGGTCTCCGACACCGAGGTGGTGACCCTGCCGACCAAGGACGGCAGCGGCCAGGGGCTGATGCTCAGCGGCGGGACCACGCTGGACGACTGGGCTTGGGTCGACTACTACACCGAGGCCCAGCAGCAGGACATCCGCATCGACATGGACGTGATGCTCGAGGCCGGGGCCGCGTTCGGGTTCTTCGTCTACTCGTTCCCCGGGTTCCAGATGATCAACCTCACCGAGGTCGGCGTGCTGCCCGGCGGCTCGCTGGGGGCCTGGGACTTCGGCCAGGGCAGCACCTCGATCTGCGGCAAGATCGTGCCGGACACCTGGCACCAGATCTCGGTCGTGATGCACTACGACTCCGGCACCTACGACGTGCTGTTCGATGGCGCCGCGACCGCCTGCACCGGGCTGGCCAGCCCCGAGCCCGGCGGGACCAAGTACGGCGGCTTCGGCATCTTCGATCCCGACAACGAGGGCTACGGCGGGGTCGTCTACTTCGACAACATCGTCGGGACCAACCCGTAGCGATCCTTGGCCGATCGAGACGAGACCGTCGCCGATCCGCGGGTGCCGGATGAGCCGGGGCCCGACGAGGACGATCCCGTCCTCGAGGAGCTGTTCGAGCGCCTGAGCATCGACGACGCCTCGCTGGAGCGCCTGTTCCTCGACGAGGCCGAGCGGCGCTTCCGGCCGGGCGAGCTGCTCGGCCGCGGCGGCACCGCCGAGGTGCGGGCGGTGTTCGACACCCGGCTGCGGCGCCACGTCGCGGTCAAGACCCTGATCCGCGAGCCCAGGCGCCGGACGGTGATGCGCTTCCTGCAGGAGGCGCAGGTCAGCGGGCAGCTCGAGCACCCCAACATCGTGCCGGTCCACGACCTGGCCGTCGGCCCCGACGGCCGCCTGCAGATCACGATGAAGCGGGTCCAGGGGCGCTCGCTGGAGAACCTGCTGGGGACGGGCTCGGCCGGCTCGCTGGTGGAGCGCCTCGACATCTTCCGCAAGGTCTGCGACGCCATCGCGCTGGCCCACTCGCGGGGCGTGATCCACCGCGACCTGAAGCCGGCCAACGTGATGGTCGGCGAGTTCGGCGAGGTGCTGGTCCTGGACTGGGGCCTGGCCAAGGTCCTCGACGGGCGCGAGGAGCCGGACGGGGACCCGACGGTGTCCACCGAGCAGTCGCTGCACGACGGGCGGCTGACCCGCGACGACGTGGTGCTCGGGACCCCGGCGTACATGCCCCCGGAGCAGGCCGCGGGGCGCGGCGACGAGGTGGACCCGCGGGCCGACGTCTACTCGCTGGGGGCGCTGCTGTACGCGCTGCTGGCCGGCCGCGCGCCGTACGACGGCCAGGCGATGCAGATCCTGTACGAGCTGAGCCAGGACCGGCTGGTGCCGCCGTCCCGGCGGGCGTCGGGGCACGTGCCCCCCGAGCTCGAGGCGATCGTGCTGCGCGCGATGGCCCACGATCCGGCCGATCGCTACGCCACCGTCGAGGCCCTGCGCGGCGATGTCCAGGCCTGGATCGAGGGCCGCCCGGTGTCGGTCTACCGCTACTCGGCCGCCGAGCGCGTCGCCCGCTGGGTCCGCCAGCGCCGCCGGGTGCTGATGCCGGTGGGGGCCACCGCCGGGGCCGCGCTGCTGATCCTGATCGCGGTGGGCGCCGCGTCGCTGATCCGCGTGACCCGCGCCCGCGACGACGCGGTCGCCGCCCAGCGCGCCGCCGACCTGCGCTACGCCGACGGCCAGATCTCGCTGGCGTCGGTGTTCATCGAGCACGGCCAGGTGGAGGACGCGCGGCAGAAGATCGAGGCCGCGCGGGGGCTGTACGAGCTGTACGGCGCCTCGACGCTGCCGGCCGACATCACCGAGGCCCACCTGGTCAACCGCTACCCGCCGCCGTTCCTGACCTGGGAGGACACCCGCGCGCGGGACGAGTCGGACCTGTGGCAGAGCGAGGGATCGATGCGGCTGTCGATGTGGAACGAGGACGGCTCGATCACCTACCACGCGTTCCCCACCGGGGAGCAGACCGCGCGCTACGAGCGCACCCCGCGCGACCTGCAGTTCCTCGGCGTCCGCGACGACCGCGCCCTGTGCGCCGTGCTCGAGGACGACCGGATCCGCGTGACCGAGCTGGAGACCGGCGCCCCCGTCGCCGTGCTGGCGCAGGAGACGCGGCTCGTCACCGACCTGCGCCTCTCCGCGGACAGCCGCCGCGTGGTGGCCCGCACCGGCCGCGAGATCCACGTCTGGGACCTGGACGCGGAGACGCCGGTGGGCCCCCCGATCCGGTTCGACCCTGCCGAGCCCGAGGTGGCGCTGCTGTCCGTCAGCGCCGACGCGACCCTGGTGGCGGGGTCGGCGCGCACCGGCGTGCTGCGCAAGCCCGAGGCGGTGGTGATCTGGGACAGCCGCGCCGGCACCGAGGTGGCGCGCTTCCCGGGGACCGACGTGGCGGCGCTGCACCCCAGCGGCCGCTGGCTGGCGTGGGCCACGCCGGCGGGGCTGGCGCTGGGCGAGGTGGCGAGCGGCGAGACGCAGTGGTCGGAGCCCGCGATCCAGTTCACCGAGGTCCGCTTCACCCCGGACGGGGAGCGGCTGCTGGCCTACAGCCCGCGCGGGGTGCTGCGCTGGTACGCGGTGCCCGGAGGCGAGCTGCTGGGCCAGCGCCCGCTGCCGTCGTCCCCCTACTCCACGACGCGAAACGGCGACCTGGTGGCAACCCGCCACGGCGACCAGATGCGGTTCTGGGTGCTGCGCGACGGCACCCCCGGCCACACCCTCGCCGTGGACGAGCTGGGGGTCAACAGCCTGGCGCTGTCCCCCGACGGGGTGCTGCTGCTGACCGGCAGCTGGGACGGCGTGGTGCGGCTGTGGGAGACCGCCACCGGCGCGCTGCTGCGCGAGCTGCCGGCCTCCCCCGAGGGCACCCGCGACGTGCAGTTCTCCCCCGACGCGACCCGCGCGCTGAGCGCCGACCGCGACGGCGTGGTGCGCCTGTGGGACCTGACCCGCGGCGAGCGGCTGCGCGAGATCGACGGGGACGACGGGATCCCGATGGGCGTTCGCTTCGTCTCGGGCGACGAGGCGATCGTGGCCTACGAGACCGGCGCGATCGTGCGCTGGGACCTCGACGACGGCCGCGAGCGGCTGCGCTACCCCGGCGCGGACGGCATCGTGTGGGACATCGAGCTGCTCCCCGGTGGTCACCAGCTGCTCAGCGGAGGCCGCGTGGTGCAGAACCCCACCGCGATGATCTGGGATCTCGAGACGGGGGAGCAGGCCTGGCGCGACGCCGACCAGGGCGAGGCGTTCGGCGTCGACGTGGCCCCCGACGGCTCCCAGTTCGCCGCGGCGCTGTGGACCGAGGCGGTGATGACCTGGCGCGGCGAGCAGCGCACCCCCGCCCGCCTCGCCGACGCGGGCTCCGCGGTGATGGACGTCGCCTACTCCCCCGACGGCCGCGTGCTCGCCGCCGGGACCTACGACGGCCGGGTGATCCTCTACGACGCCGCCAGCGGCGAGGAGCTGTGCGCGCTGGATCTGCACGACGAGGAGATCCTCGACCTGGTCTACACCCCCGACGGCGTGCTGATCAGCGCCGACCAGAAGGGCCGCGTGGTGCAGTTCGACCAGGCGCTGCCGGACAAGCTGGCCCGCACCGCGCTGACGATCCGCGGCGACGAGGATCCGGCGACCCGCGCCGACCGCCTGGTCCAGCTGGCCCGCGGCACGGCGCTGCGCCAGGACTGGCACCACACCGCCGAGTTCCTCGAGCAAGCCCGGGCCGCCGGCGGCGCGATCCCCCACCTCGACCTGGCCCGCGCGCTGTGGGCCAGCGGCCGCCGCGACGAGGCCCGCGCCGCGCTCCGGCAGGCCCGCGAGGACGGCGAGGCGCTGCCGGGCACGATCCAGGTGTGGCTGGCGGCGGCGGGGGAGGGGGGCTGAGGCTGAGGGCCGGGTCCGGGAGCGACGCTCACGGCCAGGCCGGCAGCCCCTGCCACACGTTGGTCCGCGGGTCGTCCCAGTGCACGTCGGTGGGAGCGGGGACCCCGCCCCACAGGGTGCGGTCGCCGGGGAACTTGTTCACGTCGGGCCACGGCTCGTCGGCTCCGTCGAGCAGCCAGCCGCCGTGGGGGTTCTCGACGATGGCGAACGCGGGCCAGGCCGGGATCACGATCTCGCCGAGGCCGTCGCCGTCGATGTCGGTGACGGCGGGGGCGCCGACCGACGAGGAGCAGGTGCTGTTGCCGCTGATGGTCGAGACGACGGCCCCGTCCGCGTCGAGGATCGTCAGCGTCCCGAACTGGCGGATCAGGATCTCGTGGCGGCCATCCCCGGTGAAGTCGGCCAGGGTGATCGGGACCCAGTCCCAGTCGTAGGGGTCCGGCGGCGAGCCGTCGTGGGTCCACAGCGGCGACAGGTCGGTGTCGAGGGCCAGGATCCCGTAGGCGTCGCTGACCACGATCTCGGGCAGCTCGTCCCCGTCCAGCTGGCCGAGCCCGACGAGCGTCGGGTGGGCTGCCACGACCGGTCCCTCGGCCAGCAGCGATCCGTCCGCGTCACAGATCACGACGAAGCCGGTCGTGGCGGCCACGAACTCGCCCTCGGGATCGCCGTCCAGGTCGCCCACGGCGAACGCGGCGCCGGCGCCCTCGATCCAGTCGCCGGTCCAGCACACGTTCTCGATCGTGCCGTCCGCGTCGTAGAGCCGGATCTCCTGGGGCGGCTCGCCGCGCATCGCCAGGATCTCCCGCGTCCCGTCGAGGTCCAGATCCGCGGCGACGGTGACGGGGGTGGCGTTCTGCTCCAGGTCCTCGAGCTCCCGCAGGAGCTGGCCGTCCACCGCGCTGTAGATCGCGTGGCCGAGGAGGATCTCCTCCTGGCCGTCGCCCTCCAGGTCCGTCAGCCACGGGCGGGTCGCGCTGCCCTCGGGGATCGGCACGCTCCACAGCGCGCTCCCCGTGGCGTCGTACAGGCCGAGCCAGTCGTGCTCCTCCCCCGGGAGGGAGTGGGACAGGACGAACTCCATCCCGAGCGAGGCGCTGTGGACCTCCCCGAGGGTGGCGTAGGAGTGCGCCAGCACGTCGGTGGGGATCGACGCGTACTCGGTGCCGTCGTGTCCCACGAGCACCTCGCGGGGCGTCCCGTACGGATGTCCGTCGGCGTCGATCCACAGCTGCTTGGGATCGCCGGCGTCGGTGTGGCCGTCGCCGTTGACGTCGATCATCGTCCCGGCGTGGATCGTGGCGCACGAGTTCTCGACCTCCCAGCTGAAGGTCTGGACCAGCTCCATCAGGTCCGGCGCGGTGTCGTCGTCCGACGGCAGCTCGTCCACGTCGTCGTCGCCCACGTCGTCGTCGGCCAGGTCGTCGTCCCCCCCGCCGTCGTCGTCGCCGGCGTCGTCGTCCTGGACGTCGTCGTCGCCGGCGTCGTCGTCCTGGCCGTCGTCCTCGCCGTCCTCGATGGCGTCGACGTAGGTCACGCACCCCGCCGGGAGCAACAGGGCCCACGTGACCACCCGAGCGAGACGAGACCGAGCGCTCATGGCACCCCCTCCTCCTCGCACCACAGCCCGAACGGCGAGCCGGTGTAGCCCAGCCCGAGGTCCTCGATCACCGTGTCGTCCAGGAGCTGCCCGCTGACCCCGTCGAAGCGCACGTACCGCAGGTCGGCGCCCCCGTCCTGGATCACGTGCAGCACCCCGTCGAGCACGCACATCCCGTGGATCCAGTCGTCCCAGCCCTGCAGCGGGATCGGGTCCAGCGCCGCGCCGGTCGCCAGGTCGAAGACCTCGACCACGGAGTCGGAGTGCATCGCGACGTACACGCGACCGCCCGACACGGTCAGCCGCGAGCCGTAGCCTTCCAGCGGGATCGACCCGCCGGAGCTGCCCGCCGCCAGCGCGGCGAAGTCCGGGTAGCGGCACAGCCCGCCGAAACCGTCGCAGAACGCCAGCAGGTCGACCCCGTCGGTGGTGACCGCCATCTCTGCGTCGGAGCCCCCGACCTGGACGCCGCCGGCGAACAGGTCGATCGCGAGCCAGGCGTGGCTGCCCGGCATCACCACCGCGCCGTCGAAGATCGCGAACCCGCCGGCGTGGAGGTCGTAGTCCAGCCAGGAGCCGCAGCGCCCCACCTCGGTGAACGTCCCGGCGTCGGGGTCCAGCTCGATCAGCGCCAGCTCCCCGGCCACCGCCGCCGCGGTGTAGATGCCCGCGCCGAGCGGGGAGGCGTCGTCGTCGCCGACGTCGTCGTCCCCCGTGTCGTCGTCTGCGGTGTCGTCGTCCCCGCCGGTGTCGTCGTCCGCGCCGTCGTCGTCTGCGACCGCGTCGTCGTCCGCGACCGCGTCGTCGTCCGCGATGGCATCGTCGTCCGCGTCGAACTCCGGGCAGCCGAGCAGCAGCGCCGTGCACGCCGCGAGGATCAGAAGTCGCTCATCCATCCCGACCTCGGGGGAGGGAGTCTGCGACCGCGGGGCGTGTCCCTGGCGACGAGCTTCCCCCCGCCGGTGATTCTATCAGTGCCGGAGGGATCCATGAATGAGATCGCGGACAGCGGGCTGGCAGCCGTACGGGTGGTCGTCGGTGGAGATGTTTCGGAAGCGAACCCATGCAGGGAGCGGGAGGGGAGCCCGTCGCCGGTCGAGCCTGCCACATCGTCCCTGGACGACTCGAGGCTGGACACGCTCCGCTCGCGGCGGCCAATCCGCCGTCCTCGACCCGCCCTGGAACGATGTGGCGTTCGGTGGGTAGGCGACGGTGGGGGCTGGCCGGTAGCGGATGGGCTCCGGTGGAAGGTGTGGTTCGGAAAGAGGAAGTTCGACAGGAGTTGGCCCGCCCGAGCCGGCCCGAACTTCCGGATTCCGGAAGTTCAGCCAGGGTCGGGCAGTCCGAGTTGCTCTCAAAGGGGTATGCCCTTGACTCCAGTGACCACTACCCCTTGTGGTCCTCGCGCC
>CAZOYV010000375.1:5591-7163 GCA_964584075.1 uncultured Rickettsiales bacterium | reverse complement strand
CATACTGAGGACTTAGTGTGTGATATCAATTATATATTTCCGGCGGACCTCTCAGGGCATCCCGTCCCACAGCGCGTCGAGATCGAGCACCACCGGCTCCACCTCGGGGGCCGGCGTGCCGGGGACGTCGGGGACGTAGACCTGCAGCTCCCGGTTGGCGCCGTCGATCACCACCGAGTGGGCCGTGAAGCCGTTGGCCACCTGGCCGATCAGCGCCCGCGCGCCGGCGGCGTCGAGGCCGCCGCTGGCCACCGCTGAGTCGATCCCGGCCTGCAGCGTCTGGAGGCGGCTGAACGAGTCCCCGCTCGTGGGGGGGGCGGTGCGCTTGACGTAGTGGTTGGTGCAGGCGGTGGCGTCCAGCGTGGCCAGGCCCGGGTCCTCGCCGGGCAGGCGCACCGTGGCCTGGCCGTCGGGGTGGTCGCTGGCGCCGTCGTACTCGAACACCGCCCCGCCGGGGCCCGCCGCCGTGCTGGCATACGCCAGGTGCAGGTTGTTGCCCACCCGCTGGGGCCGGGCCTCGAACAGCGCCTCGGCGGCGGCCACCGGGTCGCCCGCGCCCCAGGTGTGCGTCAGCGCCTCGCGGTTGGCCAGCATCCGCGGCTTGATCCCGGTGGACTGGGTCGCGTCGAGCCCGCCGACGTTGTGCATCGTCAGCGACGCGCCGTCCTCGGTGACGCACGACACGCAGCCGATCATCCCGGGGACCATCAGCGAGGCGAACCGGGCGCCCCCCTCCTCCTCGGACGAGTAGACCTTGACCACGTGCTGGTCGAGGAACTCGCCGCCGGGGTCGATCGCCCAGTCGAAGTTGCGCGCGTGGATCGTGTCGCCGGTGGCGGACGCCTCGCCCCACACGGTGAAGCTCGAGCAGCCGAAGTCGCCGAGGATGTTGGCCGCCACCAGATCCTCGAACTCCAGCTCGCGGGCCCCGTTGGCGCCGGGCTCGAGGTAGTCGCTCTCCACGAACAGCATCTCGGGATCGCAGTGGTCCAGCGCGCCGTTCCAGATGCCCTGCATCTCGGCCAGGTCGCCGGGCTCGATGTCGACAGCGTTCTCCACCAGCATCTGGACCAGCTCGTAGCCCACGCCGTAGTCGGCGACGAGGTACTCCAGCACGTAGGTCTCGAACAGCACCGGCATCTTCTCGCAGTACAGCGCGCCCTCGGCGTAGCCCATCTCCTCTCGGGTGCCCCACAGCTTCAGCACGTCGCGGCCGTCGACGGTCTCGATCGCGCCGTGCAGCCCGTCGTCCTCGGGCCCGGGGGGCGAGTCGGTCTCCGGGGTACAGCCCGGGGCCAGGGGGATCAGGGCCGCCAGGACCAGCCAGGGCAGCAATCGGCGCATGGGCTCTCCTCTCCGCCGTCCACACTCTAGCAGCAGCTGCCTACCGGACGGTAGACGTACTTGCGCCGGGGCCGCCCGGATCGGAGGACGGTGGCGTTCATCGCCGAGTGGCGTCGTGGTTCGCTCGGCAGGCATGGACTCGAGGAGACCGGAACAGAGGACGACCCCCAGCCGACCCATGGGCATCCGAAGTACCGCTCAACGGAACCTGGAGGGCCTACAAAGGGG
>CAZOYV010000375.1:0-5491 GCA_964584075.1 uncultured Rickettsiales bacterium | reverse complement strand
TCGTGCGCGCCTGAAGTTCCGCCCAGGGGAACTTCGAGGGCCCAGGACGGGGTCGTGCGCGCCTGAAGTTCCGCCCAGGGGAACTTCGAGGGCCCAGGACGGGGTCGACGGGCGATGGAGGCCGACGGGGGAACCCGGAGCACCCCGAGGAGGACTGGCGGCGGCGGAGACACATACCGGGATGGGCCGGGAGCGAGGGCGGTCCGTCCCGGGACGCGGTGACGGCCTCGAAGGGGGTCACGTGGTCCGTCGAGCAGCGATCAGCGCTGCCAGCGTCGACAGCAGCGCCACGAGGGCCGGCGACGCGCGTCCACCGCCAGCCAGATCGCAACCACCCGGCTCACACGGGACCGGCTCGCCATCCGGGTCCTCGACCGCCGACGTGCCGGTGCAGGCGCCGGTACCCCAGCCGAAGTCGTACTCGTTGGCTCCGACCTCGTAGCGGTAGCCGCGCTCGAAGTCGCCGAAGGCGCAAGAGGACATCATCGAGAGGCCCACCGAGTCCCGCACGCGGAGGGTCTCCCCCGCGGAGAAGTCCGGTCCGTCCTCCTCGACGCGGAAGGTGTACCAGGTGTTCTGCGGGTGTCGCTCCACGCCGGTGACGCAGCCGTCGAACGTCACGTCGGCGTGCTGCTCGAGGCAGGAACAGGCCCGTGCGGGCGTCGTGAGCCACAGCGAGGTCAGGACGACCAGCGCGAGCCAGGGCGGCAGGCGGGACATGGGGCAGCCTCCTCTCCGCTGCACCCACCGTATCCGCTACGGCCTCCCCGGCGGAACACAAACGTGCTGGACAAGCTCTGTCCACCCGGCCCGCTAGGCTGGCATCGTCGCCCCGGTGTGACCGGGGCGCGGGAGGACCCGTCGATGCAGGAATCCACGCAGCAGCAGCTCTCCCTCCCCGAGGACCCCGCACCGCGGTGGGCCGACCGCGTCACCGGCGCGGTGCTCGGCGCGGCGATCGGCGACGCGCTGGGGCACCCCACCGAGTTCCTCGGCTCGTTCGCCGCGATCCGCCGCCGCTTCGGGCCCCGCGGGGTGACCGGCTTCCGGCTCTACTGGAGCGACGAGCGCGGCCGCCGCTTCGCGCCCTACACCGACGACACGCAGATGGCGGAGTGCGTGCTGCGGGGGCTGCTCGACGCCCGCGCGGAGGGGGCCGACCTCGACGGCGCGATGCAGCTCGTCGGTGGACGCTTCGTGGCCTGGTCGCAGGACCCCCAGGGGGGCCACCGCGCGCCGGGCAACGCCTGCCTCGAGGGCTGCCGCGCGCTGGCCCGCGGGGCGCCGTGGTCCGAGGCCGGCGGCGCCGAGGCCGGCGGCTGCGGATCGGTGATGCGCGCCTACCCGCTGGGGCTGCTGTTCGCCGACGACCTGGCCCGCGCCGAGGAGTGGGCCGTGGCCCAGTCGCGGCTGACCCACCGCCACCCGATGGCGACCAGCGCCTGCGCGGCCCTCGCCGTGGGGGTCGCGACGCTGCTGCGCGGCGAGCCGGACGACCCGATCGATCCCGTCGCCGACGCGATGATCGCCGCCGCCCGACGCCACTCCCGGCCCACCGCCGAGATGATGACCGCCGCCGCCGCCGAGGCGCGCGACGGCACCCCGCCCGAGGTCACGCTGGCGCGGCTCGAGGGCTGGCGCGGGGACGAGGCGATCGCCGCGGCGCTGTACGTCCTGCTGCGCCACCCCGACGACCCCCGCGCGGCGCTGCTCGAGGCGGCCAACACCCCCGGCGACAGCGACTCGATCGCCACCCTCGTGGGCGCGCTGCTCGGCGCGCGGCGGGGGCTGGGGGCCCTGCCGGCGCGGTGGGTCCGCGAGGTGGAGCGCAGCCGGGCGCTGCAGGCGCTGGGCGAGCTCACGGCCCGAGCCACCACTCCAGGGTCGCCTCGGTGACGCCGGGCGCCCAGCCGTGGCCGTTGCCGCCGACGTCGGTGTCGATGAACGTCACGTCGAAGCCGTGGTCGGTGAGCACCGCGACGAACTCCTCGGACAGCGAGTAGGGCGCCAGCTCGTCGTCCGGGTCGTGGCCGACGAGGAACGGCCGCATCGGGTCGGGGTCCTGGGGCGGGTACTCGATCTGACCGCCGAAGCCCGCCGCGAACACGCCGAAGTGGCTGGGCACCTCGGGCTCGTACAGGCCCCAGTACGCCGCCATCACGCCGCCGGCCGAGACGCCGGCGAAGATCACGCGGTGGCGGTCGATGTCCACGTCGGCGGCGACGGCGGCGATCATCTGCTCCATCGGACCGACATCGAGGGTGCTCCACGGGTGGTCGGTGGTGGGGGCGTCCTCGAGGAACGGCACCATCACCACGAAGTCGCGCTCGTCGGCCAGGGGCACCAGGTCGGTGTGCGGGCCGTCGGTCCACATCCCCTCGGGGGAGGTCCCCCCCGGCGACGCGCCGCCGTGGCCGAACAGGAACAGCGGGGCGCAGGGGGGCAACCCGGGGGGCACGAAGAACCACGCCGACTCCCCGGCGGCCTCGAGGAAGTGGGGGCCCGGCTCGACCCCCGGGCCGCCCGAGCAGTCCGGGGCTGCGTCGTCGTCCCCGGCGTCGTCGTCCCCGGCGTCGTCGTCCGCGCCACCGCTGTCGTCGTCCCCGATCAGCCCGCCGGGGCACCCCAGCAGCAGCACCAGGACACCCACCAGCCAGAAGCGGGAGTCAGCCATCTGGACCTACCTCGCGGCGCGGCGCAGCGCCAGCGCGGCGCCCAGCACCAGCAGCACAGCCAGCCCGCCGCGGCGTCCGGCGGCGACGCGACACTCGCACCCCTGCTCCTGCTGGGCACGCAGCGCCGCGGCCGCATCGGGCACGTGGACCTCGAACGTCCCGCTCACCGGCGTGTCGCACGGGGCCGCGGCGGCACCGAGTGTCACCTCCAGCCGCGCCACCGCGGGCAGCGACGGCGCGACGATCGTCGCGTCGAACGCCAGCGTCAGCCGGGCGCGGTCGTGGGCCACCGCCGGGTCCAGCGCATAGCGCAGCACCGGGCCGCCGTGCTCGACCACCACGCCCGTGGCGGGCGCGCCGTCGACCCACGCCTCGATCTCGCCGCCCAGCGCCAGGCCGTCCGGGGCCGCCACGACGATCTCCGCCGCCCCCACGTCCCCGTCGGCGATGGACAGGTCCACCTCGACCACGAAGCGCTCCGACACCTCGCGCGCCGGGATCGCGGCCGGCTCGATCGACCCGCTGGCCGCCGCCGCCGGCACCGTCGCGCTGGCCACCAGCGCCGAGCCCAGCGCCCACGGGCTGTCCAGGTCGCTCTCGGACCACGCCAGGAACGCGTGGCACTCGCCCACCGGGACCAGGTCCGGGGTCCGCGCCACCGCGCCGGCGTGCCCGTACGGACGCGCCGTCCCCAGCGCCCCGTCCTGCAGCGGCGCGACCCACACCGTGGCCTCGTCGACCTCGTCGAACTGCGACCAGGCCACCACCAGCCCGTCGCCGGACGCCGCCAGCGCCGGCTCCCAGGCGCCCAGCGCCGCGTCGGTCAGCTGCCGCGGCGCCGACCACGTCTCCCCCTCGTCGTCGGACGCGGCGTGGAACAGCTGGAACGTCCCGCCCCGGCGGTCGGCCCACACCACGTGCACGGTGCCGTCGGCCGTGGCCGCCATCGCCGGCTGGATGCTGGGGGCGTCGTCGCGCGACAGGTCGCGCTCGGCCTCCCAGTTGGCCCCTCCGTCCGCCGAGCGCAGCACGTAGATCTCGGTGTTGTCGGCCCGCTCGTCGTCCGTGGTCAGGTCGGTGACGTGGGCGCTGGCGGCCAGCAGCCAGGTCTCACCCACGTGGACCTGGCGCAGGTCCCGCTTGAAGTAGCGCGGGACGTGCGGCGTCTGCACCGCCCCCGACCAGGTCCCGCCGCGGTCCTTGCTGGTCCAGAACCGCAGGCCCAGCGCGGTGGGGTTGTTCTCGACGAGCACCATCACCCCGTCCGGAGACACCGCCAGCGACAGGTCGAAGGCCCCGGTCCCCGGCCCGTGGATCGCCTCGCTGTGGACCTCGGTCCAGGGGCCGCCCTCGGGCCCCTTGCGCATCAGGTGCAGGCTCCAGCCCTCGCCCGCCACCGGCACCTCGGCCCAGCCCAGCAGCTGCACCTCGCCGTCGGTCCACGCCACCGGCCGCGAGCGGGCCACCCCGGCGGCCGGGAACACCACCCGCGACCAGCTCGCGCCGTGGTCCGCGGAGGCCTCCATCAGAACCTCGTGGGCCCCGCCGGCGTCGAGCTCGTCGGGCACGTGCCACTCGGACGCCCGCAGCAGCAGGCCGTCGGCGGCGGCCAGCCGCGGGCGGTGCTTGCCGCCGTGGACCTGCGCGGCCTGGGCGCCCTCGGTCAGGATCTCGTCGAGCACCCGCCCCCGGGCGTAGGGCAGCGGGACCCCCAGCAGGTGGGCCACCGTCGGGGCCACGTCCCGCTGCGACACCGGCTCGGCGGTCTCGACCCCGGCGCGGACCCCCGGGCCGATGGCGAACAGGAACGTCTGGCGGCAGCCGCGGCACTCGCAGCCGTGGTCGATCCAGCCGGTGGCCACCGCGTCCCGGTGGCGGCCGTGGTCGGTGGTGACCAGCAGCGCGGTGCGGTCGCGGTACACCGGGTCGTCCTGCAGCCAGTCCCACAGCGCGACCACGTCCTCGAACGCCTCGTACGCACGCTGGGTGTACATCTCGAACACCCCGGCGTGGCCCCAGCGGTCCACCTCGTGGAGGTTGACCAGCATCAGCGCCACCTCGTGGCTGGCGAGCGCGTCGTAGACCTGGTCCCACGACCAGCTGTCCGGCTGGGTCCCGGTGTAGTCCAGCCGCCGCGCGGCGCCCAGGTGGTCGTAGCCCGGCATCAGCGAGTAGCTCGAGTCGTGCAGCAGCGGCGTGTTGCCGATCACCCAGGTGGCGGTCTCGGGGGCGCCAGTGTGCAGCCGGTAGGCATCGAACACGGTGGGCGTCCGCGGCCCCATCCCGTCGCGCTCGCCCCGCACCGGGAAGTTGCGGTAGTCGGCGTAGTTGCCGCTGACCAGCACCTGGTGGGCGGTGAGCGTCACGGTCTGGTCGCGGCACTCCACGTCGGTGAGCAGCGCGCCGTCGGGCAGCAGCGCGTCCACCAGCGGCGCGACGTTGGTGCGGTCGGGGTGGTCGAAGCCCTCGGACGCGCGCAGCCCGTCGACCACCACGACGATCACGTGATCGGCGATCTGGCCCCGCGCGGCCCCGCAGAGGGCCACCCCCAGCAGCGCCGCCACGGCGCGCGCGGTCCACCGTCCAGCCAGGGCACACCTCCTCCCTCCCTACCATGATAGGGCACGGGCGCGCGGGTTCGGTGGACGAAATGCAGGACCGGGCGGGCGCGGGCGCTGGCAGCCTGTCGCACATTGGCGCGTGCCGAGCCGCGCTCGACTGGCGAGTCGGATCTGGACCGCCTCGACCGACGCATATCGGGCACATGGATATCTGGTTGGCTCAGCCTCGAGGAAATATGGCTACGTTCGTCCGGC
>CAZOYV010000374.1:0-7222 GCA_964584075.1 uncultured Rickettsiales bacterium | reverse complement strand
CCCGCCGCCGCCCCGCGCTGGTGTCCGACGCCGGGGGCAGCCGGGAGACCGCCGAGGGACGCGTCCTGCCCGCGGGGGACGTGGCCGCCTGGGCCGCCGCGATCGCCGCGCTGGCCCGCGACCGCGGCGCGCTGGCCGCCCTCGCCGCCGGGATCGCCCCGCCGCGCCGCGTGGACGACGTGGCCGCCGATCTCGACGCCCTGTACGGGGACGTGGGGGCGGGACCGTGATCCGCCCCGTCCGGGACCGCGAGCGGCCCGTCGATCCGGCGATCTCCGTGGTGATCCCCGTCCTCGACGGCGGCGTCCGGCTCGGCCACGCGCTGGACGCCCTGCGGCGGCAGCACACCACCGGCGCCGTGGAGCTGGTGGTCGTCGACTCCGGGTCGCGGGACGGCTCGCGGGAGCGCGCCCTGGGCGCCGGCGCCCGGCTGTTCGAGCTGGCCGGGCCGTTCGGCCACGGCCGGACCCGCAACGACGCCGTGGCGGTCGCGCGGGCGCCCGTCGTCGTGCTGCTGAGCCAGGACGCGGTCCCGCGCGGCGAGGCGTTCCTCGAGACCCTGACCGGGCCGCTGCGCCGGGACCCGCGGCTGGCCGGCGCGTACGCCCGGCAGGTCCCGCCCCCGGGTGCCGACCCGCTGGTCCGTGCGGCGCTCGAGCGCTGGACCCCGGCCGGGGTGGATCGCCGCCTCCCGGCGCTGTCCCCGGCGGCCGCCCGGCGGCTCGACCCCGCGGCGCTGGTCCGCCGCTGCCGGTTCGACGACGTGGCCTCCTGCGTGCGGCGCGCCGTGTGGGAGCGGCACCCGTTCCCCGACCTGCCGTTCGGGGAGGACGTGGTGTGGGCCCGGGACGTCCTGCTCGCCGGCCACGAGCTGCTGTACCGCGCCGCCGCCGAGGTCGAGCACGCCCACGTCGGGGGCGCCCGCGCGGCCTACCGGCGCGACCGCGCGGCCCACGAGCTGCTCGCGCGCCACTTCGGCCTGCGCACGGTCCCCCACCCCGCCGCCGGGGTCGCGGCGTGGATCGTCGGGTGGGGCTCGGACTGGCGGGATCTGCGCGCCCAGGGCGTCCCACCGCGCCGGCGGCCGGTGGGGCTGGTGCGCGGCGCGCGGCGGCGGGCAGGTGCCCTGGCCGGCCAGCTGCTCGGAGGCCGCGCCGGCCTCCGCGGGGGCGGACCGACGGGGCTGGACGCCGCGATCAGCTCGGCGCTCCCACGATCGGGAACACGCGCTCCCTGAGCACGCCCTCGACCCGCACGCACTCCGCCACGTTGCGCCTCCGCGGCTCCCCCCCGACGATCACGTGCATGTCCCGCAGCCCGGCGCCGCCCAGCCCGGGATCGCCGAGGAACCGCCCCCCCAGCCCCGGCTGGATCTCCCCGACCTCGAGGCCCGCCAGCGCCGCCCACGCCAGCGCCCAGGCCCGGGCCGCGGCGTCCATCGTGTAGCCCCCGCCGCCCAGCGCCAGCACCGGCCGCCCGAGCCGCGCCACGCGCCGCATGCAGCGCTCCACCGCGTGGTTGGTCAGCTTGAGGTGGGCCAGCGGGTCCTGGGCCAGCGTGTCGACCCCGACGACCGCCACGATCCCGTCGGGATCGAAGGCCTCGAGCAGCGGCACCACGACGGCCTCGAACACCGCGCCGTAGAGCTCGTCGTCGGTCTCCTCGGGCAGGGGGAAGTTGACGGTGTAGCCGCGCCCCGGCCCCTCTCCGATCTCGTCCTCGAAGCCCCCGAACGGGTAGAGCGTGCGGCCGCTCTCGTGCAGCGAGATGGTCAGGACCTGGTCGCTCTCGTAGAACACCTCCTGGACCCCGTTGCCGTGGTGCGCGTCGAGGTCGAGGTACGCCAGCCGGGCCCCCCGCTGCTGCCAGCGGGCCAGGGCGATCGCGGCGTCGTTGAGGTAGCAGAACCCCTCGGCGTGGCCGGGCATCGCGTGGTGCATCCCGCCCACCGGGTTGAACGCCACCGCGGCGCCCTCGTCGAGGATCGCCTCGAGGCCCCGCAGCGTCGCGGCGACGCAGCCCGTGGCGTAGTCGAAGACCCCGGGGAACACGGGGCACTCGGCGCGCCCGAGGTTGTAGGCCAGCAGGTCCTCGTGGAACGCGTCGTTGGCCCTGCGCAGCGCGTCGACGTAGCCGGGGTCGTGCACCAGCGCCACGTCCGCCGCGTCCGGCGCCCGCGGGGAGACCTCCCGGGTGCCCGGCACGCCCAGGAAGCCCACCTGATCGAGCAGCTCCCGCAGGCGCACCGCCCGCGAGGGCTTGAACGGGTGGTCGGGCCCCAGCGAGGTCCGGGCGAGGGCTTCCTGGTAGACGAACACCGCGGTCACGTGGGCTCCCCTTCGAGGGGCGCCAGCCTACTCATCCGGGCCGGCGTTGACCAGATCCGCGCCGTCGTTGCAGGCGATCGCACTCCGGACTTGCATGCCGCGGGTGCCTGACTACAATGGCGCCCCGATCGCGGAACTGAATGACGATTCAGCGGACCGTCACAACACGGAGGCATGGATGTCCGATCCCAAGAGCATCGCATCGATCATGACGGAGACCCGGAAGTTCGATCCGCCGGCCGAGCTGTCGCAGCGCGCATGGATCAAGTCCATGGACGAGTACGAGGAGATGTACCAGCGCTCGATCGAAGACCCCGAGGGCTTCTGGACCGACATGGCGGACGAGCTGGCGTGGTTCTCCAAGGAGTGGAAGACCGTCCGCGATTTCGACTTCGTCGAGGGGAGCATCGAGTGGTTCAAGGGCGGCAAGCTCAACGTCACGGTCAACTGCCTGGACCGCCACCTCGAGGCGCGCGGTGACCAGCCCGCGCTGATCTGGGAGGGGGACGACCCCTCGGTCGGCGAGACCCTGACCTACGCCGAGCTGCACGCCGAGGTCTGCAAGTTCGCCAACGTGCTCAAGGGCCTGGGCGTGAAGAAGGGCGACCGCGTCACCCTGTACATGCCGATGGTGCTCGAGCTGTCCGTCGCGATGCTGGCCTGCGCGCGCATCGGTGCGGTGCACTGCATCGTGTTCGGCGGGTTCTCCCCCGACTCGATCAAGGACCGGATGCTGGACGCCAACAGCCACGTGATCATCGTCACCGACGAGGGGCTCCGCGGCGGCCGCCAGGTCCCGATGAAGAAGAACGCCGACGCGGCGATGGACCTCTGCGCGGCCGAGGGCCACGACGTGCACACCTGCGTGGTGTACCGGCGCACCGGCGGCGAGGTCGTGATGAAGGACGGCCGCGATCACTGGTGGCACGAGCTGATGGCCGACGCCGACGCCGCGTGCGAGCCCGAGGTGATGGACGCCGAGGACCCGCTGTTCATCCTCTACACCAGCGGCTCCACCGGGAAGCCCAAGGGCGTGCTGCACACCTGCGGCGGCTACCTGCTCTACGCCCAGACGACGTTCAAGTACATCTTCGACTACCACGACGGCGACGTGTGGTGGTGCACCGCCGACATCGGCTGGATCACCGGCCACAGCTACATCGTCTACGGGCCGCTGTCGACCGGCGCCAAGAGCATCATGTTCGAGGGCGTCCCGACCTACCCCGAGCCCGACCGGTTCTGGCGGGTCTGCGAGAAGTACCAGGTCACCCAGTTCTACACCGCCCCCACCGCGATCCGCGCCGTGATGGGCAAGGGCGACGACTACGTCAAGCGCTGCGACCTGAGCAGCCTGCGGGTCCTGGGCTCGGTCGGCGAGCCGATCAACCCCGAGGCGTGGATGTGGTACCATCAGGTCGTGGGCGGCGGCCGCTGCCCGATCGTCGACACCTGGTGGCAGACCGAGACCGGCGGGATCCTGATCACCCCGCTGCCGGGCGCCACGCCGCTCAAGCCCGGCTCGGCGACCCGCCCGTTCTTCGGCGTCAAGCCCAAGATCATCCGCCAGGACGGCTCCGAGTGCGGCGTCAACGAGGGCGGCTACCTGCTGATCACGGAGCCGTGGCCCGGCACGATGCGCGGCGTCTACGGCCAGCCGCAGCGGTTCAAGGAGACCTACTTCACCCAGTACCCGGGCAACTACTTCACCGGGGACGGCGCCCGCAAGGACGAGGACGGCTACTACTGGCTGATGGGCCGCGTCGACGACGTGATCAACGTCTCGGGCCACCGCATCGGCACCGCCGAGGTCGAGTCCGCGCTGGTCAGCCACGAGAAGGTCGCCGAGGCCGCGGTGGTGGGCTACCCCCACGACATCAAGGGCCAGGGCATCTACGCCTACGTGACCCTGATCGCCGGCTACGAGGAGACCGACGAGCTCGCCAAGGAGCTGATCAAGCACGTCTCCAGCGAGATCGGGCCGATCGCCAAGCCGGACAAGCTGCAGTTCTCCAGCGCGCTGCCCAAGACCCGCTCCGGGAAGATCATGCGCCGCATCCTGCGCAAGATCGCCGAGGGCGAGATCGACGCCATCGGCGACACCACCACGCTGGCCGATCCCGACGTGGTCACCGCGCTGGTGGACAACCGCAAGTAGCGCTGTCGCGCGGTAACAAAAAAATGGCCGCCGGGCGAATCCGCTCCGGCGGCCATTTTTGTTCTACAGCGCGATGTCAGCTGTTTCTGGCCCTGAAGTCCGCCATGAACTGGACCAGCCGCGCCACGCCCTCGAGGGTCATCGCGTTGTACAGCGAGGCGCGGATCCCACCCACGCTGCGGTGGCCCTTCAGCCCGGCGAGCCCCGCCTGCTTGGCCTCGGCGATGAACTGCCTCTCGAGGTCCTCGGTGCGCATCCGCATCGTGACGTTCATCCACGACCGGCTGGCCACCTCGGTGGTGCCCCGGTAGTAGCCGTCGCTGCCGTCGATGGCGTCGTAGACCAGCTGCTGCTTCTGGCGGTTGGTCTCCTCCACCGCCGCCACGCCGCCGAGCTCCTTGCAGTACTCGAGGTAGCGCTCGAGGAAGTACACCCCGAACAGGTTGGGCGTGTTGAACAGCGACTTCTTGGCCGCCTGGGTGCGGTACTGCAGCAGGGTCGGGATGTCGTCGCGGCCGCCCTCGACCAGGTCGTCGCGGATGATCACGGCGCACACGCCGGAGGGGCCGAGGTTCTTCTGGGCCCCCGCGTAGATCATCCCGAACCTCGCGACGTCGATGCGCCGCGACATGATGTCCGACGAGGCGTCGCAGATCAGCGGCACGTCACCCGTATCGGGGAACTCGTGCCACTGGGTCCCGGCGATGGTGTTGTTCGAGGTGATGTGGACGTACCGCGCCGCGGGATCGAGGTCGATCTCGTCGGGCCTCGGGATCCGCGTGAAGTTCGCGTCCTCGGAGGAGGCGGCGATGCGCGCGCGCCCCACGATGTCGGCCTCCTTGATCGCCTTCTTGCTCCAGGTCCCGGTGTGCAGGTAGTCGCCGAACTGCCCCTCGCGGAGGAAGTTCATCGGGATCTGGAAGAACTGCTGGCTGGCGCCACCCTGGAGGTAGAGCACCGAGTAGCCGTCCGGGACCCCCAGGAGCTCCTTCATCAGGCTGATCGCCTTCTCGTTGATCTCGTCGTACTCCGGCGCCCGGTGGCTGCTCTCCATGATCGACATGCCGGTGCCCTGGTAGTCGAGGAACTCGGCCTGGACGCGCTCGAGCACGGGCAGCGGCAGGGTGGCGGGGCCGGGGTTGAAGTTGAAGACGCGGTGGACCATGGAAGCCTCCTGGACCGGCGCGGCGCCGGCGTGGGGGGTTACGCGTTGCTCGCGAACTGCTCGATCAGCTCCTCGATGATGTCGCCGATGCGCAGCAGGTTCTCCCGGGTCGAGGCCCCGATGTGGGGCGCCATCAGCATGTTGGGGGCGTCGATCAGCGGTGAGTCCTGGGGCGGGTCGCTGTACCACACGTCGGTGGCGTAGCCGGCGACCTTGCCGCTGTCGAGGGCGGCGCGCATGTCGGCCTCGACGACGACCTTGCCGCGGGCGGTGTTGACGAAGCGGATCCCGTCCTTGGCCCAGCCCAGGGTCTCGGCGTTGATCATGCCGAGCGTCTCCGGGGTCTGGGGCACGTGGATCGAGAGGTAGTCGCTCTGCTCGAGCAGCTCCTTCAGGCCCGGGACCAGCTCCGCGATCTCGTGGCCCTCGACGAAGGCGTCGTAGGCGATGACCCGCATCCCGAACGCCTGGGCGCGGCGCGCCACCTCGGTGCCGATCCGCCCGATGCCGAGCAGCCCGAGCGTCTTCTCGTACAGCTCGGAGCGCTTCAGCTGCTTCTTGGCCCACTCCCCGGCGAGCATCGACTCGTGGGCGCGGACCACGTGGTTGGGCATCGCCAGCATCATCGCCATCGCCAGCTCGGCCACGGCGATGGAGCTCGCCGCCGCGGTATTGTGGACGGTGATGCCCTTTTCCTTGGCGTAGACCAGGTCGATGTTGTCCAGGCCGACGCCACCGCGGATGATCAGCTTGAGGTTGGGCGCCGAGTCGATGTACTCGGGGGTGCACTTGGTCTTGCTCCGCACGAGGACGACGTCCGCCGTGGCCAGCTCCGACCTGTCGTCGGTGACGGTGCCGAAGCGCGTCAGCTTGGCGGGGAGCGAGGGGTCGAAGGCGTCGGAGATCAGGATCTTCATGGGTCGGGCCCTTCCTTGCCAGCGGATCGGTGACGGCCGCGTCGGCGCGCGGCGACTCGTGGACATATCACCTCTTCCGCGGGCACGCCAGGCGCGATGCGGCGATTGGCGCGGGGGTCCGCGATGACGCCCCCGCGGAGCCGCTTCCTGCTGGTCGTCCACGGGCTGCCCCCGGACCACCTGGGGGGGACCGAGCTGGTGGCCTGGAGCCTCGCCCGGCAGCTCGCCGGGGCGGGCCACGCGGCGGCCCTGCTGGTCCCCGACGACGCCGCCGACGCCCCTCCCGGGGTCCTGCGCCGCAGCGATCGCGAGGGCGTCGCGATCTACGCGCTCGGCGTCCCGCCCGGGACCGCGACCAGCCCCCACGCCCGGGCCGCGCTGGCCCGCGTCTTGCGGCTGTGGCGGCCCGACCGCGTGTGGGTCCACCACCTCCACGGGCTGGACCTGGCGCTGGCCGGCGACGTCGTCGTCGGCGGGCTGCCGTTGCTCGTGACGCTCCACGACTACTGGTGGATGTGCCCCCGCGGCCAGCTGGTCCTGCCGGACGGGACGCGCTGCCCGGGGCCCGGCGCCGGCCGCTGCGCCGCCTGCACCGCCCCCGGCGCGCCGTGGCCGGTTCGCGGGCTGGTGCGGCGGCTGGCCGCACGGCGGGACGACC
>CAZOYV010000373.1:0-7225 GCA_964584075.1 uncultured Rickettsiales bacterium | reverse complement strand
CCGAGGAAGCTGCCCAGCGCCGAGCTCAGCGTCGCGGCGAACACCCCCAGCACGATCAGCGGCGCGAACGCGCTCATCCGCTGCAGCGCGGCGAACGCGTTGCCGGTCAGCTCGGCGCGGGGCGTCGCGCCGCTGACGAGCACGAACTGCGCCGCGTAGATCGCGGCGGTGAAGGCGATGGCGCCCAGGGTCCCCAGCGGCAGCGAGCGCGCCGGGTTCTTCAGGTCGCCGGAGATGTTGGCGCCGGCCGCGATCCCCGTCGTCGCCGGGAAGAAGATCGCGAACGCGATCCAGAACGTGACGTCGTCGGTGAACGCCGGCCCGCGGTTGGCCGCGAACGTCGCAGGCTCGAACCGCAGCGCGCCGCCGACGAGGAAGCTGGCGACGCCCAGCAGCAGCAGCGCCAGCACCCCGTACTGGACCTTGATCACCAGGTCGGCGCCGCGGAACGTCAGGACGAACAGCAGCGCCACCACCGCGGTCGCGATCCCCTGGGACGCGTGGTACCGCTCGGCCAGCGCCGCCCCGTCGACCCCGCCGGCGTGGACCCAGGCCAGCGCCGGCGCCAGGACGTCCATCAGCGCCTCGGTGAACCCGATGGTGTAGAACGCCACCCCCACCGCCTGGGCCAGGAACAGCGTGATCCCGATGCTCCCGCCGAAGTCCGGGCCGAGGGATCGCGAGATCATGTAGTACAGCCCGCCGACCCCGACGCGCTTGTTGGTCGCGATCGCCGAGAGGCTCAGGGTGGTCAGCGTGGTGATCAGCTTCGACAGCCCGAGGATCGCCAGCCCGAGCCACAGCCCGGCGTGCCCGGCGACGAACCCGGTGCGCATGAACATGATCACGCCGAGGATGGTCAGCACGCAGGGCGTGAACACCCCGCCGAAGGTCCCGAACCGCGCCTGGGCGTCGCCCTCTCCCCTCGCCGTCTCGGCCGTGACCCGGACCGTCACCGTGTCTCCGGCTTGCTGCTTCGACACCCTCCTCCGTCCGCTGGTGGTGACGGGCCCGGGGCGCCCCGGGCGGGGCGCCCCGGACCCACGCCCCGCTGGGGTGAACGGGACGCGCGGGGGGTCGCTGCCGGAGGCTCGGCTTGCCGCAGCCCGGCCACCGGCTCCCCGTCCTCGACCCTAGGCAAGAGATCCGGGGACGCAACCCCCCGGGGTGGCGCGACGGCCGCGGGCGGCTCACTCGATGTCGTACTGGATCGTCATCTCGCGGCCCTTGCGGACGATGTCGAGGGAGATGCTGCTCTCGTTCTTGAGCTGGTTGTACATCTCCATCGCCTGGGCCGGATCGCTGACCGACTGCCCGTTGACCCCCATCAGGATGTCGTTGTTGCGCAGGCCCAGGTACTTGTAGGGGCTGCTGCTCTTGATCCGGGAGATGCGGTAGCCGCTCTGGCCCTTGTACTTCTTGGGGAGCACCCGCGCGCCGCGGCTGAGCTTGTTGAGGTTGCCCAGCGCGGTGTCCAGCGCGTCGCGGTCGATGCGGTAGTGGGTGCTGCTGACCTTGGTGATCCCGTCCTTCCACAGGCGACGGCCGTACCGCTGGCCCGCCGTGGACTTCTTGCGCCCTCCCCGGGACTTCTTCTGTTCGCCCCCGATCTTGAGGTACTCCACCGCGCCGTTGCCCCGCACGACGTAGATCCGGCGGCGCTCGATGCGGTCGATCGTGGCGTCGTCGAGCTCGTCGCCGAGGCCGTACACCTGGGCCGTGGCGCCCCGCTCGTTGGCGCGCAGCATCGCGGTGGAGTAGCGCGGGTCCGACGCCACCGAGGTCAGGATCAGCTCGTAGTCGAGATCGGACAGCTCCTCGCCGTCCTGCGCCACGAGCCCGCCCGCCTCCTGCCCCACGTTGCTGCTGTCGAACAGCGAGCGGCCGAGGATCGGGTCCACGTAGGAGTCCAGCGTCGGGACGGGTGCGGCGCGCCGGGCGACGGCGCGGGCGTCCGCGGGCTCCTCCGCCTGCGCGTCCCCGCCGGCGGCCGCGTCGGACGGCGCGGCGGCCTCGAGGGAGACCAGCTCCGCGTCGTCGGGGATCCGCACCATGCGGGCGATGAAGATGTTCAGCAGGTAGGCCGCCACCATCGCGAAGAAGCACGCCACGGCGGTGGCCAGCAGCCAGCGGCGCAGCGGCGTCGCCGCGGCGGCCTCGATCGTACGCAGCGGTCGTGGCGCGGTGGCGACCACGTCGTCGGCTTGCCGGGCGCGCTGGGTCCTCGTTCGTGGCATCCTGGGGTTGTGTCGCTCCTTCGCGTCGATATCATTAGGACACAAACGATTCGCACTCTAACCATAGCAGCCGCGTGCGACGACGCAACCGGCTCCGCCAGGATGGGAGAGGAGAGCCCCCGGTGGCCCTGTCCAGCGAGACCCTGACGATCACGTTCCAGCCCACCCAGCAGCAGGCCACGGTCCACCTCGGCGCCGTGCGCACCCGCGTGGTGGACTTCCTCGAGCACTACTGCGACCTCCCCCTGGTGGACCCGCCGTTCCAGGCGGTCGCCACCGGCACCACCGGCGAGGAGCGGTTCGCCGCGCTGTGCCGCCGCGCCGGCTACCCGGGCAAGCCCGAGGGGTTCCTCCGCGAGCTGGTGCGCCACCTGGAGCGGACCCACAACGGCGAGGCCGGCCCGGTCCGGATCGGCGGCGTGGCGATGCCCTACCACCTGCTGCTCGAGGTGCTCGAGGAGCTGATCCCGGGGCGCGGGTTCCTGCCGGTCAAGCGCGTCTCGCAGCTCGAGGAGCTGACCAACACGCGGATCCCCGACGACCAGCGCGCCGAGCTGCAGCAGGTGCTGGACACCTACCCGGTGCGGCTGTCGCGCCACACGATCCGGCAGATGCGGCTGTCGCGGGCCATCGCCCACCAGTACTACCCGTTCGTCGGCGAGCTCGACCCGGCCGGCGAGACCCACACCTGGGTCGGCCAGTTCTGGCGCGGGATCGTCGAGCAGATGTACCGCAACCGCGTGATCTTCATCATGAACATGGCCTGCCCGGTGTACTGCCGGTTCTGCTTCCGCAAGCACAAGGAGTGCCGCACCCAGCGGGCGCCGATCAAGGCCCACGTCCGGCAGGCGGTGAGCTACATCCGCGAGATGGAGGAGATCAAGGAGATCGTGCTCACCGGGGGCGACCCGTTCATGAACCGCGCGACGCTGCGCCACGCGGTCTCCGAGCTGGCCAAGATCCCCCACGTGCAGACGCTGCGGCTGGCCTCGCGGGCGGTGTCGTACTTCCCCGAGATGTTCCTCCACGGCGAGTCCAACTGGGTGCGCTACCTGATCCGCACCAACTACGAGCTGCTGGAGAAGGGCAAGCGGCTGGAGCTGGCGACCCACTTCCTGCACCCCGACGAGGTCTCGGTCCAGGCGCTGGACGTGATCTCGCGGCTGGTCCGCAACGGGGTCCCGGTCTACGTCCAGACGCCGTTCGTGCGGGGCTGCAACGAGACCGGCGCCGAGCTGGTGCCGCTGTACGACACGCTGCGCGCCGCGGGCGCCGAGATCCACTACATCTTCATGCCGACCAGCCCGATCCAGGGCAACCAGGTCTACTGGGAGCCGATCGCCCGCGGGCTCGAGGCGGCGCGCTTCCTGCGGGCCCACCTCTCCGACCGCTGCATGCCGCACATCACCACCGCCACGTCGATCGGCAAGATCGACTGGAACACCAGCGGCTGGGCGGTGGAGCGCGACGAGGGCTCGCCGGAGTACCTGTGGATCCGCACGCCGTACAACCTGGACTACTACCAGCCGTTCGCGCCGATCCTGCAGATCGGCGACCGCGTCCGCGAGAACGCCGAGGGCACCCTCGACGCGGCGTTCCACACCGAGATCGGCGACGACGCGCTGCTGGTCGGGCCCCGCACGCCGAGCTCGTCGCCCGAGGCGCGGGAGTTCAAGCTGCGCAAGACCGCCGAGACGGTCGGCGGCTGGCTCGAGGTGCTCCAGGCGCGGCTGCTGGCCGACCAGCGGGCGGTGGACGTCCACGTCGGGGCGCGGCCGGCGCCGTGCCTGTCGCGGATCCACCCGGCGCGGGTCGAGCTCGACGCCGGCGCCTCCGACGACGAGCTCGCCGCGGCGCTGGCCCACGTCCGCGAGCACCCCGAGATCACCGACGTGGTGCTGTCCCGCGAGGACGACGTGCTGACCGGGATGTCGCGGACGCTGCACGTCCTCGACGACGCCGTGGCGATCCCCCACGTGCGGGCCGCGCGGCTGCGCTCGCTGCGGCTGGTGCACGAGCCGCGGGCGTTCTCCGAGCCGGTGGTCAGCCGGCTGGCCTCGCGCAACAAGCTGCGCATCGTGCGGCCCCACCGCGTGGAGGTCGAGATCGTGCTGCTGCACGCCTCGGAGATCACGCCGGCGCTGGGCAAGGTCGTGCTGGAGCTGCGGCTGCGCGGGATCACGGTCTACGCCAACGTGCCGCTGCTGGGGATGATCAACGACCACGAGGACGAGCTGCTGCGCATCTCGGCGGGCTGCCGCGAGCTGGGCATCGAGTTCACCAACGTCTACGTCGCGGGCACCCCGCTCCAGGCGACGTGGAACCCCGAGCACCCGGTGGAGCTGAGCTCGGTGATCGACATCGCGACCCACGTGCGCCGCTACGGCAGCGGCCGCGAGGTCCCGCGCTACCTGATCCGCACCGCGCTGGGCGAGGTGGACTTCTCCATCGCGCCGTCGATCTTCTCGGTGGACGGCGACGGCACGGTGGCGGTCACGCTGCGGCCGCACGACCTGGCGTACTACCGGGCGCTCGACCCGGACTTCGCGTGGCCCGAGGGCGTGGTGCTCGACGGCGACGGCCACCCGCGGGTGGCGCTGCCCGGCGTGACGCTGGACAACCCGGACTTCCTCGCCAGGGCGCTGGACGCGTGAGGCGGCTGTTCCGCGGCGGACCGCTGGAGCCGGTGGCCGGCCCGCGCATCGAGCGCGGCGCGGTGGTCACCGACGGCACCCGGATCGCGTGGGTCGGCGCCGAGCGCGGGCTCGACCGGGCCCGGGTGGGGGACGCCGAGGTCGTCGAGCTCGACGGCCGGCTGCTGCTGCCGGGGCTGTGCGACGCCCACCTGCACCTGCTGCTCGCCGCCGCCGAGCACGCCGCGGTCTCGCTGCGCGAGGTCGGGTCCCTCGACGAGCTGATCGGGCGGGTCCGCGAGCGGGCCGCGGGGACCCCGCCCGGGCAGTGGATCGTCGGGCACGGCTGGGAGCGCCGCACCCTGCTCCCCGACGGCCCGCCACCCCCCGGCGCGCTGGAGCGCGCCACCAGCGAGCACCCGCTGTTCCTGACCAGCAAGGACCTGCACTCGGCGTGGCTCAACCGCGCCGCCCTGGCCCACGTGGAGGCACTCGACGACCTCCCCGAGAAGTGTTCCATGCAACAGGTCGCCGGCGAGCCCACGGGGCTGTTCTTCGAGGACGTCTTCCGCCTCCGCGAGGCGCTGCTCGACCGCGTCGGGGACGACGAGCGGGCGGCGGCGCTGGCCCCCTTCGCGCGCCACCTGCACGCCTGCGGGATCACCGCGGTGCACTCGGTGGAGGACGCCGGCGACGTGGCGCTGCTGGCGCGGCACCAGGCGCGGCCCGGGCCCCGCGTGCGGGTGCTGGCCAACGCGGTCTTCGAGTCCCCCGGGGACCTGCGCGCGGACGCCGCGGTGCTGTCTTCGGAGGTGCCCGGCTGGCTGTGCGGCGGCGGCGCCAAGCTGTTCGTCGACGGCTCGTTCGGCAGCTTCACCGCCGCCGTCGGCGAGCCGTGGAGCTCCACCGGCGACCACGGGATCCTCGACCTCGACGGGGCCGAGCTCGGCGCGTGGCTCGATGCGATCCGCTCCGCCGGCGTGCCCGCCATGATCCACGCGATCGGGGACCGCGCCGTGGCGCTGGCGCTGGACGGCCTCGTCGCCCGCCGCTGGCCGCCGGGGACGCGGCACCGCATCGAGCACGCCCAGCTGCTCTCCGACGAGCTCGTCGCCCGGGCCGATCTGGCCGCCGCGGCCTACTCCAGCCAGCCGTCACACATGTGGGCCGACCGCGAGATCGTCGAGCGCAACCTGCCCGGCCGCAACGGCCGGCGCTGGGCCTACGCCTACCGCACGCTGCTGGACCGCGGCGCCGCGCTGCTGCTGGGCTCCGACGCGCCGGTGGAGACCGTCGATCCGTGGAAGGGCATCGCCGCCGCGGTGACCCGGCTGGAGCGCGACGGCGCGGGGCCGTGGATCCCCGAGGAGCGGATCACCCTCGGGGAGGCGCTGCGGGCCCACACCGCCGCCCCCGCCGCGCTGCACGCCCACGGCTTCCACACCGGCGTGCTGGCCCCCGGCGCCCGCGCCGACCTGGTGGTCCTCGAGCCGGACCCGTTCGAGGTCGCGCGCGACGACCCGGCCGCGCTGTGGGGCGGGGTCTCGGCGGCGATGACGGTGGTGGACGGGGACATCGTGTTCATGCGTTAGGGTTGCCTACCAGACAGTTCGTGCCCAGGTTCCTGTCGATCCGGCGACGCGTCCGCGGTGGACGCGCCCGACCGGGCGATCGAGAGGAGCGGGACGATGCCGAAGCGCAAGGCGAGCGCGGTGTGGAACGGGACGTTGAAGGAGGGCTCGGGGACGATCGGGGTCCAGAGCGGGCTGTTCGCGGGGGCGCCGTACGGCTTCGGCACGCGCTTCGAGGAGGAGCCCGGGACCAACCCCGAGGAGCTGATCGGGGCGGCCTTCGCCGGCTGCTTCTCGATGGCCCTGGCCGCCGGGCTGGAGCGGGCGGGGACCCCGGCGCAGCGCGTCGAGACCACCGCGACGATCGAGCTGGAGAAGCGGGACGGGGGCTTCCGCATCACCGAGGCCCACCTGCAGACCCGCGTCGCGGCGGCGGGCCTCGATCAGGCCCAGCTGCAGGAGGCCGCCGAGGCGGCGCGGGACGGCTGCCCGGTCTCGCAGGCCCTGGCCGGGGTCGAGAAGTCCGTCGAGGCGACGCTGGTGAGCTGACCGGGGCGGGATCGGGGGGATCAGCGGGTCCGGCGACCGGCGTCGCCGGTCTTGGCGGTCAGGACGCTGGCGGCCTTGGACTTGCGGTCCTTCTTGGGCCGCGGATTGCTCGCCTCGGCCTCGTCCGGCTCGGGGGGCTCGACCTCGGCGACGATCGCCTTGGCCTCGTGGGGACGCGGGTGCCCCCCCCCTGACGCGTTGCCGTTGCCGTGGCCGTGGCCGTTGCCGTGGCCGT
>CAZOYV010000372.1:0-7228 GCA_964584075.1 uncultured Rickettsiales bacterium | reverse complement strand
CGGGGATGATGCGGTGCTCAGGCGACGGGAGGGGATAGATTCACAAGCTCTCAGCTGGCCCCCCACCGATATCCGCAAGCAGAGCGCCTGACCCCCGCGATCGAGACCGCGCGAGCCGGTACACTAGGGGCGTGATCCCGCCGGGAGGGTGCATGGCCCGCCTGATCATCAAGAAGGGCAGCCAGGTCGAGCGGGCCGTCGACGTCGACGTGGCGCGGCTGGTGATCGGCCGCAGCACGACCTGCGACGTGGTGCTGCCCGTCGAGGTCGTCTCGCGCCAGCACTGCGAGATCCGCCACGAGGGCGGCTACTGGCTGGTGGAGGACCAGGGCTCGACGACCGGGACCTACCTCAACGGCAAGCGCGTGGGGCTGTCGGTGCTGCGCGAGGGCGACGAGATCGGCCTGGGCCAGCACACGCTGCTGTTCCAGCTCGAGGGCGTGGTCCACGAGGCCGCCGAGCAGCTCGGCCAGATCGTGACCCAGCAGGATCGCCTCGAGGAGTACTGGGAGGGCTCGGAGGCCGAGACCGCCGAGGAGTTCCCGGCGCACCAGCCCGGCGGCGCGATGCAGATCGGACCGCAGGCCGCGCCGGAGCCCGCGATCCCGCTGCACGTCAGCCCGCAGAGCGCGGAGCTCGGTCGCCAGCTGGACCTCGGCGGGCCCGACACCGACAAGTACAAGCAGACGATGATGGCCTCGCAGACCCAGATCCACCGGGTCCGCAAGGCGCTGCTGACCGCCGAGAAGCCGCACCTGCAGATCAGCGGGCCGCAGGGCGACAGCAAGCTGGTCCTGGAGCAGCCCAGCCTGCAGGTCGGGTTCACCGAGCGCTGCACCGTGCGGCTGCCGGGCCGCCCGTGGTTCGGCAAGCTGCAGTGCCAGCTCGACCGCGACGAGCAGGGGTTCTTCACGGTGGCGCCGCTGACCCAGTGGTGGTGCCGGGTGCGAGTGGACGGAAAGCCCTTGAAGATGCGCCGCAACCTGCGGGACGGTCAGGTGATCGAGGTCGCCGGGGTCAAGATGCGGTTCAACCAGGGCACCGACTTCTGAGGGGGCAGCGCGGATGCGACCGGTTCCGGACGTCGAGGGGTTCCTGGCGCTGTCCGCGTCGATCCACTACCAGCTCTCGGGCGACCCGCCCAACTGGGACGCGATCCTGGCGCTGACGCTGCAGGAGCAGATCGCCGGCCATGAGCGCACGCTGCTGATCGCCACCCTGGAGTTCCTCCGCGAGACCTACGGCGAGACCCGGCGCAAGCTGGGGCCCAACGCGATCCTGCACCCGATCCGGGTGCTGGCGCTGCTGCGCCGCGAGGGGGCGACGCTGGCACCCCAGACCATCGTCACGACCCTGCTGCACGACCTGCGCGAGGACGTCACCCCCGATCGTAGCAGCGTCGCGTGGGACCAGCTCGAGGCCAGCTACCAGCGCCTGCTGGACCGGCTCGACGAGGGCGACGCGGCGGCGTGCGACGAGCAGATCGAGGACCTGACGCGCGTGCAGGGCGAGAAGTACTACCAGTACCTCGGCCGCCTGCTGGCCCGCGCCGGCGAGGCGCCGAGCCTGGTGCCGATCAAGCTCGCCGACCGGCTGGACAACACCCTCGACCTGCGCCTCGACCTGCAGGACCCGGCGACCGCGCTGGACCCGGCCGGGACCCTGTTCGAGCTGCTGTTCACGTCGGCCGCCTGGCCCGCCCGGGGCGCACAGCACCCGGTCCCGGGCAAGCTCAACGGCGCCCACCGGCTGTACCAGCTGTTCAAGAACGCGGTGTTCCTGTCGCTGCTGCGCAAGGAGGGGCTGGACCGCGGCGAGGGGCCCACCGGGCGGCTGTTCCACGACCTGGCCGAGGCCAGCGTCGACGAGGCCCACCGCAACCTGCTGCACCTGTTCACCTACCACCTCACCGACGGGGCGCGGCAGCGGGACCTGGTCCACGACCTGATGCACTACTGCCAGAGCGGCGCGATCTCGCAGGTCACGCCGCAGGACGCGCCCCACGCGCTGGACGGGCTGTTCGACACCCGGATGGACCGGCCGAGCAAGGCTTCGCTGCGCCGCGAGCTGGACCGGGTCTACGAGGACAAGGAGCTGATGGCCCAGATCGCGCTGGCCTTCGCGGCGGTGTTCTCCAGCTTCCTGCGCGACCCCGACTTCCGGATCCACGGCATCGACGCCGAGGGCTTCCACCCCGAGGAGATCTAGGCCGGTGGCGGCGCGTCACGCGCGGCCGGGAGGACCTGCGTCGTGACGGACGCCGCGATCCCGCTGGGGGAGTTCGAGCTGCGTGCCCCGCGGGGCGCCGGCCGGTCGGGCGCGGTGTGGCTCGGCGCGCACCGCGCGTCGGGCGAACCGGTCGCGATCAAGGTCCTCGCCGCGGCGTGGGCCCGGGACCCCGAGAACCTCGCGTGGCTGCGCTCCGAGCTGCGGGCCGTGGCGGCGCTGGATCACCCCGGGATCGTGCGGCTGTTCGACCACGGCGAGGTGGACGAGGAGGCCGCCCGGCGCGCTGGCGGAGCGCTGCGCGCGGGGTGCCCCTACCTGGTGCTGGAGCACGTCGCGGGCGGCTCGCTGCGGGAGCGCATCGGCCCCGCCGCCGCGCCGCTGCCGTGGGTCGCGCTGCAGGCGCTGCTGCTGGAGCTGCTCCACTCCCTGGCGTACGCCCACGCGCGCCAGGTGGTGCACCGCGATCTGAAGCCGAGCAACGTCCTGCTCAGCGCGGACGAGGGGCTGCGGACCAAGCTGACCGACGTCGGGATTGCCCTCGAGCCGCCCGGCGACGGGGGTGTGGTGCCTCGCGACGGCGGCACGGACACCGCGCGGTACCGCGCCCCGGAGCAGCTCGAGGGGCGCGAGCGCGACATCGGACCGTGGACCGATCTGTACGCGCTGGGGTGCCTGGCCCTCGAGGCGACCACGGGCCAGCCGTCCTTCGGCGCCGACCCGTTCGAGCCGCGCGCGCCGGTCCCGGTGGGCCTCGTCGGCTGGCTCGAGCGGATGGTCGCGCGGGACCCGGGGGCGCGCTACCCGTTCGCGGCCGAGGCCGCGCGCGCGCTGGTGGCGCTGGGGGCCGGCACGGCGATGGACTGGGCCGAGATCCCGCCCGCGCCGCGGCCCGGATGGCTGGGCAGCACCCGGGCGCGGATGGTCGGCCTGCGCACGATCCCGCTGGTGGACCGCGAGCAGGAGCGGGGCCGGCTGTGGCGGGCGCTCAGCGCGGTCCACCGCCAGGGTCGCGCGGCGGTGACGGTGCTCCACGGCCCGGCCGGGAGCGGCAAGAGCCGCCTGGCCCGCTGGCTGTGCGAGCGGGCGCACGAGCTCGGGGTGGCGTCGTCGCTGGGCGCGTTCCACGGGCTGCGCGGCAGCCCCGGCGACGGCCTGGCGCCGATGCTGGCCCGCGAGCTGCGGGTGGTGGGCCTGTCGCGAGGGGACGTGCAGCAGCGCGTCGAGGCCCTGCTGCGGGCCGACGGGGTCGAGGACCCCCACGAGTGGCAGGGCCTCGCCGCCCTGGTGACCCCCCCGGCGCAGGAGGAGGACGACGCCGGTCCGGGGGCGGTGCGGTTCGACAGCCCGGTGGAGCGCTACGTGCTGGTGCTGCGTCACCTGCAGCGGCGCAGCCGGCGGGGTCCGGTGGTGGTCTGGATCGACGACGCCCAGTGGGGTCAGGACGCGCTGCACTTCGTCGAGTACCTGCTGGACCAGCAGGACCACGACCCGGTCCCGGTGCTGGTGCTCGCCACCGTCCGCGACAGCGCCCTGGCGGAGCGCCCGCTGGAGTCCGAGCTGGTGGCGCGGCTCGCAGCGCGGGCGGAGGGGGCGCGGCTGGCCGTGGAGGCCCTGGCCGAGGCGCACCGCCCGGCGCTGGTCCAGGCGGTGCTGGGGCTCGAGCCGAGGCTGACCCGGCAGGTCGCGGATCGGTCCGGGGGCAACCCGCTGTTCGCCGTGCAGATGATCGGCGACCTGGTCGAGCGCGGCCAGCTGGTCTCGGGCCGCGCGGGGCTGCAGCTGGAGGCGGGCGCCGCCCTGCGACTCCCCGACGACCTGCACGAGGTCTGGTCCCGCCGCATCGAGCGCCACCTGGCGGCGCGGCCCTCCGCGGACGGCGTCGCCCTGGAGCTGGCCGCCGTGCTGGGTCGCGACGTCGACGCCGTGGAGTGGGCGCGCTGCTGTGCCCTGGACGGCGAGGAGCCAGCGTGGTCTCTGGTCGAGGAGCTGCTCGACGGCCACCTGGCGCGCTGCGGCCCCGAGGGCCCGCGGGCGGGGTGGTCTTTCGTCCACGGGATGCTCCAGGAGAGCATCGTGCGCCGGGCGCGGGAGCAGGACCGCCTGGCGCGCCACCACCGCACCTGCGCGCGGATGCTCCGGGAGCGCCCGGACCCGGCCCTGTCCGCGCGGCTGGGGCACCACCTGCTGGCGGCGGGAGAGGCGGACGCCGCGGTCGCGCCCCTGGTTCGCGGAACGGAGTGGGCGCTGGAGCGCGACGAGCTCGACGCCGCCGACCTGCTGCTCGACGACCTCGAGCGGGCCGTGGAGCAGCTGGCGCCTGCGGAGCACGACGAGCGCCGCGGAGTGGTGTGGCAGCTGCGCGCCCAGCTCGCCCTGCGCCGCCGCGACCTCGAGGCCGCGGACGCGTGGGCCGCGCGCGCCGAGGAGCAGGCCCGGGCCCACGGCTGGACCGGGATCCGGGGCTGGGCGGCGTTCGTGCAGGCGAGCTGCCTGTTCGAGCGCGGAGAGCTGACCCGCGGGCTGGCCCGCGCGGGCGCCGCGCGGAACCTCGCAGCGGCCGCCCGCGATGCCCGGCTGCTGGGCGCCTGCGGCGCCAAGATGGGCGCTCTGCTCAGCCGCGGTGGGAACCGCGAGCAGGCGGTCGGGGTGCTGCTCGAGGCGCTGTCCTCGCTGCAGGAGGTGGGGCACAAGGTCGGCATCGGGGACTGCATGCTGGAGCTGGCCTACGCCGCGATGGGGGCCGGCGACCTGAAGCGCGCGCGTCGGCTGGTCGACGACGCCGCGCTCCACCTGCGGGAGGCCGGCTCGCGCAGCGCGATGGCCAAGTGCCTCAACTTCCAGGGCGAGATCGCCCGCCTGCAGGACCGGCTCGAGCGCGCCGAGCGGTACTACCGCCAGTCCCGCGACACCTACCGGGCGATCTCGTCGGACCAGGCGTTCCTGCCCACGGCCAACCTGGGGTTGGTCGCCCTGGCCCAGCAGCGCTACGGGGAGGCCCGCCGGCACCTCGAGGAGGCGATCGAGCGCGTCTCCGCGCTGCAGCACCGCGGGTACGAGGGGATCTTCCGCGCGGGGCTGATCCCGTGCAGCGCCGGCGAGCGAGACTGGGCGGCGCTGGACCAGCACGTCGCCGCCGCCGAGCGGACGCTGGCGGACGCCAACTGGGTCGATCCGGACACCGCACCCGCGGTGGAACTCGGGGGCGATCTGGCGCGGGACGCCGGGGAGACCGAGCGGGCCCGGGCGATCTACGGCCTGGCGCGGGCCCAGTGGCAGCAGCTCGATCGCCAGGATCGGGTCCAGGCGGTCTCCGACAAGATCGAGGCGCTCCAGGGGTGAGCTAGCGGCTTGGCGCGGACGCGACCAGGCCCAGGCGCAACATCGCGCGGGCCAGCGCGGCGCGCTGCGCCTCGTCGGGGTGCAGCAGCCGCTGTCGCTCGGCGTCGGTGAGCAGGCGCGCGCCCGGGGCCGCCGGGGGCGCCGGGACGGTGTCGGGGTGCAGCGCGCCGTCGGCGGCGGTGGCGGCGAGGCCCAGCCCGGCAGCGCGCGGGTTGCCGTGGCAGCGGGTGCAGGGGGCGGCCTCGCGGCGCACGGTGTGGGGCGAGAACGGCTCGCTGGCCTGGCCGGGGCCGCTGCCGTCGCCGCGGGTCGGCACGGCGCTGTCGAGCCACACCAGGCCGTCGCCGCCCACCGAGGTCAGCCGGAAGCCGTCGCGCGGGCGCAGCGGGGCGACGCGGCCGTCGGCGGTGACCCCGAGGGCCGGCTCCTCCCAGCGGCGGAAGGTCCGCCCCAGCGCCCAGATCCCGGCGCGCTCCGCGCCGGTCAGGCGGTCGGTCATCGCGGGAGCGTGGGCGGCGCGCTCCGGCTCGGGCAGCGCCAGCGCGACGGCGACCCGCCGCGCGAACTCCGGGTCGCCCTGCTCGGCCCGGCGATCCCACAGGTTCCAGGTGGCGCCGACCAGCGAGCGGTGCAGGTGGGCGCCGAACGCCTGGCCGGCCCACGCGGCGTGGCACGCGCTGCAGGTCAGCCGGCGGTGGCCGGCGGGCTCGTGGGCCGGATGGCCGGAGCCGTTCGCGGCGGGCACGGGGAGCGCCCCGCCGCCGGCGCGCAGGGTCAGCGTCGTGGCCCCGTCCTCCCGGGCCAGGCCCGGTGGCGGCTCTCCGGCGGTCCGGCCGTCGAGGCCGCCGTGACAGCTGGCGCAGCGGACCTGCACGGCCTCGGATGCGAGCGCGGGTGCCGGACCCTCGGCGCGGCCCATCACCTCGTCCCGATCGTGGCAGTCGACGCAGGTCAGGCCGGCCTCGTGGTGCAGGTCGGGGACCAGCCGGTGGTGGTCGCGGCCGAACCGCGCGGCGCGCTGCCCGCCGTCGGCCAGCGGGACCCGGTAGTCGGCGTGGTCGTCGGCCGGGAACAGCCCGACGTAGTCGGCGCCGGTGTGGTCGCCGTGGTGGCAGCGCAGGCAGGTCTCGGTGTCGCGGGGGCGCTGCAGGACGTGGACCGCGGCGCCGTCGTCGTCGCGGGGCACGTGGCACGCCGCGCAGCCGGCCCCGCGCCGCAGGTCGGGGGCGCCCTCGCCGGGCTGGTACAGGTGGCAGCGCAGGCAGCGGCGGCGCAGCAGGTCGTCGGCCAGCGCGGCGGCGTCGCCGGCCGGGGCGGCCCCAGGATCGAGCCCGGGGCGCGCCGCCAGCTCGGGCAGCGTCACCACCGGCGGGACCACCCGGTCCTGGGCACCGAGCAGGTAGCGGGTGTGGTTGATCACCCCGGCCTGGGTGACGTGCAGGCTGCGCTCCATCCGCGCCAGCGCGTCGCCGTGGCACGGGCCGCAGGCGGCGGCCCAGTGGTCGGGGTCGGACGGGTTGGCGACGGTGGCCAGGCAGCCCTCGCCCAGCGGCTCGCCGTCGCCGCCGTGGCAGCGCTCGCAGGCCAGGGCGTGGTCCGCCCCCGGGGCGCCGGCATCGGGGTGGCACGCCGTGCAGGCGCGCGAGCCGGCGTCGGTGGG
>CAZOYV010000371.1:0-7228 GCA_964584075.1 uncultured Rickettsiales bacterium | reverse complement strand
GTGGGATGAGGGCGGAGGTGCCGGTCTCAGGACCGGCCCTCCGCTACTCTACCGCTCTCGGCGGTTCGCGCACGAGAAGTACGGGCTAACCGCGCTTCCGGATCGCCAGCCACAGTGCCAGCGTCAGCAACCCGGCCAGCGGGGCGGGCGAGGCGCGGCCGTCGTGGCGGCACGAGCAGCCCTCGTCCTCCTCCTCCTCGGGCGGGTCCTCCTGGGGCAGCTCGAGGCCCTCGGCGATCACCGTCGCGGTGCCGTTGATCCGGTCCCAGAAGTCGAGGTTGGGGTGGTAGTTGCCGTCGCCCAGCACGGTCAGCAGCGCCACGACCTGGTGGGTCTCCTCGAGGGTGGTGGTCGACAGCTCGGTGGAGCCGACCTCGATGGGGCCGACCACGATCTCGGCGATGTCCTTCTCGGGGGTCAGCTGCAGCAGCGTCAGCGCCCACTTCCAGTCGCTGCCGTCGTCCTCCCACTGGACCGTGATCGGGGTCCCCGCGGGGACGGGTTCGATCTCCAGCGCGGCGGTGGACAGCTCCCCGACCTCGCGGGCCAGCGGCTTGCTCGCGGGCCCGGCGGCGATCTCGTTGAAGTAGAACGTCTCGGCGAACGGCAGCCGCGCGGTGGCGGTGTCCGGCTCCCCGCCGGTCATGTAGTCCTCGTGGCTGTAGGCCCCCAGGAAGAACCGCCACTCGGAGAAGTCGCGCCAGGCCAGCATCCGGCGGTTCTCGCCGTCGCCCGGCTCGTCGAGGTCCTCGGCCCAGTACAGGCCGAGCCAGTCCTCCAGCGCGTTCATCCAGTCGTTGGAGTTGAACTCGGCGGTCTGGGTCGCCATGTCCCACAGCTCGACGATGCACCCCGGGGTGCCGTCGCCGTACCGCTCGGCGAGGTACTGCACGAAGATGAACGCGCCGTAGGAGAACGCCGTGCCCTGGTAGTCGTAGTAGTCCAGCGGCATGAACCACTGGGTCTGGTAGTCCAGCGCGAACCCGCTCCACGCCGAGGTGTGCCCGATCACCGCGCCCTGGGTGTACACCGCGGTGGCCTCGAAGAACATCCGGTCTTCCATGATGTCCATGCTGTACTGCAGGGCGTGGTTGAACTCGTGGGCGACCGTCTCCTGGATGTAGTACTCGGGCATCTCCTCGTTGATCACCAGGTACGCCGGGCAGGTCGTGCGGCCGCCGACGTAGGCGCAGTCGTTCCAGTTGTCGCTGGTGCAGTACCCCCCGGCGCCGTAGAGGTAGGGGTCCTGGTTGGAGTCGGCGACGTAGAAGTCGATGTCGTCGCTGCCCCCGTGGCCGTGATCCGGGACCGGCTCGTACCAGCCGAACTCCTCGACCTGGACCGCCCACGACGCCTCGGCGGCGTCGAGCACGATCCACATCAGCTCCTCGTCCTCCTCGTCGTAGTGGACGCGGATCGGGTACAGCTCGGAGTCGTAGAACGTCTCGAGCACCGGTCGATCGGCGCGCGTGACCTCGTCGGTGCCGCCGTCGACCAGGTGGATCGTCGCCGGCTGCGGCGTGATCAGGGGCTTGGCGAGGGCCCCGCCGGTCGCGAGGACCAGGGCCACCGCCGCGAGGGCGAGTACCATCCATCGGATCTTCATCACGCTCTCCCGAGATGGATTCGCGCTCTATTTACCCCACGCATCCATTTCGTACCAGGGACTTCCGTGTCCTGGTCAGGCGTGGTAGTCCCTGGATACACTGGGGCGCGGGGACGATCCGACCGGGTGATCCCCAGGGGAGGAGCGCATGGCTGAAGGGGAACGCAGGAGGGAGCACCGCGAGCCGCTACCGGTCGGGGTCTACCTCATCGTCGACGGGGTGCGCCATCCGGGGACGCTGCGCGATCTGAGCATGTCGGGGGCGGGGTTCAGCGACCCGGTGCTGGCCGTCCGGCTCAACCTGCACCAGGGGCAGAACGTGGTCCTCGAGATCCCGCCCGACACCCCCGGCCCGCCGCCGCTGCGGCTGCCCGGGGAGGTGGCCCACGTCAGCTCGGGGCTGCGGCCGCGCCTCGGGATACGGTTCGAGCCGCTGGAGCCGGAGACCCTGCGGCGGCTCAACGAGCGCATGGGGCGCAAGGCCCCGGGCGCCCCCGCCGGGTCGTCGGACCTGCAGCCCGCGCGTGCGCGCGGTAGCGTCGACCCCGACCTGGAGGACCGGCGCTCGGCGGCCGAGGCGCGGGAGTTCCGGTTCGTGCTGATCGAGCCCACCAAGCGCGAGCGCGGCAACAGCACGCTGATCTTCGCGCTGGTGATCGGTGCGATCGTCTGCGCGGCGTTCTTCGCGCTGATCTGGGCGCTGTCGAACCTGGAGCTGTAGCGGTCGACGGGAGCCGACGGGCTCCTACTCCGCCAGCGCGGCCATCGCGGCGTCGATCCGGCGACGCACCTCGTCCACCACGTCGTCCACCGCCACGAGCTCCCGCTCGCCGCCGGCGCGCTCGCTGAGCTCGACCTGGCCGTCCTTGGCGCTGCGCCCGGCCACCACGCGCAGCGGCAGGCCGAGCAGGTCGGCGTCCTTGAACTTGACGCCGGCCGACATCTTGCGGTCGTCGAACAGCACCTCGACGCCGGCCTGTCGCAGCGCAGCGTAGAGCGCCCCGGCGACCTCGCCCTGGACCTCGTCCTTGACGTTGAGCTGCAGCAGGTGGACCTGCCACGGCGCCAGCGGCAGCGGCCAGACGATCCCGTCGTCGTCGTGGCTCTGCTCCACCGCCGAGGCGGCGATGCGCGACACGCCGATGCCGTAGCAGCCCATCACGAACGGGGCCTGCTTGCCGTCCTCGGTGGTGAACGTCGCCTCCATCGCCGCGCTGTACTTGGTGCCGAGCTTGAAGATGTGGCCGACCTCGATCCCGCGGGCCGATCGCAGCGCGGCGCCGCAGCGCGGGCAGCCCTCGCCGGGCTGGGCCTCGCGCAGGTCGTGCAGCTCGGGCAGCGGCAGGTCGCGGCCGAAGTTGACGTCGAGGCAGTGCACGTCGGTGGTGTTGGCCCCGCACAGCACGTTGGTCATCCCCTCGATGCTGCGGTCGCCGATCACGCGGACCTCTTCGGACAGCCCGATCGGGCCGGCGAAGCCGACCTCGGCGCCGGTGACCCGCTGCACCGTCTCGTCGCTGGCGAGCCCCACCGCGAGACAGTCCAGCGCGTTGGCCAGCTTGACCTCGCTGATCGGCAGGTCGCCGCGCATCAGCACCGCCACCACCACCGTCTCCTCGGCGGTTGTCGCCTCGTACAGCACGGTCTTGACCATCTGCGAGGCGGGCACGTCGGGGAAGAACGCGTGGAGCTGGTCGACGGTGCGGACGTCGGGGGTGTCCTCGCGGCGCAGCGGCCGCGGCTCGCCCCCGTCGGCGCGCCCGGCGGGTACGCTGGTGGCCTTCTCGACGTTGGCGGCGTACTCGCACGCGTCGCAGTACAGGATCCCGTCCTCGCCGGTGTCGGCGAGGACCATGAACTCCTGGCTGCCGCTGCCGCCGATCGCCCCGGGGTCGGCCTCGACGGGCATGAACTTCAGCCCACAGCGGCGGAAGATCGCGCGGTAGGCCTGGTCCATCGCCTGGTACGCCTCGTCCAGCCCGGCCTCGTCGACGTCGAACGAGTAGGCGTCCTTCATGATGAACTCGCGGGCCCGCATCAGCCCGAACCGCGGCCGGATCTCGTCCCGCATCTTGGTCTGGATCTGGTACAGGTTCACCGGCAGCTGGCGGTAGCTCGTGATCTTGTCGCCGACCAGCGAGGTGATCACCTCCTCGTGGGTCGGCCCGAGGCACACCTCGGCCTGCTTGCGGTCGTGCAGGTGGAACAGGATCCCGTCGGCGACGTAGCGCTCCCAGCGGCCGCTGGCGTCCCAGATCTCGCGGGGCTGCACGATCGGCAGCATCAGCTCCTGGGCGCCGGCGCGGTCCATCTCCTCGCGGACGATCGCGATGATCTTCTTGAGCGTCCGCCACATCGCCGGGGTGTAGTCGTACAGGCCGGCGGACAGCTTGTGGATCATCCCCGTGCGGGCCAGCAGCACGTGGGACGCGACCTCGGCGTCGGCCGGGGCCTCGCGCAGGGTGTACAGGAAGGCTCGGGACTGGCGCATCGCGCTCGCACCTCCGGAAGAGCGCGCATAGTAGCAGAACCGCGCGGCTACCGATCGTCCCCGCGCTCGGTGTGCTGGACCAGCGCCCGGGAGCCGATCCAGCCCCCGATCCCGACGGCGACCAGCAGCGCCCCGCGCCACGGCCCGCCGAGCAGCAGCTCGCCCGCGCCGAGCAGCACGCCGTAGACGCCGACCACGCCCAGCGCCCACGCCCCGAGCAGGCCGGGCATCCGCTCCCCGCCGCGGCCGAACGGGCGCCACCAGCCGGGCGGGCGGACCTTGTGGAAGAACCGCCCCGCGGCCTCGCGGTCCGGCCGGGGACCGAGCAGCACCACCGCCAGCGAGGCGACCACCGACACCGACGCCACGACCCACAGCCGCTGGGCGTGCTCCCAGGCGGGGAACGCGGCGAACAGCACCGCGGCGGTGGCGGCGCCGACCAGCATCCCGGTCAGCTCGGCCCACGCGGTCATCCGCCACCAGACCCAGCGCAGCAGCAGCGGCATCCCCAGCCCGGCGCCGGCGGCGGCGAGGAACTTCCAGGCGCTCTCGACGGTGTCGATCACCGACGCCACGCCCAGCGCCACCCCGGCCATCACGGCCATCCCGACCCACGACGCGATCATCAGCTCGCGGCGGCTCGCCCGCGGCCGGATCAGCCGGCCGTAGAGGTCGTTGACCAGGTACGAGGTGCCCCAGTTGAGGTGCGTGTCGACGGTGGACATGAACGCCGCCAGCAGGCTGGCCAGGGCGATGCCCAGCAGGCCGGGGGGCATCAGCTGCATCAGCAGCACCGGGTAGGCCGCCTCGCGGTCTCCGCCGGGTAGCTCCCCGGCGCCCAACGGGAACAGCACCAGCGCCGCCAGCGCCACCAGGATCCACGGCCACGGCCGGACCACGTAGTGCAGCCACACGAACCACGTCGCGGCGGTGCGGGCCTGGTGGTCGTCCCGCGCCGCGACCATCCGCTGGGCCAGGTAGCCGCCGCCGTCGGACGCCATCCGGGCCCACCACTGGACCAGCAGGTAGGTGGCGAACGTGGCCACCACCAGCTCCCCCGCGGACCAGCGCGGGATCAGGTCCAGGGTGTGGGCCGTCCGGGGATCGGCGGCGATCGCCTCGGTCAGCGCCCCGAGGCCGCCCACCTCGCGGACCGCCAGCCAGGCCAGCGCCACCGAGCCGGTCATCGCGAACGCGAACTGGGCCAGGTCGGTGATCACCACCGCGCGCAGGCCGCCGAGCGAGGAGTACAGCAGCGCGAACAGCACCAGCGCGACGACCAGCAGGTGGGCCGGGTCCCCCGTCCCCGGGACGGCGGCCGGGAGCCACGCCAGCGCCTCGGCGGGGATCGCCGCGCGGCTGACCTTCTCCATCGCCGCCAGGCCCCAGCCGAGCACGATCGCGTTGACCCCCACGGCGAAGAAGCAGGCCTGCACCGAGCGCAGCACCGCCGCCCCCCGGCCGCCGTAGCGCAGCTCCACCAGCTCGGCGTCGGTGAGCACCTCGCTGCGCCGCCACAGGCGGCCGAAGATGACGATCATCCCCACGTGGCCGATGGCGGTGCACCACCAGAACCAGTTGCCCGCGATCCCGTCACCTGCGACGATGCCGGTCACGGCCAGCGGGGTGTCCACCGCGTAGGTGGTGGCCACCATCGAGATGCCCAGCAGCCAGCCCGGGAGCGAGCGCCCGGCCGCGAAGAACGCCACGGTGGAGCGGGAGGAGCGGCGCAGCGAGAGCGCCCCGACCGCGAGCGCGAACAGCAGGTAGGCGACGATGATGCCGAGGTCGAGGACGCCGATGCGCATGCTGCGCCACTATATCGCGGCCGGCCTGGCGGCGACGCTCGCCCTGGGGTTGGGGTGCGCCGGCGTGCGGGCCGCCTTCCAGCAGCGGGTCGAGGCGCTGTACGTCGACGCGCCGGCGCCGGCCGCCGAGGGGACCTACCAGGTGGGCGTGGCGCTGCGCGCCGCGGCGATGGAGCGCGTCGCGGGGGAGCGGGTCGCCAAGGCCGCGGCCGAGGGGGTGCTGCCGGCGACGCTGACCTTCGGGGCCCCGGTGGCGGGGCTGGCCTCGCTGGAGGTCGCGCCGGCGTGGGACGCCGCGGTGGTGCAGCTGCAGCCAGGCGGGGGGGACGCCCCGGGCGGGCTGGACCTGCTCGCGGCGACCTCCGGGACGGCGCGGGCCAGCGCGGGTCCGCTGGCGATGGAGCAGCCGATCCGGCTGACCGTGCGCGTCCCCGTCGAGCTGGAGGCCACCGTCTCCGACAGCGGCGGCGTGCTGGTGGTGCAGGCGCGGCTGGCCGATCCGGACCGCCTGCGGCTGCGGATCTCGCTGGAGGGGTCGCCGCCGGGGATGGACGTGGCGCTCTCGGCGGCGGCCGAGGCCCACGCGCGGCTGGCGCTGCGGGCCGCCCCGCCGGAGCCGTGGGTCCTGCTGCAGGTCGGCGAGGAGCGGGCGCTGGAGCCGCTGCCGCTGGCCGACGCCGCGGTGTGGTGCTTCCCCGGCGGGCTCGACACGATCTTCGTGGGCGTCCAGACCTCGCTGCCGGTGGCGGCGGCGCCGGCCGTGGACCCCGCGGCGCTGGACCCCGGCGAGGACGACTGGGTGCTGCGCGTCGACCAGGAGCCGCTGGCCGTGATGCTGGCCCGGGCGGCGCTGGACGGCCGCCTCGGCGGCTCGCTGGGGGGGCCGGCCGACCGCCTCGACGTGCGCGGCCTGGCGCTCGACGAGGACGGCTTCGTGGCCGAGCTGCGGGTGTGGCGCACCGGGCCGGTGGCCCGCACCGTCGACCTGCTCGCCAGGGGCGACGTGGGCCTGCGCGACGACAAGCTGGCGCTCACCGTGCGCGGCCTGGAGACCGACGCCCGGCTGCCGCTGGCCGAGCGCAAGCTGCCGTGGACGGTGGAGATGGAGATCCCGCCGCTGCCGCTGCGGGTCTCGGCGCTGCAGACCGCGGCGGGGGCGGTGGTCGTGCGGGGCACCGTGGGGGAGGAGGGCCGATGAGGACGATCGCGTGGTGGGCGGCGCTGGTGCTGCTGCTGGCCGGCTGCCCGACGGGCGCGGACGACGACGGCGCGGACGACGACGCCGGGGACGACGACGCCGGGGACGACGACGCCGGGGACGAC
>CAZOYV010000370.1:0-7245 GCA_964584075.1 uncultured Rickettsiales bacterium | reverse complement strand
GTCGTCGTCGCCGGTGTCGTCGTCGCCGGTGTCGTCGTCGCCGGTGTCGTCGTCGTCCCCCGAGCACTCGTCGTCCTGATCGTCGACGTCCCCGTCGCAGTCGTTGTCGATCCCGTCGTCGCAGTGCTCGTCCTGGCCGGGGTGGACGCCCGGGTCGCCGTCGTCGCAGTCGTCGCCACCGCACTCGGCGTCGACGTGCAGGTCGCCGTCGTCGTCCACGTCGTCGACGGCCCCGTCGCAGTCGTTGTCGAGGCCGTCGCAGACCTCTTCGGCGCCCGGGTTGACCTGGGCCTCGCCGTCGTCGCAGTCGTCGTCGCAGGTGGTCCAGCCGTCGCCGTCGTCGTCGTCGAGGTTGAGCAGCGGGTTGGCGTCGTTGCAGTCCCCGGCACAGACCATCGCCCCGTCGCCGTCGTCGTCGACCTCGAACGGCCCGGGCAGGCCGCTGCAGTCGTTGTCGACGCCGTCGCACAGCTCCGGGGCCCCGGGGAACACCAGCCCGTTGGCGTCGTTGCAGTCCCCGCCGCAGGCCGTGAACCCGTCGCCGTCGTTGTCCTCGTCGGTGCCCTCGTCGACGGTCCCGTCGCAGTCGTTGTCGATCCCGTCGCACTGCTCGGGGGCCCCGGGGTAGGTCCAGGCGTTGGCGTCGTCGCAGTCCCCGGCGCAGCTCGGCACGCCGTCCCCGTCGCCGTCGAGCTCGTCGGCGGGGATCGTCCCGTCGCAGTCGGTGTCGACGCCGTCGCACAGCTCGTTGGCCGCCGGGTGGACGCCCAGCGCGTCGTCGTCGCAGTCGCCGTCGCACTCCGAGAACGAGTCGCCGTCGTCGTCCACGAGCTCGTCGGTGGTCGGGTCGCAGTCGTTGTCCACGCCGTCGCAGACCTCGATCGCCCCGGGGTAGACCTGGTCGTCGCCGTCGTCGCAGTCGCCGTCGCAGGCGGACAGCCCGTCCCCGTCCTCGTCGACGGTCTCCAGCGTCGTCGGATCGCAGTCGTTGTCGATCCCGTCGCACAGCTCGGGGGTGCCCGGCGAGACCTGGTCGTCGCCGTCGTCGCAGTCGCCGTCGCAGGTGCTGTACCCGTCGCCGTCGGCGTCCTCGGGGTTGAGCGCGGCGTCGCCGTCGTCGCAGTCGCCGTTGCAGGTGGTGTAGCCGTCGCCGTCGCCGTCGTACGGGATCGAGCTGGCGTCGTCGTCGTCGCAGTCGCCGTCGCAGGTGCTGTACCCGTCGCCGTCGGCGTCGGCGAGGTTGAGCGCGGCGTCGCCGTCGTCGCAGTCGCCGTCGCAGGTGCTGTACCCGTCGCCGTCGAGGTCCCCGGGGTCCAGCGTCGGGTCGCCGTCGTGGCAGTCCCCCTCGCAGATCATGTAGCCGTCGTTGTCGTTGTCCTGCTCGTTGGTCGGCAGGCCGTTCACGCAGTCGTTGTCGAGCCCGTCGCAGACCTCGACGCCCCCCGGGTGGGCCTCCGGGGCGGTGTCGTCGCAGTCCCCGCCGCAGCCGGTGTACCCGTCGCCGTCGTTGTCCTCCGGGGTCATCGTCGGGTCGCCGTCGTCGCAGTCGCCGTCGCAGGTGCTGAACCCGTCGTTGTCGGCGTCCACGTCGTCGAGGGTGTTGTTGAAGTCGTCGCAGTCGCCGTCGCAGGTGGTGCTGCCGTCGTTGTCGGCGTCGGCGAGGTTGAGCGCGGCGTCGCCGTCGTCGCAGTCGCCGTCGCAGGTCGTGTCGCCGTCGCCGTCGGCGTCGGCGATGTTCAGCGTGTTGTTGAAGTCGTCGCAGTCCCCCTCGCACTCGGACGCGCCGTCGCCGTCGTCGTCGATCTCGTCGCCGGGGACCGTGCCGTTGCAGTCGTCGTCCAGGCCGTTGCACTGCTCGGTGGCGCCGGGGTGGACCGCGGCGCTGGCGTCGTTGCAGTCGCCGTCGCAGGTGGTGTACCCGTCGCCGTCGAAGTCGTCGAGGTTCATCCCGGCGTCGCCGTCGTCGCAGTCGCCGTCGCAGGTGCTGATCCCGTCGCCGTCCGCGTCGGCGGGGGTCAGGAACGCGTCGTCGTCGTCGCAGTCCCCGGCGCAGACCGGGAAGCCGTCGCCGTCGTCGTCGTCCTCGTCCGGCAGCATCACCCCGTCGCAGTCGTTGTCCAGGCCGTCGCAGATCTCGTTCGCGCCGGGGTGGACCGTGGCCTCGGTGTCGTCGCAGTCGTTGTGCTGGCACTCGTTGTAGCCGTCGCCGTCGTTGTCCACCTCGTTGCTCGGCGTCGTGCCGTCGCAGTTGGTGTCGACCCCGTCGCAGACCTCGCTGGCGCCGGGGTGGACCGAGGCGTCGGTGTCGTCGCAGTCGTTGTGCTGGCACTCGTTGTAGCCGTCGCCGTCGTCGTCGGTCTCGGTGGCCAGCAGCGTGCCGTCACAGTTGGTGTCGACCCCGTCGCAGACCTCCCCCTGGCCCGGGTGGACCGAGGCGTCGGTGTCGTCGCAGTCGTTGGCGCAGGTGCTGTAGCCGTCCCCGTCGAGGTCCTCGCAGCACGACCGGTTCAGGTCCCCGGGCGTGCCGAGATCGCCCAGCCCGTAGGGATCGTCGGCGTCGCACCAGCTCGTCGCCACGTTGTTGAGCGTCGCGCTGTACAGCGACGGGTCGAGGTTCATCGCCGCGCCCGCGGTGGACGGGAAGCTGGCGTCGTAGGCGACCTCGTCGACCACCAGCCCGTCGAGGCGCAGCGTGATCTCGTCGCCGGAGTTGGCCAGCAGGAAGTCGGCGTAGACGTAGTCGGGGGTGTAGCCGCCGTTGGCTCCGCTGCCGTCCCGGCCGAGCACGGCGTAGGAGTGCGAGGGCACGATCACGGCGGTGGTGATCGTGTGGCTGTCGATCCCGCCGTCGGACAGCACCCAGCCCTCGAGGCTGATGTCCATCAGGGTGTCGTTGTAGACCTCGAACCACTCTCCGACCTCGTCGCCGACCGCGTCGGGGTTGGCCATGATCTCCGTGATCACCAGGTCGCCGACGTCGATCCAGCCCTCGTCGACCATCCCGTCGCAGTCGTTGTCCACCAGGTCGCGGATCTCGGGCTCGCAGTCGGGACCGCCGCACTGGGGACCCCAGCTCCCGTCCTCGTCGATGTCGCACAGCAGCCAGCCGAGGATCTCGGCCATCACGTCGATCCCGGTGGAGTGGTCGGCGTTCTCCATCGCCTCCCACGCGGCGGTGTTGTAGACCATCCGCCAGCCGCTGCCGTCCTCGCCGCGGACCGTCTCGATCTCGACGGGGTCGCCGCTGTGGAACACCGCCTCGCCGTAGGTCAGCGGCGGGTCGAGGTAGATCGCGATGCCGCCGAACGGGTAGCTCAGGTTGACGCCGCCGACGTGGGCCCCGCTGATCGGGTCGCCGTTGACCCCGTAGACCGCCGGCAGGTTGCCCACGGCGTAGGAGCCGGACCAGATCCCGAGGCGGTTGAGCATCAGGTCGGTCAGCCCGCGGTCCAGCAGGTAGGCCTGGGAGTCGAGCCACATCCGGCCGCCGGCGTCGAGCCAGTTGGCGATGTTGGCCTCGTCGCCGACGTTGGGGCCCGCGTAGAACGTGTACAGCGGGTTGGGGCTCTCCTTGTCGCCGGAGAACCACACCACCAGCGGGTAGCTGGCCAGGATCTCGGGCGGCGGCCCGTCCTGGGTCGAGGTGCCGACCACGAACACGTCGTGGGCCAGGCCCAGCTCGGTGAGCCCGGCGCTCCAGATCAGCTGCATGTCCGGCGCGTTGTCGTCGTCGTCGACGAGCAGGATCGGGGCCTGCTGGGCGGCCGCAGGCGCGACCCACGCGGCCGCGATCCAGCCGGCGAGCCAACACCGCAGAAGGGTCGAGCGCATCGGGAACGTCCTCTCGTGCCGCGGCGTGCGGTGCCCCCTGCACGCACCGCGACACGTCCGTAGTGTACCGCGGGACCACCCGGCCGCCAGCCTCTCCGTGCGAACGCGGGCGCTGCACCCGCGCGCGGAGGGTCACTCGGCCAGGGGGGACTCCGGGGTGTACAGCACGTAGACGCGCCCGTCGCCGAAGCCGCTGAGCTGGTCGCCGGCGGCGATGTCGTCGTAGCCGTCGCCGTCCATGTCGCCGACCCGCACCAGCGAGGGGCCGAGGTAGTCGTTGTCCTCGGCGAGGTAGTGCATCGAGCTGTCGTTGAGGCCCTGGTCCTCGGGCAGGCCGCCGCCGTGCCCGCGGATGAAGTACAGCGCGCCGTAGCCGAAGTCGTCGAGCTCGTGGAGCATCGTCAGCACCACCATGTCGTCGTACCCGTCGAGCTCGATGTCCCCGATGCCGATCACCTTGAAGCCGAAGTCCTGGGCGCGCGAGGCGCGAACGTTGGACTCGGCGTCCTGGTAGGTCAGGTTGCCGAGCCACGAGTGCTCGTCGCCGCCGAACAGGTGGACGCGGCCCACTCCGGACCCGGGGCCGTTCCAGCCCGGCGCGCTGACGTAGAAGTCGTCGCTCGCGCCCCCGACGAGGTTGCCCACCGAGCCCACCGCCAGGCCGAGGTACTCGTTCTCGACGCCGAGGGGCAGGAACTCCACCTCGGCGCTGCCGAACACGACCCCGGTCCACACCACGCGGCTGAGCAGCAGGTAGGCGTGGCCCTCGTCCATCGCGCCGGCGTCGGGCGTGCCGATCAGCAGCTCGCCGGCGTTGTCCCCGTTCAGGTCGGGGGCGAAGCCGATCGCGATCCGATCGGTGGCCTCGTCCATCGCGCCCTGCAGCACGGCGTCGGCGTCGGCGGGGGTCATCGAGCCCGACAGCCCCTGGTTGGAGCCCAGGAACAGGTGGACCTCCCAGGTGTCCGAGCCCAGCCGGCCCGCCACCAGCAGGTCGGCGAAGCCGTCGGCGTCGATGTCCTCGCCGCCGGCCAGGGTGATCCCCAGGTTCTGCCCCGCGGCGGTCCCGGAGATCGTCGCGTCCAGGTCGTACAGGTCGCCGTCGCCGGTGTCGTACAGGTAGACCGCGCCGGCGTCCTCGCCGGCCGCGTCGTCCAGCGGCGCGCCGATCGCGATCTCCACCTGGCCGTCGTTGTCCAGGTCGGTGTACGCCAGCGTAGTGCCGAACCCGCTGTCTCCGCTGCCGGGATCGCTCCAGCCGGGCAGCGCCGAGGTGTCGGTGTCGTACTCGCAGCGCGTGGCGCTGCCCTCGAACAGCAGCACGCCGCGGGCCGCGGTCCCGATCAGCAGGTCGGCCAGGTCGTCCCCGGAGAGGTCGCCGGGGGCCAGCAGCGACACCCCCATGCCCTCCAGCGCCTGGCCCTGGAGCATGCACTGGCGGTGCAGCGGCATCTGCTCGTCGTAGTCGTTGTCGCAGTCGTTGTCCTGGTAGTCCCACAGCTCCCAGGCGCCGGGATAGACCGTCGGGTCCTGATCGTCGCAGTCCGGAGGGTCGTCCGTGATCGACGAGCCGTCGCCGTCCTGGTCGTTGGGGTCGACGGAGTCGTCGTCGCCGGCGTCGTCGTCGCCGGCGCTGTCGTCGTCGCCGGTGTCGTCGTCGCCGGCGTCGTCGTCGTCGTCCTCGGGGCAGCCGACGGCGAGGGTCAGGCCGAGCACCAGGAGGGCCATCGCGAACCAGGACCACAGTCGAGCCATGTCGACCTCCCCACCGCCCCGCGGGGCGGGTTGCGGGGAGGATACATCAGCGATCTACTCGCGGGCGACCTCGCCGAGCTGCAGGTGCTCGGCCTGGGACACGACCCGGGCCGCGTGCCCGCGCGGGTCGACGGGGTCCCAGACCCACAGGATCTCCCCGCCGCGGTCGATCAGCAACGTGCAGCGCCGGGCCACCGCGAAGCCCTGATCGCTCTCGCGGACGCCGTACGCCTCGGCGGCGCGGGCGTGGACGTCGGACAGCACCGGGAAGTCCAGGTGGTAGGTCTCGGCGAACCGCCGGTGGGACCCGACGGTGTCGATCGAGATGCCGACGACGCGCAGCCCGAGGCCGGCCAGCTGCGGGCCGGCGTCCCGGAACTCCAGGGCCTGGGCGGTGCAGGTCGGCGTGAAGTCCTTGGGGTAGAAGTACAGCACGAGCGGCCCTTCGCTCCACAGCGCGGACAGCGTGGTGTCCGCGCCGAACTGGTCCGGGAGCGTCAGGTCGGGCGCGATGTCGCCGACCTGCGGCGCCGCCTGGGCGCGGCCCGAAAGCGGCGTTGAGAGAACGCACAGCAAGACCCCCCCGACGACGAGGTCCCGGCGACTCATGAACAACCCTCCTCGAGTGCGCAAGTAGTCTAAGCACCCAAGAAGAGACATGCCAAAGAATCGACGAGCATGGTCAGCTGACGCCGGCGTACCCCTTGCCCAGCGACCGGGTCGTCATCGGCGCGACGTCCCGCGCCGTGGCGTCGAGCACCCGGCCGACGAACATCGTGTGGTCGCCGTCGCTGACCGTGCGCTCGAGCCTGCAGTGCAGCACCGCCGCGCTGTCGCGCACGAACGGCTGGCCCCAGTCGTCCTTGCCGACGTCGAGGCCGTCGAACTTGCGCTCCCGGTCGGGGCCGGTGAGCTTGAACGCCCCGACGCGGTTGCCCTGGTCCTCGGCGAACAGGTTGACCACGAAGTGGCGGGCCTCCTCGATCAGCTTGCGGGTGTAGCGATCGTTGCGCACCGCGACCATCAGCAGCGGCGGGTCCTTGGACACCGGCGCGAACCAGCTCACCGTCATGCCGTTGCGCTCGCTGCCCCTGGCCACGGTCAGCGCCGCGACGGGGCCGGGGATCGAGGCCAGGGCGGCCTGGATGCGGTCGGGATCGGTCATCGTCGAAGGCCCTTCGTTAGCGTTTCCTCACAAATGTAGTTACAGAAACAAGACAAGGAAGGGGGAGCCCGAGATCGAGACCGAGATCGAGACCGGGATCGAGACCGGGATCGAGACCGGGATCGAGACCGGGATCGAGACCGACATCGAGGCCGAGATCGAGACCGAGATCGAAGCCGAGATCGAGGCCGATCGGTGCCTGGACTCGAGCCTCGGATAGAGCCGCAGAGTACGCAGAGGGTAAAGAGGAGCCCGCCCGAGTTCCAGATCTTGGCGCAATGAGAGCCAAGATCTGGAACTCGGACATTCGACTTCCAGGTATTGGCTCCGAAAGGGACAGAAAGTGGAAGTCGGGCGGGGAGTGGGTCCCATATCCTCGATCTGGCGCCAGATCGGGATCAGGGGTCGGGCCCCGTCCCGGCGACGGGGTCCGGATCCCCTCACAGGCCCGCCGAGAATAGCGTTCTGACCTCGGTAAACGCCATCGTCGCACC
>CAZOYV010000369.1:0-7262 GCA_964584075.1 uncultured Rickettsiales bacterium | reverse complement strand
CCGCGCCCCCCGGATCCCCTGGAAGACGCAGCGTTGACGGTCGCTTCCGCGCGCCCGTACGATGGCCGGGGAGACGATCGATGACGACCACCGCGCTGCGTCGCCCTCGGATCGGGTCGCTCGTACTGGCCCTCGCCGTCGCGCTGGGGGGTGGCTGCCCCGGCGAGGAGGAGGACCCGGCCCCGGACGCCGACGGGGACGGCTACGACCAGAACGACGACTGCGACGACCACGACGCCGACACCTACCCGGGCGCCGAGGAGCTGTGCGACGGCGTGGACAACGACTGCGACGCCCTCGTCCCCCCCGAGGAGATCGACGACGACCACGACGGGCTCGCCGAGTGCGAGGGGGACTGCGACGACACCGACGCCGCGGTCAACCCCGGGGCCGAGGAGGTCTGCGACGGGATCGACAACGACTGCGACGGCGAAGCGGACGGCGCGGACGCCACCGGCGCGCAGGTCTACTACGCGGACGGCGACGGCGACGGCTTCGGGGACCCCGAGGTCGGCACGATGGCCTGCGACGCGCCCAGCGGCTACACCGAGGACGACACCGACTGCGACGACCAGGACGGCGACGTGTACCCGGACGCGCCCGAGACCTGCAACGGCATCGACGACGACTGCGACGGCCTGACCGACGAGGAGGGCGCGGTGGACGCCCCCGAGTGGCACCTCGACGGCGACGGGGACGGCTTCGGAGACCCCGACGCCACGGTCCACGCCTGCTCACAGCCCGGCGGCTACGTGGACGACACCGAGGACTGCGACGACGGCGACGCGACGATCCACCCCGGGGCCGAGGAGGTCTGCGACGGGGTCGACAACGACTGCGACGGCGTGATCGACGGCGAGGACGCCACCGACGCCACGGCCTGGTACGGCGACGACGACGGGGACGGGTACGGGGACTACGCGGACGGCGTGACCGCCTGCGACGCTCCCAGCGGCCACGTGGCGATCGGCGGCGACTGCAACGACACCGACGCCGCGATCCACCCCGGGGCCGAGGAGTGGTGCGAGACCGGCCTCGACGAGGACTGCGACGGCAGCATCGACGAGGGCTGCGTGGACCACTGCGGCAACATCGCGACGGACGCGGTGTGGCAGGCCGGCGTGACCCACGTGGTCAGCTGCGACATCTACGTCCAGGGCGGGAGCGCTCCGGAGCTGACGGTCCAGGACGGCGCGACGGTGCGGTTCGCCGCCGGGGTCGACCTGTACGTCGCGTACTCCAACTTCGGGTCGATCCACGTGGACGGCGGCGGCCAGGGCGTGCTGTTCGGCTCGCTGGAGCAGACCCCGGCACCGGGGGACTGGGGCGGTCTGTACCTGGGCGACTTCGACAGCGGGTCGCTGCTCGAGGGGCTGACCCTCGAGTACGGCGGGGGCAACGGCAGCGGGGCGATCTGGGCCAGCGGCGCCAGCCCGGAGCTGACCGGGTGCACCGTCCGGTCCTCGTCGGAGCACGGGCTGTACGCCGTGGCCGGGTCGTTCCCCCGGATCCAGGACTCGTCGTTCCTCGACAACGCCGGGGACGGCGTCTACCTCGGGACCAGCGACGGCCTGGACGCCACCGGGCCGCCGTCGTTCTCGGGCAACACGCTGACCGGCAACGGGGGCCACCCGATGACGCTGGCGGCCCCCGCCGTCGGCGAGCTCGACGCGGGGACCTCGACGTTCAGCGGCAACGGCAGCGACATGGTCCGGGTCCACCCCTCGAGCGTCACCGCCGACGCCACGTGGCAGGCGATCGACGTACCGCTGCGGATCGACGGCGACCTCTACGTGCAGGGCGGCGGCAGCCCCCGGCTGACCATCGAGGACGGCGCGACGCTGGCGTTCGACCCCAGCACGGACCTGTACGTCGGGTACAACAACTACGGCTCCCTCGAGGTCCAGGGCGGCGCCACCGGCGTGGTCTTCACCGCGGCGGACCCCAGCCCCCAGCCCGGGGACTGGAACGGGGTGTTCCTCGGGACGTACGACAGCGGCTCGCAGCTGAACGGGCTGACCGTGGAGTACGCCGGGGGCAACGGCCACGGAGCGATCTGGGCCAGCAACGCCGACCCCCAGCTCCAGGGCTGCACGGTGCGCGAGTCCAGCCACCACGGGCTGTACGCCGACGCCGGGGCGGTGGTCCGGATCGCGACGTCGACCTTCGCCGACAACGCCGAGGACGGGGTCCGCGTCAGCGCGGGCGCCGCGCTCGACGACGACGGCCCCCCCTCGTTCGCCGGCAACGCGCTGACCGGCAACGGCGGCTACCCGGTCTCGCTGCCGGCGCCGTCCGTCGCCGAGGTGGACGGCACCACCGCGATCTCCGGCAACGCCGCCGACGTCGTGCGCGTGCTGACCGGGACCGTGTCCGCGGACGCCACCTGGCAGGCCCAGGCGGTGCCCTACCTCGTGGACGGCGACGTCTACGTCCAGGGCAACGGCGTCCCGGTGCTGACCATCGCCGACGGCGCGGAGCTGTGGTTCGCCAGCGGCGTCGACCTGTACGTCGCGCTCGGCGCGCCGGGCGGGTTGGAGGTCCAGGGCTCCAGCCTCGGGGTCCTGCTCACCGCCGCCGATCCGACGCCCCAGCCGGGGGCCTGGAACGGGATCTTCCTGGGGGCGTTCTGCGTCCCCGGCGACACGGTGATCGACGGCGCGGTGATCGAGTACGGGGGCGGCAACGGCGGGGGAAACCTGCTGTTCAGCAGCTGCAGCGGATCGGTGATCGACAGCACGATCGCGTACTCGTCGAGCTACGGCGTGTACACCGAGGGCAACGCGTCGCCCGCGCTGACCAACGTCACCTACCTGGGCAACACGCTGGGGAACACCAACTAGGCGAGCGGAGGGGCGGGTCGCGCTAGCCGTGGAGCCTGGCGTACGCCGCCCACAGCTTGCGCATCGGTCCCTCGAGGCCCTCGTGCAGCGCGCGGACCTGGTCCTCGGGCCAGCCGGCCGGATCGCCGCGCAGGAAGGTGGTCTTGTCGACGCGGTTGTCGAAGCGGCAGATCGGCAGCGTCCAGGTGCGGCCGTGGGCCTCGATCTGGATCGCGTCGGGCTCGGGGGACTGCTCGATCAGGTACTCGATGTCGTCGCAGCCGTAGTCCCCGCGCATCACCTCCTCGGGCGCGCTGTGGGCCAGGATGCTGCCCGGGTCGTCGGGATCGGCGCGCTCGATGTTCTTGCGCCGGGACTCCTCGGGCGTGACCCAGATGTAGAGGATCGCGGCTTTGCCGAGGATCGCGGGCGACAGCTGCGCCAGGTTCCACTGGTAGCCGTGGGGCGGGGCGATCGGCATCGGCGAGCCCTCGGGGCCGCCGCGGGCGAACTCGATGACGAGGGTCTTGTCGTTGATCTTCTCGGGCCGTGAGCCGAACAGCTCCTCGACGAGGCGCTCGGTCTCGCCCTGCAGGGCGGCGGCGAGCTCGTCGCGCAGCGCCGGGTCCATCGGCTCAAACACGGCGGGGGCGCCGACGCTGCGGCGGGCGGCGTCGATGCGGGCGAACAGCGGGCGCGGATCGGCGTCCGGCGTGGGGGCCGCCGGGTCCTTCATCACCGCGTAGTCGTCGTTGACCAGGTGCAGCAGCGTGCCCCAGTCGAGGCCGCTCTGGAAGCCGGCGTGGGGCCCCTTGTAGAACGTCCGGGGCTGGTCGCGCCGCTCGAGCTCGTCGTCGACGCAGCGCAGGAAGTGGACGTAGGGGAAGTCGTCGAGCTGGGTCGTGTCCGCGACGTGGAACAGCTCCAGCCGCCTCTGCAGCGGGAAGTTGAGCAGGAAGCGGCGGGCCTCGGACTTGCCCGACGCGGGCAGGGCCAGCAGCAGCAGGGTGTCGATGTGGTCGGGCATGGACCTCTCCGGTGGGGGGTGGACCCGAGATCGTGCCCTGGCTCCCCGGGGGCGTCAACCGCTCGGCTGGCGCGTCACGGAACCGACGCGCGGGGCTCACCGTTCAGTGGTGCAGGACGAGCAGCGAGTAGGTCCAGCGCGGGGACTCGATGCCCAGCAACGCCACCGCGGAGCCGGCCGGCGGCGGGTCCTCCTCCAGCAGCAGGTGGTAGGCCTGCAACACCGCGGCGCCCGGGCAGTTGCCGATCCGGTCGCCGATCGTGAACGGCCGCCGCGGGTCCGGGCGGGTCTCCCCGGTGAGCGCCTCGCTGACCTTCTGGATCGTCTGCCGGGTCAGGTTCGGGTTGGCCTGGGGCCCGATCACCGCGCCGAACGCGGGCCACTCGAGGCCGGCCTCGCGCTCCAGCCGCTCCACCGCGGTCTGGACCAGCCGGGGCAGGTGCTCGGCGATCAGCGGGTGGCGGGTCGAGACCCGGGGCGGGCGGACCAGCTTGCGCCTGGGGGCCCACTCGAACGGCAGCGACTCGCGCGGCACCAGCGGCTCGGTGGCGAGCCCCGGGGGCGTGTCGGGCAGCGGCGAGCCGGAGGCGGCGAACCCCAGCGTCCCGGGTTCCCCGGGCTCCCCGCGGCCGAGCACCGCGGCGGCGGCGGCGTCGCTGAGCATCGCGGCGTCGTGGACGTCGTCCATCGAGCGCGTCGCGGGGTCCTGCAGCCGCGGCCAGGCCAGCGGCGAGAAGCAGTCCGAGCCGGCGACCAGCGCGTGGCGCACGGAGCCGGACTGGATCAGGTGGCGCGCCAGGTCCAGCGCCGAGACCACCCCGGCGCACCCCGCGCGCAGGTCGATGCAGCGGCAGTCGGGGATCCGCAGCCCGGTCTGGACCAGCGCCGACGTCTGGGGCAGCAGCAGCTCCGGCGTGCACGTCGCACAGATCACCAGGTCGACCTCGTCGGGGGCGATCCCGGCACGCTCCAGCGCCGCCCGCCCGGCGCGGACCACCAGCGCCGAGTTGGTCCGCGTCGGGTCCAGCCAGCCCGTCTCGGGGTCCACCGCCCAGTGGCGGCCGTGGACGCCGGAGAACCGGCACGCCAGGGGGACGTCCTTGCCTCCGAGGAGCTCGGCGAGGCGCTCGTTGGAGATCGTCTCGCCCGGCCGGTGCTCGGCGGTGGCGAGGATGCGGACGGGAGATGGGCGGCTCATCGAGCGCGGCACTCTATCAGCTTTCGTCGCAGCCGGCGCGGGTGTCCGCGAGGAGGGGGGCCGGGGCGCCCTGACGGCACGTCCCGGCCCGTGTGGGGAGGGATCAGGGGTTCGCTACCACCACGCAGGCTGGCCCATCGTCCAGCTCCACGGGTCGTCGCAGCTGCCCGCGTCGGGGAACGCCAGCAGCGCCAGCGTGTGGGTCGGGGCGGCGGCCGGGGCGGCGACGATGCCGCCGGAGGCCACGCCGAAGACCATGTCCTTGATGATCACCGTGCGCCGGATCTGGCTGCACAGGTGCGAGTAGCTGGCGTCGACGTGGGGGTCGATCAGCGGGGTCGCGTCCATCTCGCCGACGAAGGTGAAGCCGTCCTCGACGGTGACCTCGTACAGCTGCAGGCCGGCGAAGTCGATGGCGCCGGAGTCCATCTCCTTGTTGTAGGTGATCGGCGCCGCGAACAGGTCCAGCGGCGCGTAGTACTGGAACGCGTGGTGGTCGACCACCGCCTCGGAGGCGGCCCAGTCGTTGTCGATCTCGACGGAGTCCTGCAGCTGCGGGTTCTCGATGTCGGCCACGTCGAACAGGCTGAACTGCACGCCGGTGACCCACCCGATCTCCTCGTCGGTGGCCTCGCCGACGGCCAGCAGGTGGTCGTCGTCCATCGGGTGCAGGTAGGTGGAGTAGCCGGGGACCTTCAGCTCGCCCTCGATCGTCGGATTGGTCGGGTCGCTCAGATCGACGGTGAACAGCGGGTCGACGAACTCCACGCGGTGGTAGGTCACGACGTAGCCCACGTCCCCGAGGAAGCGCACCGCGAAGATGTCCTCGTCGGGGGCGACCTCCTCGGTCTGACCGACGATCCCGAGGGCGCCGTCGTCCTGGCGCATCACGTACACCGCGTTGACCGGGAGGCCGTCCTCGTCCTCGTGGGTCGTGGCGATGCGGAAGTGGCGGCCCTCCTCGTCCATCGAGAAGCTGTTGAGCACCCAGCCGGGCACGCGGCCGCTGGCCTCGTACGCCGGGTACTCCGGGGCGCCGTCGATGTCGAACTTGTGGACGCGGGTGCCCACGTCCTCGGGGTCCTGCCGCCAGGGGCCCCAGCTGGGCTCCAGCACGGCGAGGTAGAGGCTCTCGGGGGAGGCGTAGACCTGGCCCAGCCCGGCCAGCACCGAGGTCCCGGCGACCTCGCTCTCGGGGTCGAGGATGTCCAGCGACAGCACGCTCATCATCTCGGTGCCGGACTCCTGCGCGGGCTTGTAGATGTCGGTGCAGTTGCACGCGCGGCTGGTGTCCAGCGACCAGCTGTCGGCCTTGCGGGTGTTGACCGCGCGGCGGGGCAGCCACTGGTCCAGGTCGCGCTCGCGGACCTGGTCCTTGATCTCGGACTTCTTCTGGCCCCAGGCGTCGTCCAGGCCGGCCTGCGAGACCAGGTCGCGGTAGGTCACGAGGTACAGCCGCTCGTCCACGCGGCGGGAGTCCCACAGCGTGCCCTCGACGTAGACCTCGCGGGTCATCCGCGGGGCGGCCGGATCGGCCACGTCGAACAGCGTGATCTTGGTGATGTCGCCGCCGAGGCCGGGGGCGTCCTCGTCCTCCGGGTCGGCCTGGTCGTACAGCCCGGACAGCACCGCGACGGTGTCGCCGGCGAGGTACAGTGACAGGGCGTGGCCCTCGATCGGGGCCGAGGCGATCTCGGCCATCTCCGGCGCCGGCCAGGCGTCGACGATCACCAGCCGCTGGCCGTTGAGCGTGAACAGGAACTGCCCGTCGGTCTTGACGATGTCGGCCTCGTCGACCCCTTGCTCCTGCACGTTGGTCTGGGAGAACGAGGCGCCGCCCGAGGCGTCGTCGTCGTCCCCCTCCATCGCCATGTCGGCCATCGGCATCGCCATCGGCACCGGCGGGATGATCGGCAGGCCCAGCAGCGGGAAGATCCCCGGAGGGGGCGGCCCGTCGTAGGGCTCGACGTAGGTCATCCGGTCGATGACCAGGTCCTCGATGTACTCCTCGAGCTCGTCACAGCTCTCGAAGCGTTCGAGCTCGGCGTCCTTGGTGCCGCAGCCGGTCGCGCCGAGCAGCAGCGCGCCGCCGGCGAGGGCCGCGATGGAACCGTTGCGAAGGCCGTTCATCGTGTCTCTCTCCCTTGGTGGTCCGCCCCCCTAATTATGGTAAAAGGATGCTTCCTTGTGCGTATTTTTAGCTTGCAAGATGGTT
>CAZOYV010000368.1:0-7326 GCA_964584075.1 uncultured Rickettsiales bacterium | reverse complement strand
TGGCCTGCTGGGGTTGTGAGAATCCGGACTGGAACTGGGGAAACTGCGATCCTCCCGTCCCGTGATGGACCACGGGCAGGGCACGTCGACGCGGACCGGGGTGAGGTGCTGGTCCATCAGCTCGCGGGTTTCGTTCACGCCGAGCCGGGCAGGCGACAGGAGCAGCCACCGACGCGATCGCCCACCTTCGGTGCGCTTCCCTCGTCCTCGGTGCCGTCGTCGTCGCCGTCGTCGTCGGCGGCGGTGTCGTCGTCGCCGGTGTCGTCGTCGGCCGAGGTGTCGTCGTCGCCGGCGGTGTCGTCGTCGCCGACCTCCTCGCACTCCCACAGGTAGGTGACCGTGATCCAGTCGTTCTCGAGGTAGGCGAGGCCGATATCGGTGGCGACGTCGAAGGCCAGGTCGATGGCGCAGGGGACGGTGACGGTGCGCAGGCCGACCTCCGGGCACGTCGTCTGGTCGAAGCGCTCGAGGGTGGAATCACGGACGAAGCGCCCCTCTTCCTCTGGCCGACACCGATGGTCTCCAGCACCGACCCGGATATAGGCCAGCCAGCGGCCACGGACCTTGGTGCGTACCGGCTTGTCGGTGCGAGGCACCTCCTCGACCCGCAGCGCGAGCAACCAGGGGTCTCGCGGCGGCTAGGCCAGGCGCTGCGCGGCGCCCTGGGGCTGGCGCCGGGGGCGCTGGCGGCGCTCCCGGACGGCCCCGGCCCCGGCCACGGGTGGACCCTGGTGCACTTCCTCGGCAGCGCCGTCGGCGACGTGCTGGCCCACGCCGTCGCCCGCCAGTCGGGCTGCCGCGTGCGCCTCGCCGGCCCGCTGGCCTTCCGCTGGTCCGGAAACGCCCCGGCGACCCTGGCACCCCCCGACGCCGCGCTGCTCGAGCGCGTCACCCGGGACCGCGCCGCGCTGCTGGCCCGGCGCCTGGGCAACGGCCCCTACAACGGTGTCCTGCCGCGGGGGCTGGTGGAGCGCTTCGCCGTCGAGGCCCTCGATCCCGTCGCCCTCGCCGCCACCCTCGCCCCCTGGAAGGTCCGCACTGACCTCCCCGCCGACCTCGCCGAGGTGCTCGAGGAGCTGGCGGGGTCCTGAGCGGATCAGGCCCGCAGGACCAACACCCCCCGCCCCGACGGGGTCACCGCGTCGTCGAAGCGCGTCCGCTGATCCGCCGGCGGCGCGTCCGCCCGGCGATCGAAGACCACCAGCGCGTCACCGTCCGGTCCTCGCGCAGGCCAGGCCGAAGGAGACGCTCTTCCCGTTGACGACCTGGCGATCGATGCCGGGCGGGATCCGATTCGCCGTCGCCGTTGTCGCCGGATACCGTCCGCCCCCCCCGTCCGGTAATCGGTCGCCCCCGTCCGGAATCCGGACACCTGTGGACGCATCACCGAGCTCACCCCCGTGACGCCACACCCCCCGGCAGGTCCCGCGACCACAGCCCCTGCGGCTCCCCACCAGCCCACCTCGCCAGACCTGGCCCGCTCCTTGCCATGCCCCACCCACCGTGGGCCAACCCGCCATCGCCATCCCCGGCCGCAACGCGCCCCGGCTCCGCCGCGGCTGCGAGACCGCACGCGTCCTCGTCCCGGTCGGCAAGGACGCCCCGCGGCCGGCCTACCGCCCCCGCGACCCGAGGCGGACGCCCCTGTACCGCATCGTCATCGACCACTACGAGACCCTGATGGCGGTCTGGGAGGACCGCTTCGAGCCCCGATTCGGCCGCCTCGGCCATCACGTGGACAAGCAGGTGCGTGCCTATATCGAGTGCGGCCTTTTTTCGGGAGGTTCATCGACGTGGCGGGGCGGCCTCCCGCCAAGTACATGGCCCGCCCCCCGGTGGCCAACGCCCGCCTCGCCTACGACCCGGATCGCGATCCCTTGGTGTACGTCCACCTCAAGCGCCCCCACTGGACCACGGGCCGACCCGAGCTCACGTTCGAGGCGGATGGCCGCCCCCCTTCGAGTTCCTCGCCAGGCTGCTCCAGCACCTCCCCGAGCCCCACGTCAAGATGTGGCGCCAGTACGGCCACTACGCCCCCATCCTGCGCGCCCGCCGCGCGCGTGCCGCAGCCGAGGCCGAGGCCGAGGCCGACCGCGAGGCCGGAGACCCGTCCATCCCGGGGCCGCCCGATCCCCAACCACCCAACCCCAAGCGCTGCAACGCAACCTGGGCTTCGTTGATATCCCGGGTCTGGGGGTACGAGGTTCTCACCTGCCCCCGCTGCTCGGGGACCATGCGCATCCTCGCCGCCATCCACGATCCCGACTCCCTGCACCGCATCACTGAGCACTTCGGCCGGTACGCCGGACCGCTCGACACCGAGCTCCCCGAGCCGAAGCCAGCCCGGGATCCTCCCCGGCACCAGCTGGGGCTGGGCTTCGATGAGTTCCCGGTAGACCAAGACGAGCTCCTCGCAGACGAGGAGTGCCCCGCCGAGGACGACGTCGAACCCGACCCCGGCCTCGACGAGCCCGTCGTCGACCCGGACATCGACGACGGGCTCCCCACCTACCGCGTCGATTGACCGCCGGTGACGCGGCCATGACGCCGCCCCATCCAGACCGCGGCACCGACGCACGGACCCGTGCGCCCGCCCGCTCATGCGGCCTCTTCTCGGGAGATCATCGTATGATATCAAAAGGTTACATCGCGCCGGCACGAACACCTGCTGGAAAACAGCCTCATCCGGCAGCTTGTACGCCCCCTTCCCCAGGGTCAGGTCACCGACGCATCGACGATGTCGGCATCATCGGCCCCTGCGACCGCGGCGGCCAGACACAACGACAGGTCACGCGGGCTCGAGATCGACGCGATTCCCGCCATGAGGGCGATTCAGCGAGCGCTCGGCGGACGCATGGGCTCGGGAGCAATTTCCTACAGGTCGTTCCCCCTGATCTGCAAGGGTCAAACCAGTCTCGCGCCGAGCACCGCACAGCGCCTACCACTCCGCGACAACCGTTGTTCGGTGCTCGGCGCGGGGCTACACTATCGTCAACGGGGGGAAGGATGGGACGCGAGCAACCACGATTCACCCATCAGGGGGGGGGAACCGTTCTTGCGGTCGTCACCGCAATACTCCTGTCTGCGCTGATCGTAGCCGCCTTTCTCCGCACTTGCCGCACATCGGTTGAACGCCAGGAACACGACGTCTCCGTGGCGGACGCCCATCAGAGTAGAGAGTCGAACCACGCTCCCGTCGCGCATCGGCCCGCTCGCGGACAGACCTACGAGGAGTACAGAGAGAGCCCCGACAAGAGGCTCGAGCGAATCCAGAGGGCGTGGCCAGGTCTCTCGAACGAGGAGGCTCTGGCCCTGATGGCCGAGTCCGACCGTATCCGGGCCGATCTGGACGCCCGCGGCATCCCCGACCCTGCGTTGCAACTGCGTTCGGAGTGGCACGAGATCGAGGTCGATGAGATCGAGGCAAGGGAGTATTTCGAACACCACCGGGAGGCGTTCGGCGAACGCTCGTTCGTGGATGCACGGCCCGAGATCGAGGAGATCCTGGGTCTGCGGGCACTGCGGCGGCGGTACGCCGCCGGCGGAGATCTGGTGATCCTGACGAATGACGAAGAGGGCAAGAACTGGTGACTCGCGAACACCACCGCACGAGGTGGAGGGAGATGTCGTGAAGTTGACTGGATACGGTGGGGCCTTCTCTCGACTGCTGCTCTTGGTGTCCGCGAACGCGATCGCGCATGCATCCCAAGCCCAGCAGCTTCCGTCTCCGGCGGAGGAAAGCCCGGAGCCCGAGATCGTCTACCACGAGAGCGTGTCCGTCGACGAGGACGGGTTCGTTGTCGATGCTCTCCAGATGGGCTCGACGGTGGTGACCCTGGCAGATGGCGGTCTATTCCAGGTGGACAGCGGGCACCTGCGCGACCCGGACGGGAACCGCTACGCCATCGAAGGCGGGCTCTCCCAGCCGGGGCCAGAGGAACCAGTGACGATCGAGGTCACGGTCCTGCGTTACACGCCGGTGTATGTCACCTGGGAGCAAGCCCTCGACGAGTACCTCGAGCAGGTTCCCGACGCCACGGAGGAGCAGATCGAGACGTTCCACGCGCAGTGGAGCGACCCCCTCGACGCGACGGAGCTAGCGACCCACGTCGATGAAGCCGTGATGGACTGGAGCGCCTCGGCGGACGCCGACGACCTTCTCGAGGTCGCGGTGGTGTTGCGTGAAAATCCCCGCCTCGAGCTTCCCAAGGTCCCGAACCACTTGCTGGTCGAGGAGCCAGCCCTGTGGCTGGCTGCGATGGAGGCCCGCCTGCTGGCCATCGAGGAACGCAAGGTCGAGATGCTGTCTCTGCAGCAGGATCTGGTTTCGGAGCTGGAGATGATGGGCGCTGAGATCCGGCACCAAGGCTGGGCAGTCAACGGTCTCGGCATCCGTGTGACACCTGCCGCGGCAGAGTTCCTCGCCACCGACGAGCGAGTCGCTTCGCTGCAGCTCCGGTACGACGACACACTGGCCATCAACGAGGGGGGGGAGGAGGTTCGCGAACGGACCCAGACCTGGATGTACTGGGACGAGAACTACATCGGCGACACCGGTGGCACCCACAGCCGCGTCTATGGCGCGGTGGTGGACAACAAGATCGACATCGGGCACCCCGCGTGGATGGACGATGACCAGCAGAACAGCAGGCTACTTGGCACCTGGCGCTACGATGAGATCAGCGGATGGGAAACGGTCACGGTCAGTTCCACGAGGCTGAACTGGTCGGACAGCCACGGCAATCTTGTCTCCTCGAACTTCCTCGCCGACCTGTCCGACAACCAGGACCCAAGTGTCACCGTCACCACAGAACAGCTGTCCAAGTCCGCACAGTCACCCGAAGCATACTTCAGCTTCCTCGAGTGGCGTACCGACGACGACGACATCGTCGACTATGACCAGTTCGTCGAACAGCTGCTGTGGCTCAACGTCGACATCGCCAACTTCTCGATCGGGTGTAGCGCGCCTGGCTGTCAGTGCATGGTCGGATACTTCGACAACAGCGCGGTCGATACCGCGTACTGGAACGACATCTTCATGGTCCAGGCTGCCGGAAACGAGGGGCACTTCGATCAGGGCGGCGCATGTGACGGACCGTATGCGGCGAACGACTGCAACGTTCGGGCGCAGGCGACGGCCTCCGGAGCATTCGTCGTCGGAGCAATGGAGAAGGACGAAGACCTGTTCAGCCCGGACATCCTGTGCGACGCCTGGGACGACGGGAGCTGCCGCGGAGGAGATCTGAAGGACCGGCCGATCATCAAGATCGTGGCTCCGAGCGGCTGGAACGGAGAGCACAACGCGCGACTCGAGTGCTCCCCGATGGGCTGCGTGCACGGCTACCACGAGCAGGGGGAAGGAACGAGCTACGCGGCCCCGATGGTCGCGGGCGCGGCCGCCGACCTCAAGGACTTCTTGCTGACGCATCTGCTGCTCTCCACTGCCGACGACGTGGCGCTGCAGTACGCGACGATGCTGTTGATGGGAGATGGCAAGCTCGAGGCGGGGACGCAAACGGCGACCACGCCCATCGACGAGCTGTGGGGCGTTGGCCGGATGCGGATGCGATTGTTCACCCCGGCTGGCATGGACGCGCCGTGGCGGTGGGGGTTCAAGATCGTCGAACTGGACCACGGCCAGGTCATCGATCAACCACTCAACTTCGTGCGGTTCCAGGGCAACCAGCCCATCCCTTCGGAAGCGGAGTGGCTGCGAGCGGCGCTGTGGTTCTGGGAGCCGAACCTCGAGGCCAGCCAGAACACCTCCGAGATCAAGTACATCGCTTGGAATACGCAGCAGCAGTACTACCCGTGTAGCTCCGTTGCACCCCAGTCGCAGCGGCTGTGGATGGGCAACGTGCTCGGCGGCAAGACCTGGAGCCTGCGGATGTACGGTCAGTACATCCCTGCTGGGGATTACCCGGAACCGAACGTGGATCCGTACGACGACGACGCGACCCGCAAGGTCTGCTCGGCATTCTATTGGGAAGAGCGCGATTGGGATGATCCGGACGGCCCCGGCCCGAACGACAACATCCGGTGACCATGGAGATCAGGGGTGGAAAGATGGCTCGAGGAACCCACGTCGGACACTGCATCCCGGTGATCGCGGGCGCCTTGGGGCTCTTGGGGATCCTCCTGTTTGGGTGCGACACCTCGGACGACGATGTCGCGGACGACGACACGGGCGACGACGACGCGGACGACGACACGGGTGATGACGACACCGGTGATGACGACGCGGACGACGACGATGGAGACGACGATGCGGCGAGCGCCACCGTGGTCTCCACGGGAGCGGGCTGGACCCAGGTGGCGTCTAGCTTTCTACATACCTGCGGACTCCGGACGGATTCCACGGTGACCTGCTGGGGGAACGGCGCGATCTGGCCCGACCCCGTCGAGCCCCCGGGGGGGTTGTATCAGCTGCTCGGCGAGGGGGTCTGGCATTCCTGTGGTGTCGACGTTTCAGGGACCGGCTCGTGCTGGGGGTGCGGAGTCGAGGCGCCGGTCAACGCAGGACAGTGTGACGTACCGATCGAGATCACATTCAGCGATATCTGCGGTGGTCAGACACACTCATGTGGCCTCGACGAAGACGGGTTTCCGGTGTGCTGGGGCTGCGAGCACGACGACAGTGGACAGTGTGAAGCTCCAAACCAGGACCTGACCATGTTGTCCTGCGGTGGGCTCTACTCTTGCGGTCTCGATACGTCGGGGTCGATCGTGTGCTGGGGACTCGACAACTACGGCCAGAGCTCTCCGCCCGTGGGGTCGTTCGTACAGATCTCTGCAGGTGCGGAGCACGCTTGTGCACGTGAGGCTTCCGGCTCGGTGGTTTGCTGGGGGAGGAACCACTGGGGACAAACCGATGCCCCAGCCGGCACTTTCCTCGCGGTGACCGCCGGCGGTGCTCACACCTGCGCTGTCGATACCGATCAGCATCTTGTTTGTTGGGGAGCGAATGCCGTGGGCGCGTCCAGCCCACCGAGCGACGAGTTCGTACAGGTCTCCGCCGGCAGCGATCACAACTGCGCCGTGCGGGTGGATGGCCACGTTGTCTGTTGGGGATGGAACGACGACAACCAGTGTGAAGTTCCCTGACGGCCCCGCCGTATCGCCGACCTCGCTCCACGAACGACGGCAGCTCCACCGAGGATACCACCCCGTCGCGCACGTCCATCGCCGCCACCCCGGCCACCACGCGCAGCTCGTGAGGCTCTGGAGGGTCTACCAAGCATCAGCGACGGCCTCGCGGACGGCCGCGACGGCGTGTCAAGCGCCACGAGGATGGGACCGTCTCCGCGCCACGATCTAGGGACCACC
>CAZOYV010000367.1:0-7365 GCA_964584075.1 uncultured Rickettsiales bacterium | reverse complement strand
CTCCACGACTCGGCACTACATCTTGGGGTCACTGGAGTCAAGGGCATACCCCTTTTGTTTTAAGTAGCAGCTTGGCCACGGCGATCGCGGCGTCGCCGGTGAGCTTGCGCTGCTCGGGGGCGCGGACCTCGCCCGGGATGGCCCGGTGTCCGCGCAGCAGGCGGTACAACCGCGACGACGAGATCCCGAAGCGCTCCGCGGCCTGGCGCATGATCAGGGACCGCCCCCGGCGATCCGTCCCCTCGACGGCACGCGCCAGTTCCTCGAGCAGCTCCCTCCGGATCTCCCCTGCCATCGTTCCTCCGCTACAACTCGTCCACCCCGTCACCGTCGTCCTGATGCTCGTTTCGTTCCGCCGTCTTCCGCATCGACCTGCGCATCCACTCCGGGATCAGCTTCGAGGGGTCGGGGCCGGTGTCGAGCAGGACCCACTCGTTGGGGTTGTCGCCCCGCTCGAGGAAGCCCTTGTCCACCAGCTGCTGCAGGGCCCACTCCGCCCGGGCCCAGGTCCAGCTCGGCGGAAGGATCTCCTCGAGGCGGAAGACCTCGCCCATCGCGGTGCTGCGCGGCGGGTAGACGATCTCGTCATAGAGATGCTTCTCGTCGATGGTGACCAGCGTGGAAACACCGTGCTGGTTGCAGATCTCCGGGTGCAGGTGCCACTCGTCCTCGGTCAGCTTCTCGAGGTCCACCAGGCGGACCCGCGCCGACTCGATCACCGCGGAGAAGTTGGCCATCAGCTGGGGGTGGGCGCTGGGCCAGTCGATCTCGTCGAACAGCCGGATCAGCTTGTCGACCTGCAGCGCGAACCCGGCCTCGGCCAGGTCCAGGTTCTGCAGCACCTTCTCCGGCGGCGGCGGTCCGTTGGTCAGCTCGCCGACCTTCTGGTTGGCGCGGTCCAGTGCCCGCTGGGCGCCATCGATCTTGTCCTTGGCCTGGCGCAGCTCCCGCTCGCGGCGGCGCAGCCGGGTGCGCAGCTCCCGCGTGCTCATCCGGCTGATCTCGTCCAGGTCGAGCTCCAGCTGGCCGTCCCCCTGCCCCAGCGCGCGGAGCTCGCCCTCCTCGAGGGACAGGCACAGGTCGATGGCCTTGGTCTGGCCCAGCCCCAGCAGCTTCTGCCGATCGTCATGACCGGCCAGTTTCGTGGCCACCGCCAGGTAGTTGTAGGCGTGCTGCCGGTTGATCCCGACCTTGTCCCCGACCCACTCGAGCCAGCGGGCATGGTCGTTGAACTCGAGGTGGGCCCACGCGATGCGCCGGCAGGCCTCCCAGAAGGCGTGGCTGGTCTGCTCCACCCAGTAGCGGGTGTCGTCCGCGACCTCGTCGGGGTCCCAGCGGCGGCCGCCGGAGAGCAGCGCGATCAGCTCGACCCGCCGGGCCACCTGCTGGCGCACCAGCGCCGCGTGCTGCCGGGACTTCTCGCCCAGCTCCTCGTACTCCAGCTGCTTGCCCGACGGGAGAACCAGCACCCCGCCGCCGTCTTCGATCTCCATGGACCCTCCCTACAGCGACCGGCGCAGCACCACGCTGCGCGGCGCGCCGACGAACAGCCGCACGTGGCCGTCGATGCGCTTGACGAACAACAGAACCTCGTCCCCCGCGGGCAGCGTCAGCCGCACCCGCTGTCCGTGGGACAGCTGCCAGCGGTCCCCGCGGACCTGCCCGGACTCGTAGCGGCCGATCACCCGCAGGTGGGCCAGCTGGCCGTCCCAGAAGTCGAACAGCAGCGTCAGCGCGCCGACCTCGACGCGCGAGCCGCCGTCCTCGACGAACGTGGTGCACCACACAGCTCAGCCCTCCCTCAGCAGTGAGCTCGCCGGGCCGTCCTGGAAGCGGCGGAAGCGGTCGTCGAGCTCCTGGGCGCGCTGGACCAGCATCCGGCGATAGCGCTCGGCGTAGTGCGCGAACCGCGGGTCGAGGGCCCAGCGATCGATGGTCTTGGTGATCGGGTCGTCCTGGACCGGGGTGAGCCACCCCAGGAGCCAGCCGGAGTGCAGCAGCCCGCGGAGCTTGCCCTTGCTCAGGCCGGTGAAGGCCTCGAGCTGCCCGGGCGTGAACTCGGCGAAGTCCCGCGCCGCGAAGGCGTCGATCAGCCGCCCGAGGTTGGTGACGGACTCCACGACCAGGCGGTCGTCCGGTCTCAGGTCGCGGTGGAGCATCCCGAGTCCTCCATCCTGGCGGAGGCGCGTTCGCGCCGGTACTGCTGGTGGTAGTGGTGGGCGCACAGGCCCCGGACCTCGGCCGGGTAGTGGCAGCCCTCGACGGAGCAGCACTCCCAAACGGTGGTCCGCAGGGTCTGCCCGAAGTGCTTGATCGCCCATTGGATGGGCTCCTCGGTGGTCTCGCCCTTCTTCTGGGCGGCGTACCAGCGTTGGTAGTGGCGCTGGCACAGGCCCCGGGCGCGGGCCTTGGTGCCGCACACCGGGCAGACCCGGATCGTGATCGCCTGGAGCCCGTCCCCCTCAAACGACTGCACCACCAGCCGCCGGCGGACGGGGCTGGGGTTGTTGGCGTCGACGTGGACCGGGACCGCCGGGATCAAGCTGGGCCCGGAGCGGGCCAGCAGGGAGTGCACGTCGAAGATCTTGTCGGGCTCGACGTTGAGCTGGGAGCACCCCTCGCAGGTGAACCCCGGCCACTCCTCGCCGCAGGCGATGTCGAGGCAGCCCTCGTAGTGGGGGCACTCCAGGCGGCGCTGGCCGTAGCCCTCCTTGGCCCGGGACGGTCCATGGCTGCGATGGTCAGCCATCGGTGCGCTCCTCCTCGCGGGGGAAGTCCTGCAGCGCAGCCCGGACGTGGAGGGCGGCGCAGTCGCGCTCGAGCAGCTGCAGCCAGTCGCCGACCATGCCCGCCAGTGCCGGGTGGTAGGAGACCGTGGCGTGGCGCTCCACCTGTCCGGCGCGGTACGGTGACTCGAGCTTGAGCACCACCTTGGGGGTGACCAGCAGCTGGTGGTCGGACCTGCGGATCGTGCGCACGCCGCGGAAGATCTTGAAGAACGCGTTCTTGTAGAGCCGGTGGGAGGGGGCCCCGACGACGCGCGCGTAGCGGACCTCAGCCACGGTGGCCCCCATCCGGTGGTGCATCGGCTATCGGCTGGGTGATAGAGTCGTGTGCGGGAACGTCAGACTGTCTGGGGTAGGCGGAACCCCAGACCAACAGATAGGGCAGTCCGATGGCGTCAGCGACGGCGCAGCGTACTCTTGCGTTCGGCAGGCGGTAATGGACCACATGCGAGACCAGCTGGCGGCTCACCTTCAGTTCGCGGGCGATGGAGGTGACCGTGATTCCTCGGTGGACGAGGGCTGCCTTGATCTCGTTCGGCCGCACGTTACAACTCCAGCAATATCACTTGCTATTGATACAGCGTGTGTGGTGATCTGTCAACGGGAACGACAACATGAGTGATGAATTTCCGCATGCCGCTGTTGGAGAGCGCCTGAAGCAACTGCGCGAGCAGTTATCCGTTTCAGGTGCCGAACTGGCGAGGCAAACCGGTGTCTCTCAGGCATCTGTCTGGGAGGTCGAGGCGGGACGGAAGAAACCGCCGACGAGGATGCTCCTCGGAATTGCCCAGCTCGGGCACGACGTGAACTACCTGCTTACGGGAATACCATGCCACCCCCAGGCCGCTACCACTGGAGCTGTTGCTGAGGGCAGCGTCCACGTCCGGCCGCTCGAGACGGAAGAACTCAGGCAACTTGCAAACGTGATCAGCAGCATTCCGCCGTTGATGAGCTTGATCCTGGATGGCTCAGGAGCAGCTGTGCTTCCCGTTGACGATGTTCGGCAACAGGAGTTCACCCGTAGATTGCAGCGGGTCTACCAGTCTGGTGATGAACGGACCATCGAGACACTCGAGGCGGTCATCTTGGCGCTCACCTCGAAGTAGGAATGAACCAATTCCGGTGGCCGATTCAGATCATGAATTTCTGGTTTTTCGGATTTCCATTCGAATGGAAAAAGTAGTCGAGCATATCTGGGGTGGCTGGCACTAATATTTTCGGGGAGGCGTAGCCTCCCCGCCGTCCGCGGTCATCCCTTCGCATCACCGGGAACCACAATGGATGCAGAATCCACAGCTCCGGCGATTGGAATGCCGCATCAATCGCGATACGGTAGCAATAGCGCCACCGCGTACCGCCAGGACGGTCGGAGGGGTCTCCGAGGGGGATGGGAGGATCGACCATGTCCAAGGTCCAGTTCTGCCCGCACTGCGGTAGTGGTCTCGCCACCAGCGGACGGTTCTGCGGGAGCTGCGGGAATCCACTGTCGGCGGAGCCACCAACGTCAGAGAAGAAGAGTATCGGAAAGCAGATCGAGCAGGCGCTCAACACCGACTTCGAGGACGCATTCCGTCAGCCGAAACCCGGGGAGACGGAGCCAGCCCACCCCCGCCTCCGGAATCACAAGGAACGGCACGGACCGCCGGCCAAGAAGGGGTTCTCGACCCAGACCGGAATCCTCGTTCTGGTTCTTGGGATGATCGGAATCGGGATCATCGGTCTGTACCTGGTAAGGGGCTTCGATACGAGTCAACTCGCCGCCATCGAGATGAACTGTTTCCAAACGGGTACAGGAATCCTGCAGTGCACCTCTCGAAACAATGGGTCTGGGGCGGGCACGATGTGCTTCGAGGTGATCCTCGTCTGTGACGATGGCCACCACAGGGCTCCTGGTTGCACGCCGGACTTGGGTCCCGGGGAGTCCAACAGCCACGTCGTCGATGGCTTCGAACCACCGGTCTCCGGAGATGCTGATTGTCCCGGGATCGAGTACGACAAGCTGGTCCTCAAGTAGGAGCCATCCATGACCACCGATTCACCCCGAGGCTACCTGTCCGAGCTGATGGAGGAGACGGTCTCGCGCAGGGCGATCACGTCGGCGGCGCTGTTCGAGTCGTTCGTCCGCGCCGTGGTGGTCGCCGCGGCACTGAAGCACCTCGGCCGCTCCGAGCTCGCGAAGCGCGCCGGCCTGACCGAGGACCGGGTCCAGCAGCTGCTGTCGTCCGACGCGGAGCCGACTGTCGACGAGCTCGTCGGCCTGGCCGACGCCGTGAACCTGGTGCCCGAGGTGCAGTTCCGAGTGAGATAGGAAGCAACTGGTCAGGAGCTGGCCACGAACTGGTAACCGAGTCGCCAGGAGGGAGGCAAGATGATGCTAAAGCTGAAGGTGAACCGGCTTCACATCCCCTACGAGAAGCGGACGAACGAATATGCCGCCGACCTCCTCAGGTACTTCGAGGACCGGTACCACGAGACGATCCGCTACGGTGAGTGGGAGCTCTACTTCGGGCGGTTGTGGAAGTCGAGGTTCCACTACGCGGGAACGATTCCCCTCTACCTCCGGGTCACGCGCGGTGCGCTCGTCGAGCCGGACGACGAGGATGAGGATCCACGGTTCGTGGAGACAAACGAATGCGAAGTTGTGTGGGTGACGCTGCTGCCAGCAATTGGCGGAGTGGTCTACGCGTGGCCCGCCTTGCGCACTCGGGAGGTCTCGACGCGGCGTATGATCCGGATCGCCCAGGAGGTGATGAGCCTCGAGTTCGTCCGGTTTGACGACCACCTGGAACTGGAGACGACGAAGCTGACGAGAAGCCATGCCTTCTTCGTCAAGAAGATGCTGGATACCGCGAAGGACAGGAGCTCGAGGATGGTCGAGGTTGAGGTGTGGGACCTCGCAGGCAAGGAGCCGGTGGCGGATGTCAAGCTGTTCAACCCTGATGCAGAGCGCGAGGAGCTCGCGCGGTCCTTGATGACGGACCTGCACAAGTACATCGACCGCTGCACGACCCGCGCGGAGCCGGAGGAAGACCTCGCGCATAGTCCACTCGTCCGGCACCAGGTCGCCGCCGGGAACGTCCACCGCATGAACGTGAAGGAGCCGGACGACGATGCCCGTGGTGGCGTGCGCGTGATGCGCTACCCACGGACGATTCCCGATGTGGTGCAGGTGCCCGTCGCTGTCGACGAGGTCCGCGAGGTGCAGCTCCAGAAGGTGATGGACGAGCTGGAGCGGCAAGGTATCCTGACTGGCGAGGAGTGACCATGGCATGGCCGACAAGGCCCTCATCTCGATGATGGAGGAGGCACGAGAACTCGCGGAGTGCATCGACGCCTCCAGCAAGCCCGGTCTACGGACGGTCCGGCTGGCCGTGCTCCGGGAGGCGGTGGAGCAGCTGGCGAGCCGATGGCAGCGCCCGGTTCAGCTTCTCGTCATGCCGGAGTTGGACTCGTTCTCGGTGATCCCTGCGGAGAGGCCGTTCATCCAGATCATCGTGGAGCAGTACAGCAGGAAAGAACTGCTCGAGTTCCAACTGTCGAGCAGGATTGATATCCGATGCTTCGGCGGGACCCTAGAGGATCTGCGCCTCGGTTTCTGGGGGAGGCTACTGCACGACCTGAAGAGCCTCCGGCGGGCGGCGGCCGCCGGGCTCGGCGCTGGCCTAGCTCTGCTGGTCCTGCTCGCGTCCGACTGGACCTCGGAGGGGCTGGAGGCCGGTCGAGGTGTCGCCGGCCTGGCTGCCACGGTGGCTTCGCTGCTGCTGGCCACCTTCACGTTCTTCGCCAGCCAGACGCGGGCGTACATGGACTCTACGAGGGAGCCCCACGATCCGAACTGCATGAAGAGCCTCCACGCCGACCGGGTCGTCCTCGGGTGGATCACCCTGTCGGTGGGGCTCTCCGCGGTCGGCTACCTGCTGACCTGGGTGCCCCCGCTCCCATTCGCGAGCTGGAATCTCCTGCTCCAAGCGACGACGACCGCCGTGATCACCCTCGGGATCGCGTTTCTCGGCCCTCCCCTGGTGGATGTGATCCCCTTCATGGTGGGGCGACATGCTGCCACCGTCCAGACCCACGCGACGAGCCGGATCCAGGAGGCGCAGATCATGCGCCAGCGGCGGGATCTCGCGGTCGTCGCCCGGAAGGAAGCCGAGACGAAGCAGGACCTCGACAGCGAGGATGCAGCGGCAATCAAGGACGGGAATGGCGACGAGTAGAACCAGTCACCTCGCGTGATGATGGTTTGCCCGTTTTCGCACTCCACCCGGTTCACGTCCCTCCCCGGGGTACTCTGGGTCTGACCGGTACCGGTGGCGCCCGGTACCTCCTGTGAACGGCGGGGACCCGGCCCTCCCGAACCCGCACAGCCGGGTCCCCGCTACCGCGAGCTGGAGAGCAGATGGATCAGGTCCCTTTCGTGGCACTTCTCGGTGGGTCGGTCGGCGCGGTGTTCGTGGCCGGGGTGGTCATCACCGGGTTGATCGGCGGCGTGCAGTACCTGGCGGACCGGCGCTACGTGACCCAGCTGTTGCGTTTCACGCCCAGCCGCATGAGTCGTTGCATGTCGCCTGACATCGTT
>CAZOYV010000366.1:0-7367 GCA_964584075.1 uncultured Rickettsiales bacterium | reverse complement strand
GAAATCCCCGCCATTGCTGAGTTTGCGCGGATCTATGTCAGGAGGTCTGGAGTCATCGGGGTTGGTAGCGATCGGGGGCACTGTTGCATCGATCTCGGGGGCCCACAGATAGCAATCCGGATGCCAGTCGCGGGGAATTCGTGATCGGCCGTCGCGACGGGCTCGGCGAGGCGAGGAAATAGACATGACCAGTGGTATTGGCTGTATCTAACTGTCTCACGAAGCTCCCCCGCTGTCTCGATCGCCGGGGGACATCGATGTCCGTCCCCAAACCCGATAATCCAGCGTTTCACCAGGATTGAACGGGATGGGGCTCCAGGATTGACAGGTTCATCACGAAGGGGCTGGCACGAGCGGCTATAATCCGCTTCAACCAGAGGAGTGCGGCACCGTGTCGAAAACCGCAGGAATCTTGACCTCTTTCGCCACCTTCCACCGCGCCCGCGCGACCGTCCTGGCCGGTGCGCTGCTGCTGCTGGTCGCCACCTCGGCGGCGGCCCGCGACACCGTCGACGTGCAGCTGCTCGAGGACCAGGGCCAGCGCATCGTGCTGCAGTACCGGATCGACGACTTCGACGAGGCGCTGGTGGACATCGACGGGACGCTGTACGTCGAGCTGTCGCTGCTCGACGAGAGCCCGCTGAAGATCGCCGGCGCGCCGGAGCTGCCGACGATCAACCGCAGCGTGATCATCCCCGACGACGCGCGGATGGCGGCCCACGTGGTGGACTTCGACTACGTCGAGTACCACGACGTCGACGTGGCCCCGTCCAAGGGGATCCTGTACCGCTCGGTGGATCCGGCCGACGTGCCGTACCCGTTCGGCCCGGAGTACGCCGAGGACCAGTTCTTCCCCGGCGTGATGGTCGATCTGCAGCGGCCGTACATCCTGCGGGACCACCGCGGCGTGGTCGTCGAGATGTACCCGTTCCAGTACAACCCGGTGACCCGCGTGCTGCGCGTGATCGACACCATGACCGTCGAGCTCGTCGCCGAGGGCCCCGGCGAGACCAACGTGCTGCACCGCAGCGGGCACGACCGCCGCAGCGCGGCGTTCTCGCAGCTCTACGCGCACCACTTCCTCAACGCCCCCGAGGCCGACGGCGGCCGCTACGACCCGATCGTCGAGACCGGCGGGATGCTGATCATCGCCCACGACGACTGGCTGCCCAACGTCCAGCCGCTGGTGGCCCACAAGAACGGCATCGGGATCCCCACGACGGCGGTGGGCGTCTCGACGATCGGCAACAACGACGCCGCGATCAAGAGCTACATCGAGAACGAGTACAACAGCGGCAACCTGACCTTCGTGCTGCTGGTGGGGGACAGCGACGAGATCGACTCGCCCAGCTCGTCGGGCGGCGCGTGCGACCCGTGCTACGCCAAGATCAGCGGCAACGACGACTACCCGGAGATCGTGATCGGCCGGTTCTCGGCCGAGAACGCCGGCCACGTGGACACCCAGGTCCAGCGCACGATCAGCTACGAGAACATGCCGGCCACGACCCAGGGCTGGTACGCCAAGGGCGTCGGCATCGGCTCCAGCGAGGGCCCCGGCGACGATGGCGAGATGGACTACGAGCACGTGGACGTGATCCGCGACAAGCTGCTCGCCGCCGGCTACACCCAGGTCGACCAGATCTACGACCCCGGCGCGTCGGCCTCGGCGGTCAGCCAGGCGCTCAACGACGGCCGCGGGATCGTCAACTACTGTGGCCACGGCTGGATGGAGGGCTGGGGCACCACCGGGTTCTCCAACAGCAACGTCAACAGCCTGACCAACGACGACATGCTGCCGTTCATCGTCTCGGTGGCGTGCAACAACGGCGAGTTCAACCACGGGACCTGCTTCGGCGAGGCGTGGCTGCGGGCCACCAACGGGGGCAGCCCCACCGGCGCGATCGGGGTCTACGCCTCGACGATCAGCCAGTCCTGGGACCCGCCGATGGCGGCCCAGGACGAGACCGTCGACCTGCTGCTCGAGGAGGCCTACTTCAGCTTCGGCGCGCTGGCCTTCGCCGGGTCGTGCCTGATGATGGACGAGTACGGCGCGGTGGACATGTACGACACCTGGACGGTGTTCGGCGATCCGTCGGTGCGGGTCGTCGGCACCGCCACGCCGCCCACCGGGCTGCAGATCGAGCCGTTCGACGCGCTGGTCTCGCTGGGCAACGCCGGCGGTCCGTTCGACCCGGTCCAGAAGGTCTACACGCTGGAGAACCTCAGCGAGTACCCCATCGACGTCGAGGTCGGCTGCGGCGAGAGCTGGGTCAGCCTCGACCCGGCCTCCGGCACGATCCCCGCGGGGGGCACGCTGGACGTCACGGTCTCGATCAACACCAACGCCAACAGCCTGCCCAACGGCGAGTACGGCGACACCGTGACGTTCACCAACGTCACCGACCACGAGGGCGACACCGATCGCAGCGTCGACCTCGAGGTCGGCGCCCCCGAGGTGCAGGTGGAGTGGCCGCTGGACAGCGATCCGGGCTGGACGGTGGAGGGCGAGTGGGCGTTCGGCGAGCCCCAGGGGCTCGGCGGCGAGCACGGCTCGTCCGACCCGACCTCGGGCCACACCGGCACCAACGTCTACGGCTACAACCTGCAGGGGGACTACCCCAACGACCTGGACGAGAAGCACCTGACGTCGAACGCGATCGACTGCACCAACCTGACCAAGACCACCCTGAAGTTCTGGCGCTGGCTGGGGGTCGAGACCCCGACCTACGACCACGCCTACGTGCGCGTCAGCACCGACGGCAGCAGCTGGACCACGGTGTGGCAGAACGACGACGAGGTCACCGACTCGGGCTGGACCGAGCAGACCATCGACATCTCCGACGTGGCCGACGGCCAGCCCACCGTGTACCTGCGCTGGACGATGGGGACCACCGACGAGGGCTGGGTCTACTGCGGCTGGAACATCGACGACATCGAGCTGTGGGGCGTGGGCTCCAGCGAGTGCGCCGACGGCGACGGCGACGGCTACCTGCCGTCGTGGTGCGGCGGCGAGGACTGCGACGACAACGACAGCAGCACGAACCCCGAGGCCGACGAGATCTGCGACGACGGCGAGGACAACGACTGCGACGGCGACATCGACGACGTCGACCCCGACTGCGCCGGCGACGACGACGACGCGGCGGACGACGACGACGACGCGGCGGACGAAGACGGCGGGCGCCTGCAGGCCGGCAGCGGCGAGTGCGAGTGCCGGGTCTACGAGGGCCAGGGCACCCCGACGTCGGCGCTGGCCGTGCTCGGCGCGATGATCGCCGGCCTGCTGATCCGCCGCCGGGTTCGCTAGCCTCCGCGAATCGAGCTATCCTCCGGCCTTCCCGCCGGAGGTCCCATGCCCGAGCCCACCCTCTGGATCCGCAACGCCGCCGAGGTGATCCCGGTCACCGAGGGCTTCCCCGTGATCGAGGACGGCGCGGTGGTCTGCGCCGGCGATCGCATCGCGTGGGTCGGTCCCGACGGTCGCTGGCCCGACGAGCTGGCCCCGGGCCCCGACGCCGCGGTGCTCGACGCCCGCGGCGGGGTGGTGCTGCCCGGGCTGGTCGAGTGCCACACCCACCTGGTGTTCGGCGGCAGCCGCGCCGGCGAGCTCGCGCGGCGGCTCCAGGGCGAGACCTACGCGCAGATCCTGGAGGGCGGCGGGGGGATCCTCGGCACGGTGCGGGCCACCCGCGAGGCGTCCCACGAGGAGCTGCTCGGCCGGGCGCGGGCGCGGATCCGGGACCTGCTGCGCCGGGGGGTGACCACCGTGGAGATCAAGTCGGGCTACGGGCTCGACTGGCCCACCGAGCGGAAGATCCTCGAGGTCGCGGCCGAGCTGCACCGCGAGGGGCCGTGGGACGTGGTGTCGACCTTCCTCGGCGCCCACGCCGTGCCGCCCGAGTTCCGTGACGACCGCGAGGGCTACCTGCGCGTCGTGATCGAGGAGATGATCCCGGCGGTGGCGGAGGCCGGGCTGGCCCGGTTCTGCGACGTGTTCTGCGAGCCGGGACTGGCCTACGACGTGGACGAGTCGCGGCGGGTGCTGCAGGCCGCGCGGGCGGCGGGGCTGCAGCTCAAGGTCCACGCCGACCAGCTCCACGACGGCGGCGGCGGGGCCCTCGCCGGCGAGCTCGGCGCGGCCTCGGCCGAGCACCTCGACCACGTCTCGGAGGCCGGCATCGCGGCGCTGGCCGACGCCGGCACGGTGGCGGTGCTGCTGCCCGGCGCCCAGTACTTCCTGGATGGTCCCGCGCCGCCGCTGGCCGCGCTGCAGGAGGCCGGGGTGCCGGTGGCGCTGTCCACCGACTGCAACCCCGGCAGCTCGCCGACCACCGACCTGCTGCTGATGGCCTCGATGGCCTGCGTTCGGTGGCGGATGACGATGCCCGACGTGCTGGCCGCGATCACCACGGTGGCGGCCCGGGCGCTGGCCCTGGAGCACGACCGCGGCGCGCTGGCCCCGGGGATGCGCGCCGACCTGGCGGTGTTCGACGTTGCGGACCACCGGGACCTGCCTTATTGGTTCGGTCACGATCCCTGCGCCGCGGTGGTCAAGGACGGCGCGGTGGTCGTGGCGCCCGTCGGCGGACCCGGCTAGGTGATGCCCGGTGCCCGTGGTATGTTGGGCCTGTCTGGGACCCGGATGGGTCCGCGAGGAAGGAGCGAGCCATGCTCGCCACGCTGTGGAGCCCCGGGATCGGGGAGCTGATCGTCATCCTGGTGATCATCATGATCTTCTTCGGGGTGGGGAAGCTGCCCCAGATCGGGGCCGCCCTGGGCAAGGGGATCAAGAACTTCAAGTCCGCCTCCGACGGCAAGCCGTCCGAGCTGGACGTCTCCGACTCCGCCGAGCAGGAGAAGGCCGAGTAGCTACTCCGTCCCGCCGTCGTCCGGCGATCGCATCCCGTACCGCTCCTCGCGGGCTTCCCGCCACCGTCGCTCCGCCACCTCGAGCAGTCGCCGCGCCGCGGCCTTGAGCTCCGGGTCCACCACGTTGGAGCGCGACAGCGAGCGCAGGTCCTGGCGCGCCAGGTGGGGCAGCAGCCCCACGGCGATGTCCAGCGGCGAGTACGGGTTGAACGCGATCGCCTTCTTCACCGGGTAGCGCGTGATCCAGCGGTTGCTGCGGTACAGCTCCTGGATCACCGCCGGCGCGGTGGGGCGCATCGCGGCGATGCGGACCGCGTCGCGCTCCACCAGCCGCGGGTTGCGCAGCAGGTTGCGGATCACCGCCGGGTGGCGGTCGAACAGCAGCCGGTCGAGGACCATCCGGTCCTGGCCGCGGGCCAGCGCCTTGCGGCGGCCCAGCGAGGTGTAGGCCAGCTTCTCGTTCTCGTCCACGTCGGCGTCGTGGTACGCGGCGCGGTGGGACGGCGTGGAGAGGAACAGCCGGCCGATGTCCTCCTCCTCGGCGGCGCGGGCGCGGCCATACAGCCGGCGGGCCTTGTCGTACCCCAGCGCCTCCACCAGCGGGCGGCTGGTGGTCAGGTCGAGCAGCACCGAGCGGGCCCGCTGGTCGTGGTCGAGGCTGGCGAGCCACAGCCAGCGGATCAGCTCGTAGCCCAGCGCGTCGCACGACTCGATCAGCAGCTCCAGCACGCGGTGGCGCCGGATCGCGCGGTCGGGCAGGCCCAGCAGCCGCCGGGCGAGGGGGGCGATCTGGTCGTCGGCGACGGCCTCCACGCGCCGCTCCAGTCCCAGCAGCAACCGGGACCGCAGCGCGAAGAGCTCCTCGTCGGTCATCCGTCCGCCGACATCTCCGCGAGGATCCGCTCCGCGGCGGCCACCGGATCGGGGGCGCGCTTGATCGGCCGGCCGACCACCAGGTAGTCGGCGCCGTCGCGCACCGCGGCGGCCGGGGTGGCGACCCGCGCCTGGTCGTCGGTGGCGGCGCCGGCCGGGCGGATCCCCGGCGTCAGGAAGCAGAACGGCCGGGGGTGGCGGGCCCGCAGGCGGCCGACCTCGCGGGCGGAGCAGACCACCCCGCCGATCCCGGCCCCGGCGGCCAGCGCCGCCAGGTGGTCGACCTGCTCGGCCGGGGAGCGCTGGACCCCCAGCGAGCGCAGCGCGGCAGCGTCGAGGCTGGTCAGCACGGTGACGCCGAGCACCACCGGCGGGGGCTCCCCGATCGCGGCGGCCCCCGCGGCGGAGCCCTCCGCGGCGGCGGCCATCATCGCGGCGCCGCCGCTGGTGTGCACCGTCAACATCCCCGCGCCGAGCCGCGCGGCCTCCCGGCACGCCCCCTCGACCTGGTCGGGGATGTCGTGGAACTTCAGGTCGACGAACACGCGGAACCCCGCCTCCCGCAGCATCGCCACCACCGGCGGCCCGGCCGCGCAGTACAGCCGCGCGCCGACCTTGATCCAGCGCACCGCTCCGGCCAGCCGCGCGGCCCACTCCCGGGCCTCGTCGGGGTGGTCCACGTCCAGGGCGAACACCAGCGCGTCGCGTGCCTGCTCGGGGGTCATCTCGCGGTCCTCTCGATGGCGCCAGTGTACCTCATCCGTTCCCCGCTCCGGGCGGCGGGGCGCCGATTGACAGGCCCCCGGGCACGCCGTACGATGGGCCCTCCCAGAACCCTGTTGCGAGCAGCCATGAGCGATCCCGAGCACCCGAGCGACAGCGACGAGTACGGCAAGATCCCCTCGGACGAGACCCGGCGCCGGACGTCGGTGCGGCTGTCGCTCAAGCTGTGGACCGAGGGCCGCGTCGACGGACGCCTCGACTTCCACAACTGTTCGAACCTGAGCGTCGGCGGGATCTTCATCGAGAGCCCGACCCCCTACGACATCGGCAAGGAGGTCCAGATCGAGTTCAACCTCCCCGGGGTCTACGACTCGATCAAGGTCACCGGCAAGGTCGTCTCCCGCCTCGAGGAGGACGAGTCGGGCACCCGCCGCGCGGGCAACGGGTTCAAGTTCCTCGACATCTCCGCCGCCGATCGCCAGCTGATCGAGAAGTTCATCGAGACGTCGATGGAAGAGGAGTCGGTGTTCTAGCCGCCCTCCGGCCCGCCCTCAGCGCAGCTCCGCCTTCAGCAGACCGCGCAGCGCCGTGCGGCGCTGGAGCGCGTCGTCGTTGTGCAGGCAGCGGCCCAGCGCGCGGTTGCTGCCCACCACCGCGACCATCCGCGCGCCGCGGGTGATCGCGGTGTACAGCAGGTTGCGGCGCAGCATCACCCAGTGCTCGCCCATCAGCGGGATCACCACCGCGGGGTACTCGCTGCCCTGGCTCTTGTGGATCGAGGCGGCGTAGGCCGGGACCACCGCGTCGAGGTCGCCGCTGGGGTAGACGTGCTCGCGGCCGTCGATCCGGATCGTGACCTCGCCGGCCCCGGGGTCGGCGTCGACGATCCGGCCGAGGTCGCC
>CAZOYV010000365.1:0-7406 GCA_964584075.1 uncultured Rickettsiales bacterium | reverse complement strand
GCGAAGCCCGACGAGCTTGGCCTTGAGGCGCTCCCGGTGGCAATGGCACGCTCGACCAGCGACGGGCTCCCCCCCAACCCCGGGTCCGATTCCCACACGTCACCGCCAGAGGCATCGGAATCGCTCGATGCCCGGTCCCTGTCCGGCGCCCCAGAGCGCTTGCGCCGTCACCTCGCGCCGCTACCCGGGTGCCGCCTCACTCCACCACGGTGATCGTCAGGGTGTTGCTCACCGGCCGCACGCCGGCGATGGCGCAGGTGGTGCCGCCGTGGCGCCACTGGATCGTGTGGGTCCCGGGCTCGGTCCAGGTGTAGCGCGTCAGATCGTAGTTGCCGTCGACCCCCGGGCCGGTGAGCACCGCGCCGTCGTAGACGCCGATGCCCTTCCACGGGGCGCTGGCCAGGGTGCCGTCGACGTACTCCTCGTGGATCCGCTTGGGGCCCATCAGGTACAGCTCGACGCCGGGCTCGGTGGCCTCGAGGACGTGGACCACCACCAGCTCCTCACCGACCTTCACCGTCTCGTGGGAGGCGAGGATCGTCAGCGAGACCCCGCCGTCGGGGGCGCCCTTGCCGGGGAACAGCGGGTAGCGGCGGGCGACGGCCTCGATCGCCTCGGGGGCATCGACGATCTCGTCGCCCTCGCGCACGTACAGATCGCCGAAGCCCTCCAGGTAGTCGGGGACCGTGGCGGGGTCCACGGGCGTCGGGGGTTCGGGTGGGGTCGCCTCCACGGCGACCTCTGCGGTGGTGTCGCCGGTGACGGCGGCCCCGTCCGGTGCCGTTCCGGTGGGATCGGCCTCGGAGGCGTTGCAGCCGATCACGACGGCGATCAGGAGTCCGAACCAGGGTGCGTCGCGCATCGTCTCCCCTCCCGGCGGGGCGCGGTCAGGCCCCGCGGCACTGCTCCAGCAACACCTCGAGCTCCGCCATGTTCCCCACGTGGGGGCCCAGGTGGGCGAAGCGCACGGCGGGATCTCCTGGGCTGCGGGGCGGTCGCATTGTAGCGCGCAGAGCCGGTACCCTGGAGGGACGGGGAGGGGTCGAGGTCGTCGTGGAGCGAGGTCGCGCAGCATCGATCCTCGAGCGCGCCGTCTCCCGCGGCTGGGTCGGCCGCGAGGACGTCGAGGGCCGCGATCCGGAGCAGGCGCTGCGCCGGCTGATCCGGGCGGGCCTGCTGTCCGAGGACGCGATCGACGCGCTGTCCACCGAGGTCGCGGCCGCCGGGGCCCGCGCGATCGACCCCGACCGCGTCCCGACCCAGGCGTGGGAGAGCATCGTCTCCACCGAGGGCACGCCGGTGGACCCGCTGGACCCGTTCGGCACCGACGAGCAGGCGGAGACCCCGTTCGGCCGCCTCGAGCCGGGGACCGAGTGGGGGCACTACCGCATCGGCGAGTTCCTCGGCTCCGGCGGGATGGGGGTCGTCTACCGCGCGCTGGACACCAAGCTCGACCGCGTCGTGGCGCTGAAGATCCTGCGCGCCGGCGAGATGGACTTCATGATCCGCTTCGTGCGCGAGGCCCGCGTCCAGGCCCGGCTGCGGCACGAGAACGTCTGCGACGTGTACGAGGCCGGCGAGCACGACGGCGTGCCCCACATCGCGATGCAGTTCATCGACGGCCCCGAGCTCGGCGAGATCGCCGAGGAGCTGTCGCTGGAGCAGAAGGTCAAGATCATCGCGAAGGTGGCCGAGGCGGTCCACGCCGCCCACCGCGAGGGGCTGATCCACCGAGACCTGAAGCCGAGCAACATCCTCGTCGAGCCCGACCCGGTGGGCGGCCTGAAGCCGTACGTCGTCGACTTCGGCCTGGCCCGCGACGAGCGCGACGCCGGCACCACCGCCACCGGGATGATGATGGGCACCCCGGCGTACATGGCGCCGGAGCAGGCGATGGGCGAGAGCCGCCGGGTGGACCGCCGGACCGACGTGTACAGCCTCGGCGCGGTGCTGTACCGGCTGCTCACCGGGCGCCCGCCGTTCCAGGCGGCCAACCAGGCCCAGTACGTCGTGGCGCTGATGGAGCTCGAGCCCCTGCCGCCGCGCAAGGTCGCCCCCGGGGTCCCCGTCGACCTCGAGACGATCGTGCTGAAGTGCCTCGACAAGGACCCGGACCGCCGCTACCCGTCGGCGCGGGCGCTGGCGCTGGACCTGCAGCGCTACCTGGACGACGAGCCGATCGAGGCCCGGCCGGCGTCGGTGTGGTACCGCGTCCGCAAGCGGGTGCGGCGCAACCGCCCGCTGTACTCCGTGATCGCGGTGGCGGCGATCCTGGTGCTGGCGTTCGGCACCAGCGCCCTGGCGGTGCGGCTGCGCGCGGCGCAGCAGGCGCGGCTGGCCCAGCAGTTCGGGCGCGACGCGCAGGACATCGAGTGGATCATGCGCGTGGCGCACCTGTGCCCGATCCACGACATCACGCGGGAGAAGGACCAGGTCCGGGCCCGGATGGCCGAGATCGAGGGCCAGCTCGACCGCGTCGGCCCCGTGGCCGAGGGCGCCGGGTCGTACGCCCTGGGGCTCGGCCACCTGGTGCTGGACGAGGACCGCGAGGCGCGCACCCACCTGGAGCGCGCCTGGTCGCTGGGCTACCGCGAGCCGGAGGTCGCCTACGCCCTGGGGCTGACCCTCGGCGCCCAGTACGAGCAGGAGCTGCTCGAGGTCGAGGAGCTGGCCGACGCCGATCTGCGCGAGGCCCGCCGGCGAGAGGTGGAGCAGACCCTGCGGGAGCCGACGCTGGAGTACCTGCGGGCCTCGCGCGGCTCCGACGTGGTGGTCCCCGAGTACCTCGAGGGGCTGATCGCGCTGTACGAGAAGCGCTACGACGACGGCCTGGTCAAGGCCGCCGCGGCGTCGTCGCGGGCGGACTGGTTCTACGAGGCCTACCTGCTCGAGGCGGCGCTGTACGCGGCGATGGCGGCGGAGCACTACGAGCGCGACGAGCGCGACCCGGGCAAGCACGCCGCGGAGTCGGGCCGGCGCGCGTACCGCAAGGCCCTGGAGGTCGGCCAGAGCGACCCCGGCGCGCACCTCGGGCTGTGCGAGTCGTGGGCCGCCCAGATGCGGGTCGACTACTACCACGCCGACGACCTCTCCGAGCCGCTGGCCGGCGTCGATCGGGCCTGCGGGGACGCCATGGCGGTGGACCCTGCGATGGGGGCCGCCCACCGCGCGGCCTCGTCGGCGCTGCGGGTGTTCGCCTCGCACCAGGCCAGCCGCGGTCGCGACAGCGAGGAGGTCCTGCAGCGCTCGCTGGACCACGCCCAGCGCGCCGTGGCGCTCGACCCCGACAGCGAGCTGTCCCACGAGGCGCTGGGGCTGATCCACTTCGAGATCGCCGATCTGGACTGGGAGTACGGCCGCGACGCCGAGCCCCACTGCAAGCTGGCGATCGAGTCGTTCCAGCGCGCCATCGAGCTGGACCCGACCTTCGCCTCGAGCTACGGCTGGCTGGGGGACACCTACCGGACCCAGGCGTACGCCCGCTGGGATCTCGGGCTGGACCCGCTGCCCCCCTGGGGCGCGGCGATCGAGAGCTACGAGCAGGTGCTGGCGATCCACCCGACCTCCACGGCCTACGCCGATCTGGGCAACATCCACTCCGACCGCTCGCAGTACGTCTGGGAGCGGGGCGACGACCCCGATCCGGACCTGCAGGCCGCCGTCGAGAACTTCCAGCGCGCCATCGAGCTGAGCCCCTCGGACTACTTCGTGTACGGCAGCCTCGGCACGGCGTACTCGATCGAGGCCGACGTGCTGCTGTCCCGCGGGGAGGACCCCTCGGCGGCGGTGCAGCGGACCATCGAGGCGATGGCCCGCGCGGCCGAGCTGGCGCCCAACTGGGACCACTCGTACCTGATCACCGGGGCCACGCTGCACACCCGCGCCGAGTACGAGCGGCTGTCCGGCGGGGACCCGCGGGCGACGCTGCAGGAGGCTGTGGCGCAGCTGAGGAAGGCCCTGGCGCTGAACCAGCGCTCCACCACGGTGCACCTCTACCTGGCGTACTCGGCGCTGATCGAGGCGCGCTACGAGCTGGACCAGGGGCGGTCCCCGCTGGCGGCGCTGGACGGCGCGCGGGCCCACCTCGAGCGCGCGCTGCAGGTGGACCCCGGCGACCCCGACACGCTGCACTCGCTGTGGGAGGCCGAGCTGCTCGAGGGGCGCTACGCCGTCGAGGTCGGGCGCTCGCCGCGGCGGGCCCTGGAGCACAGCCGCGAGATCCTCGCGGACTACGCCGAGATCTACCCCGACATCCCGCGCACGCTGGAGTCCGTCGCGCACCAGTGCCGCTGGGAGGCCGAGTGGGGCTTCCGCCGCGGGGAGCCGCAGCCGGAGCGCATCGCCGAGGGCCTCGCGGCGGTCCGCAAGGCCAAGGCCTCGTCGCCGTCCCCCCAGGCCCCGATCCTGCTCGCCGAGGCCGCGCTGCTGCTGCAGCAGGCGCGCCTCGAGGGCGTCGACGCCGCGACGTCGCGGGCCGAGGCCGAGGCGGCGCTGGAGCGGGCGCTGCAGCTCGATCCGCTGCTGGCCCGGGACGTGGAGCGGCTCCGCGCCCGGCCGCGCTGAGCACCGCCGCGGTCACCTCTTCTTGCGGCGCTCCCACGGCGCGGTGCCGTCGCTGGCGGGCAGCGAGGGGGACGAGCGGCGGGACGGGCGGAAGCTGCCGGAGGTCCCCTCGACCCGCTGCTGGCTCGGGCGCGAGGGACGCTCCTTGCGTCGCTCCCAGGGGGCCACGAAGGCGGCGCCGCTGGGCTGCGAGCTGCGCGTCCTGCCCACCTCGCCGAGCTGTACCTCGTGGGTCGCCAGCGAGCCCCGCGCGCCGCTCTCCCCGCGGGGTTCGGACTCCGGCCCGATCTGGTCCGACTTGCGCCGCAGCTGGGTCCGCTGCAGCAGCATCTGCAGGTCGGGGGCGGTCTTCCACGCCCCGAGCAGATCGCGCAGGTCGCGCAGCAGCAGCGCGGCGTGGGCGTAGCGCTTGGACGGGTCGCGGGCCAGGCAGCGGGCCAGGATCGGGATCGCCTCGGGGCAGATCTCCTGCAGCTCGTCGGGGCTGCGGGTCGGCATCGTGCGGTACACCGCCATCATCGTGTCCAGCGGCGTGGCCGCCTCGAACAGCGGCAGCCCGGTGAACATCTCGAACAGCACCGAGCCGAACGAGAACAGGTCGCTGCCGGGTCCCAGCTCCCCGCCGCGGGTCTGCTCCGGCGACATGTACGCCGGCGTGCCGCAGGTCGTGCCTGCGGCCTGCTGCTCCTCGAACGGGCTGGCCCGCCCGAGCACCAGGCCGAAGTCCACCAGCTTCACCAGCCCGGCGTTGGAGACGATGATGTTCTCCGGCTTCAGATCGCGGTGGATCAGCGGGATCGGCTGCCCCGCGTCGTCGCGCAGCTCGTGGGCGCAGATCAGCGCCTCGGCGACCTGGGCGGCGACGGACAGCACGTCGGCGACCGGCATCCGCTGGCGCATCGCGTTGAGCTTGCCCAGCAGGTTCCGCACGTTGGGGCCCTGGACCAGCTCCATCACCAGGAAGAACAACGGCCCGTCGCTGCGGAAGTCGACCACCTGGACCACGTTGGGGTGGTAGATCCCGGCCAGCGCGCTGGCCTCGTTGGCGATCAACTGCAGCTCGCGGCCCCCGCCGGCCTCCAGCGAGCCGACGATCTTGATCGCGAACAGCCGGCGGAAGCCCAGATCGCCGTCCCGCCGCGCGAGGTAGACCGACGCCTGCGCGCCCTTGCCGATCCGGCCGACGAGCTCGTAATCCCGCAGCGGGTAGGGGAGGGAGCCGGGTCTGAACGGGCCCTGGGCCACCGCCTCGTTCCTGTTCTCCCGCCCCCGGTTGGGTCCACCTGCAGTATAGCGTGGATCCGGCACCACGGTTGCGTTCGTCCGGGAGCGGCCGTCACGGGGAGGAGGTGGTACCGTGGGGCCCCGGAGGGGTGCCATGGCGATGCCCTGGATCCATAGCTACAACATTGTTGTTGTCATGATGACGGTGGTGTTCGCATGGCCTGCGGGAGGCCAGGAGGAGTATCCCCGTCGCGTGCGCGAGCCCGTGGACCGGGTCACGTGGTGCGGCCGGTTCTCGATCCCGTTCGGCCTCGCTCTCGCGTACTACCTCAACCGCAACGTGAAGTCTCCGCCGCTCGACGCGGTGCTGCTGCGCTACGGGACGACCCTGGACCCGGGGCGCTCGGTTCCGGGTGTCGAGGGCCTCGGCGTGACCGCCCCGGCCAGCCTCCACCACTGGGTCGGGTTCTTTGCCATGGGCGTCCGCTGAACCGCGCGAGGAGTCGACACCCGCTGGTATAATTCCCGAAATACCCAAGAGGGCCCTCCGTGCCGATGCCGCTCCCCCGACGCGCCACCGCGCTGCTGATCGCGACCCTGCTGCTGCCCGCGGCGTGGGCCTCGGCCAGCCCGGAGGAGGCCCAGACGTGGTTCTTCGAGGGCCTCGATCTGAAGGAGGCCGGGGACTGCGAGGGCGCGGTGGCCAGGTTCCAGAAGGCGGTGGCGGAGAACCCCGGGCTGCACCAGGCGCGGCTGTACCTCGCCGAGTGCTACCTCGAGCTGGGGTTGCCCGACGCCGCGGCTCGCGAGATCGGGCTGTACCTCGACGCCGACTTCCCCGGCGCGGAGGTGGATCGCGCCTGCGAGATGCTGAACCAGGCGGACGGACATCACCGCGCCTGCAAGAAGGGCCGCCGCGGTGGGGGTGGGGGCACCGTCACGCTCCCGCCCGAGGCCTCGTGGGCTCCGGTCACGGTCGAGGGCGGCCTGCTGGTCCACCACTTCGACAACCAGCTCGCCGTCACCGCCGCGGGGCCCGCCTTCGCCGGCCGGGTGCTGGTGTGGCGCTTCGTCGAGCTGCGCGGGCAGTTCGGGCTCGGGTTCGCCCCGTACCCCGGGCAGGCCGGCCGCATCGAGATCCCGGTGTTCGGGATCGGGGCGGCGTTCTCGGCGCCGCTGGGGCCGATGCGGCTGTTCGCGGGGATCGTCGTGCCGTGGGCGATCAGCCGATTGGGCTTGGAGATGCGCGCCGACGGCGGGATCATGGGAGAGGGCGGGGTTCGCGTCGCGCTCCCCGGCTCCCGCGTGGTCGTCGGAGGGCAGATGGGCGGCGGATACCTCGTCAGTCCCGTGTTCGCGGGCTCGGTGCACGTCGGCGTGCAGCTGGGGCCCCGCAGCGGAGGTCGATGATGCGCCCCTGGGTCGCGCTGCTGGCGCTGCTGCTCGTCGCCGTGGTCGGCTGCGCGGACCGGCACGGCGACGACTTCGTCGGCGTGTGGCAGGGGGGGCCTCCGGTGGGGGACGACGACGACGCCCAGGACGACGACGTGGGCGACGACGATGGGCAGGACGACGACGCGCAGGACGACGACGCGCAGGACGACGACGCGCAGGACGAC
>CAZOYV010000364.1:0-7435 GCA_964584075.1 uncultured Rickettsiales bacterium | reverse complement strand
GCCGTCAGGTGGAACAGAAAATCCCGCTGCCGATCCTCCGTATGACGGGAGTGTCGAAGATAGTCAACGGATATACCCACTTGCTCACAGACATGAATGCCTGGTCCTTTCTTGGCAGACGCTCTGCCATATATGGTGACTGGGGTCGAAACACGCCTCCCTGACACATCTGGCCCATCTCCCGTCGGTCGGGCCACAACACCCGGTGTCGACCTACGCCGCGCTACTGCCCCGTGATCGAGGCGGTGATCAGGACGAATTGAAGCGTGGAACGACGTGACATGATTTCCCCCAGGCGTTACTGCCGTTCGTAGGTGATCGCCCGGGTGCCGCCGACCTCGTACAGGGTCAGCACGTCGTTGGTCAGGTCCCCCTGGCGGTCGGAGAACTCGTCGAACCGGATGCGGACCTCGCCGCCGAACAGACTGAACCAGCCGGAGTCGCTGTCCAGGACCTCCCCTTCGAACTCGTTGACCGTACAGTCGCAGGTCGAACCGAACGTCAGCTGCTCCATGTCCCAGTCGTCCAGGTCCCAGACCTGGGTCCAGGTCCCGAGGATCGGCGAGGTCGAGCAGTTGCCCGGAGCGGGCTGGCAGCCGGTGGCCAGCAGCAGGCTCAGTGCGGCGAAGGTGCCAGAGATAGGCAGGATTCTCGCGCTCATGATCATTCCTCTCGTTCGAAGCTCCGGATGATCCGGACCCATCAACACCCACTTCCGGGGTAGACGGTCTCGTCGAGGTCGTCGCAGTCCCAGCCCCCCCCGGGATAGGGACCCGGCAGCCACCAGTCGTAGTAGCCGTCGACGTCACGGTCCCAGGCCGAGGCATGCGGCCCGCCGTACAGGCCCATGTCGGATGAACCACCGTCCGGGTCCAGGATCCCCGGGTCCCCGGTGTCCACGAGCGGGGACATGGTGGAGAGGTGCAGGTCCCAGTCGAGCACGTCCATGCTCGTCGCATCGAGGAACAGCGGGTCCACCGAGAGGTTGCCGTCGCTCCCCGTCGGATCGGGGGTGCCCTGGTAGTCGCCGCCGGTGTTGTCCCAGACATCGGAGTACTGGATGTCCGTGGAACCGCTGTCGACATGAATCCCGCCTCCGCCCGAGCCACCGCTGTTCCCCGTGACGATCAGGTTCACGTGGGTCGAGGGCGTATCGCGGAGGAAGATCCCACCACCCTGGTCCGCGTGGTTGGCGACCACGCTGACGTTGTACATCGTGGTCTCGGAGGCGATCAGGCGGATCCCGCCGCCGTTCTGGACCGCCGTGTTGTCCAAGAACGCGACATTCTCGAGCCGAGGTGCCGACACGGTGTGGGTGTGGATGTTGAGGCCGCCGCCGTTGTCCGCTTCGTTGTGGGCGAAGACCACGTTGCGGAACACGGGCTCGCTGCCGTTGACGTGGACGCCGCCGCCGTCCCGATCCGCCACGTTGCCGAGGAACCAGCTGTTGTCGATCAGCGGATACGAATCCCCCTCGATCTCCATCCCGGCGCCCGTCTCTGGCGTCTCGTTGAACGAGATCACCACATCACGGACAGACGACTCGCAGTGGATCATCATCACGCCTCCGCCCTCGCCCCAGGCGAAGTTCGAGGTCACGATGAGGTTCTCCAGCGTCGGTGAGGCGGTGTCGATCCGGATCCCGCCCCCTCCTTCGAAGTTCGCGCTGCCGTTGGTGATCGTGAAGCCCTCGATCACGGTGTCCGGGCCCTCGGCGCTCACGATGGAGAGGACACGGTCCACGCCACCGCCGTCGAGGACGGTGACTTCGGGCCCCTCCCAGCCGAGCAAGTGGACGCCCTTGCCCATCATGTCGAGGTTCTCCACGTACTGACCGGCCGAGACACAGATCGTGTCGCCGTGTGCCGCGGTGTCGATGGCGTCCTGGATCACCGCGAAGTCGGTCGGGACCAGCCACTCGGTGTCCCCGCTGCAGTCGTTGTCGACACCATCGCACTCGTTCTCAGGCGCGCCCGGCCACGTCGTGGCGTCTCCGTCGTCACAGTCGCCGTCGCAGGTGCTCGCGCCGTCGCCGTCCAGGTCGAGGTTCTCGACGGTGCCGTCCTGGTCGTCGCAATCTCCGCTGCAGGTCGTCGCACCGTCTCCGTCGTCGTCCTGGACGTTGAGAAACGGTTCGCCGTCGTCACAGTCCCCGTCACACTCCGAATCGCCGTCTCCGTCGTCGTCGGACTCCAGCGGATCGGGTGTCCCGTCGCAGTCGTTGTCGGCGACCCCGTCGCAGACCTCGGGGGCGGCCGGGAACACGGTCGGATTGGCATCGTCGCAGTCCCCGGCACAGGTGTGTACGCCGTCCCCGTCCCCGTCGGCGACGTTCAGACCCGGGTTGTCGTCGTCGCAGTCCCCGCCGCATGCGCTCGCACCGTCGCCGTCGCCGTCCGCCTCCTGGGGATCGGTGACCCCATCGCAGTCGTTGTCGGCGACCCCGTCGCAGGTGTCAGGCGCCCCGGGGTAGACGGCGGGGTCGGCATCGTCGCAGTCCCCGGCACAGGTGTGTACGCCGTCCCCGTCTCCGTCGGCCACGTTCAGATCCGGGTCATCGTCGTCGCAGTCCCCGTCGCACTCCGAATCGCCGTCTCCGTCGTCGTCGGACTCCAGCGGATCCGAGGTGCCGTCGCAGTCGTTGTCCTCCACGCCGTCGCAAACATCCGGGGCTCCGGGGAACACGTCGTCATCCTCGTCGTCGCAGTCGCCGTCCAGCTCCGAGCTGTCCGACGGTTGCTGGCAGGTCGCGGTGCCTTGACCCGCGCCGAAGCCGTCGTGATCGGCGTCGCCGAAGTAGACCGGGGCGTCCACGTCGTCGTCCTCGTCGTCGACCAGACCGTCGCAGTCGTTGTCGACGGCGTCGCAGACCTCGTCGGCGCCGGGGTGTATTTCGGGATTCCCATCGTCGCAGTCGACGTCGCCGGTGTAGCCGTCTCCGTCTCCGTCCACCGGCATGGAGTCGTCGTCCCCGCTGTCGTCGTCGGTGGCCACGTCGTCGTCGCTGGCCGTGTCGTCGTCGTCGGTGACGGTCGAATTCTCGACGTCGCAACCCGTGGTCGCGAACAGCAGTAGCGCAGCGACCAGACAAGTCCTCGGAATCAAAGAGGTCACGAGAGCCTCCCCCCGGCGCCCGGAAAGGCGCTTGTTCGGATTCGTTTTTCGGCAGCCAGGGTGAATGCCGGAACTAATCCGTATACTGGAACCTGAATACCTTTTTAGCAGTCGCGCCGCAGAAAATCAACCAAACTAGTAGAGTTTTTGAACCCCCAAGACGGGACAGCAGATGACCCGGTGTCATGGGTGGGCACCGCTCCTGTTGTCGTACCCGTCCTCCCGGGAATCGGCGGTCGCCCGAACCAGTCCTCTCATGTAGTCCAGCAGCTCTCTCGTGTTGGAGAGGAAGTCGTCCCCCATCTCGTCCTCGACGTCCTGGAAGACCTCCATCAGCGCAGCTTCTTCACCAGGGCTGAGTACCAGGCTCGCCAGCGGAAAGAAGACGCGGTTCTCGCGGTGGATGTGCCGGCAAAGGGTCGCACCGAATCCTGCCAGGTGCTCCAGCAGCCATGTCTCGTGGATGGGATCGCCCGCGTCGTACGCCTCGATCGACCTCGTGATCGCGGCGATGCGGTTCCGGTTGTGCTCGTGCTGCTGCCGGAGTGTCGCGATGCTCGCGTCGAGCTCGCCCTGCTTCTTCTGCGCCAGCAGGACGAACAGCTGGTGCTCCTCCTTGTAGTGGTGAAACCGGTCCACATAGTCGCGGGCGAACTCCACGACACCGTCGAAGACCTCCATCGGCAGCCGCCCGCCGCGCTCCATCTCGCCGCGGGCCAGGGCGATGGTCTCCAGATAGTCACCGATGACGCGGTGTTCTTCGAGAAGCTGGGTCACAGGGCTCATGGTCGAACCTCCCATTCGTCGGGTTCAGGAATCAGAACGCACTTCCGTGCCAGAGCAGCGCAGCAGATACTTGACGCCGCGCAGCGGGATGTCCGCCCAGCGCGGCACATCGATCCTGCGGCGGAAGAGCTTGCGGCTCAGCCCGCCGAGGAGTTCATGGACCAGCCCGATCGGGCAGACCCAGGAGATGTGCCCGACGAAGCGGAACAGCTGCCAGCCAGCCCACAGCGACCACAACGCGAACCCGGCCTGGACCGCGCGGCGGAGCCAGGGCAGGTTCCGACGCGCGGTCGAGGTGGTTGCTGCTTTCTGCAGCGGACCTGGATGGTCATTCGTCGCCATCACACACTCACTTCATGCGGCCTTGGCGTCGATCGCGTAGTCCTGCTCGACCGTGCGTCCGCTGACCCGCGACCAGCCGGTGAACAGGCCGACCACGAACCACCCCATCGACAGCGCGCCGACGATGAAGATCGAGTCGCCGATCAAGCGGAGCCAGCGCAGGGTCTCCAGGGCGGGCAGCTGCAGGAAGTCGGCGGAGCGGGCGTACCACAGGCCGTGCTCGACGCTGGCCCAGGTCTGGGCGACGCCGATGGGCAGCAGGCTCAGCAGGATCATCAGCCCCAGGCCGATGTTCATCGCCCAGAAGGCGAGCTCGAGCGGGCGATCCTTCCAGACCAACGTCGGCTGCAGCCGGCGCAGCACCATCAGCACCAACCCCAGGCCCAGCAGGCCGTACACGCCGAACAGCGCCGCGTGGGCGTGGACCGGCGTCGTGTTGAGGCCCTGCATGTAGTACAGCGCGATGGGCGGGTTGATCAGGAAGCCGAACAGCCCCGCGCCGACCAGGTTCCAGAAGGCGACGCCGAGGAAGAAGGTCACCGGCCAGCGGTACTTTCCGGCCCAGATCGTCGCCTTCGAGACCCGCAGGTTGTGGAAGGCCTCGAAGCCCACCAGGGTCAGCGGCACCACCTCCAGCGCGCTGAACGACGCACCGAGGGCCATGATCGAGGTCTTGGTCCCCGAGAAGTACAGGTGGTGGAAGGTCCCGGGGATGCCGGCGGCCAGGTACAGGATGGTGGTGAAGATCGCCGCGGCGGTGGCGGTGCGCCAGCGCACCAGCCCCATCTTGGCGAACAGGAAGGCCACGGCGGCGGTGGCGAAGACCTCGAAGAAGCCCTCGACCCACATGTGCACGACCCACCAGCGCCAGTACTCCATCACCGACAGGTGGGTGCGGGCGCCGTACATCAGGCCGAAGCCGTAGAACAGCCCGATGGCCACGGTGGACGCGGTGAACAGCACCAGCAGCTGGCGGCTGTCCTCGCGGCGCTGCAGCGCCGGCCAGATGCCGCGGGCCATCAGCGCCAGCCACAGCACCAGGCCGACGTACAGCGCGATCTGCCAGAAGCGGCCCAGATCGATGTACTCGTAGCCCTGGTGGCCGAACCAGAAGCCGGCCGTGTCGCCCATCAGCTGGTGCAGGCGGGCCCACTCCCCGGCGAACGAGCCGGCGACGACCAGCAGCAGCGCGCCGTACAGCACGTTGACGCCGAGGCGCTGGAACTTCGGCTCGCGGCCGCCGATGGCGGGGGCCAGGAACAGCCCGGCGGTGAGGAACGCCGTGGCGATCCAGAAGATGCCGGCCTGCACGTGCCAGGTCCGGACGATCGAGTACGGCAGCCACTCGCTCAGCGGCAGGCCGTAGAAGCCCTGGCCCTCGATGGTGTAGTGCGCCAGCGTCGCGCCGAGGAACACCTGGACGACCAGCAACAGGATCACCGTGATCGCGTACTTGCCCAGCGCGCGCTGGGACGGGGTCAGCGTCAGCGAGTCGAGCGGGTCCTTCTTCGGCGGTTCGGGGAGGTCCTCGTCGCGGTCCCGGAACGCCTTGTACCAGACGATCCCGCCGACGCCGGCGATCAACAGGATGATCGAGGCGATCGACCACAGCAGGTTGGCGCTGGACGGCTCGTTGCCGATCAGCGGCTCGTGGGGCCAGTTGTTGGTGTAGGTCACCGCGCTGTCCGGCCGCTCGGTGGCGCTGGCCCACGCGGTCCAGAAGAAGAAGTCCGCCATCCGCGCCCGGCGCTGTGGGTCGGGCAGCGGGTTCTCCTGGAGGGCGTAGTCCTCGCGCAGCTCCTGGAACTCGGGATCGTCGCCGAACACGCCATCGTAGTGGGCCGCGACCTGCTCCATCGCCCGGGCGCGGTCCGCGGACACGGTCACCGTTCCGCTGGCCTCGTCATAGGTGTTGGCGCGCATCTCCATCTGCAGGCTGGCCTGCAGGGAGGCCTGCTGCGGCGGGTCGAGGTCGTCGTAGGCCGCGGCGTACTCGCGCTGGGCCCAGGTGTCGAGGATCAGCACCGCCTCGCGGTGTAGCCAGTCCGCCGACCAGTCCGGCGCCTGGTACGCGCCGTGGCCCCAGATCGTACCGACCTGCTGGCCGCCGATGGACTGCCAGACCTCCTGGCCCGAGAGGATGTCCTCCTTCGTCATCAGGACCTGGCCGTCGTCGGTGACGACCTGCTCGGGGATCGGCGGTGCGTGGCGGTACACCTCGCGGCCGAAGAAGCCGACGATGGCGAACGCGCCCGTCACCGCCACGGCTAGGACGATCCACAGGACCTTGGTGTTCGGTGTCTTCATGGCAACCTCCACCGTGACCGCCCCCGTCACGCCGCCGGTGACTCGGCCAGCGCGCGGGGGAACAGCACGTTGTTCTCGAGGTGGATGTGGTGCCGCAGCTCCTCGTCGAGCTGCTCGAGCTCGGTGTAGAGCGCGCGCCAGGTCGCGCAGGCCTCATCGGGAGCGCTGAAGTTGCGCGTCAGGAAGCGGATCAGCGCCAGCTGTCGGCCCGCGGCGTCGTGCTCGGCGTGCATCACGCGGATCGGCCCGCCGGCGTTGCGGCCGTTGCCCGCGCGGATCCAGGGGAACAGCACCTGCTCCTCCTTGGCCATGTGGGCGGTCAGCTCGTCGGCCAGCTCGTGCACCACGTCGCGGAGCCGGTGCACGGGCTCGTCCGTGTGGTCCCCGTGCGCAGTGACCACGGCGTCGGCCCACTCCCGCAGCCGCGGCAGGGCCTCCTTCAGCGGCTCGTGGAAGGTCTGCTCGATGAAGCCGATCAGGTCGGTCAGCGGGACGCCCTCCCAGGCGATCTCGCTGTCGTCGTACCGCGTCGCGGCCTTCTCGAGCTCGTCGATGACCAGCACCGTGGGCTGGTTGGCGTCGGCGCAGGCGTCGTCGAGGGTCAGGTCGCCGCCACAGCAGAAGTCGATCCCGCGCTCGTAGAAGATCTTGGCCGCGGAGGGGATCCGTGCGGCCAGGGCCCCGACATGGTCGGTGGCGGTGATGGTGGTCATGGCGTCCTCCTCGCTCCGGTTGGTTCCGGATTCGTCATTCACCAGGAGGACAGAGCAACGACCGTGCCAGGCCTGGAAGGGCCCTTGTTTTCTTGTTTCTCTCCGGAATTGTGGTTAGTCCCGGCTTCCGCAGCCCTGATCACACGCACCCGCGAAACCCCTTGAGATCAGGG
>CAZOYV010000363.1:0-7468 GCA_964584075.1 uncultured Rickettsiales bacterium | reverse complement strand
GCGCGAGGACCACAAGGGGTAGTGGTCACTGGAGTCAAGGGCATACCCCTTATCGCCCTAGCGTGTCCGTAGAAGCCCGGGAACAGCATGATGTAGGAGGCCACCTCGTCCCGGGAGACCGCGTTCCCCGTCGGGTGGCCGGCGTCGTCGCGGAGTCGGCGGACGACGAGACCTTCTCGATGAACAACGCGGCGGAGGGCCCGCTGGAAGACGTGGCCAAGTCAACGACAGTGGCCGCCCGGCTTGCGCTCCTGATACCTGTCGAAACAGGTGTCGAAGTAGAGGCGGTCCATCACGTCCTTGGCCGCGCCGCGGTAGTCGGGCTCGGCGGACGAGGCGGTGATGAACCGCTCGCTGAGGCGGCGCAGCAGCTCGGGGGCATCGGACTGGGGCAGACGGTAGACGCGGAGCGGGAGGTTCTTGCTGTCCCCGGGGGCGATGCTATCGACGAGACGGTCGAGTGCTGGTGGAGACTCGTCACGGGCCTCATCGACCTCTTCCTCTCCCTTTTCGTAGCGGACCACGGTGAAGACGCCGGTCTGCGCCGCCTGGTACGGATTGTCCGTCGCCGGCGGTTCAACCAGACGGGCAGCGAACCCGTTGGCGTCCTTCCTGTCCCCCTTCAACCAGGTGCGGTCCAGGGCCCAGACCTCCAAGTAGTCGACTTGGTCGGTGCTCACGTTCTCATCGCGTTCTGCCTCGGTACTCTGGTCCCTGACCTTCCGCGCGGCACTCGATGCTGCGGCGTAGACCGCCCGCAATGGATTCCGGGACCAGTCGAGCAGCCGTGTCGGGAGGCCGTAGTGTTGAGCCAGCGCGATGACGCGCCACAGCGGTGACGGCGGCCAGGGGTAGAGGTCGAATGTCTCGTATCCCGCTGCCAGCCTCCAGGTCTGGAATCGATAGGGGTCGTCGGTCCAGGTGATCGTGCGACCGGCCCTGAACAACAGGGAGTCGACAGCATCCTCGGGTATCGGCAGCCCAAGCGCCTGTACGTCTTCCATGAACTGGAGCACCAGCCGGAACTCACGGAGTTCCTGGAGCTGCCGGTCCCCAGCATCCTTCCAGGCTTCCCATCCTTCCACGCCGACAGACAACAAACGGCGCCGCTCATCTTGGCGGAGAACGCACGGAACAAGGCCACCTTTGTAGACGCGGCCGTGCCCCTGGAAGACCCAGTTCGACTGCCGGTGTCTACCCTTGTCGTCCTTCCACTCGTCGTGGTCCGGACCGAGCTTCTCCAGGAGGTCTTCGAGTCCTCCCACCTCTCGCTCGAACCTATCGTGTTCCATGAGGACCCCCTCGGAACGTCACCTGGCGGCAGCGTAGCACGCGAGGCTCAGGCCCCGGTGGCCCCGAGAACGTGGCCCGATTCGGGTAGGGAGGTGGGGGCAAGTAAGGGAGGACCCCGTCGGTCTGTTTGGCTGGTCCGTGTTGCCTTGGTCGTGGCTATGGTCGTGGTCGTGGTTGTTGTCGCCGAAGAAGAATCTGCCGAAGGCGTCGTCTACTTCCCCGGAAGGGCGAAGCGTTTCGCTGCGGACCTCGATGTATGCTGGACCAGGCTGCTAGGCCGTCTACACGGAAGAGTGGCGGGAGAGCGAGATGGACGCCCAACGACTACTAGATTGGTACCGAGAACTGGATGCCGAAGGGGAGCGGCTGCGCAGTGGCAAGAGCGGTCAGTCCATCATCAAGCCCCATCTTGTCAGCGACTGGATCACACGGGCACAGTCGGCACTCGATGAGGCGTTTCCGCCCGCACACGCCGTCCAGCAACAGTGGGGCGCGATGGTCCGCTCAAGGGTGAACGCCTTGCTGGAGTTCCGGAATGGAATCGCGTTCTCGGCCGCCCATGGCGTGTTCAAAGGAGCGCTGAAGCAGGTGGAGGCCGGCCGGCTCGACAAGTACGCTGCCACCATCCGGACGGACACCGTCGGCGAGGTGCTCGACCTTGCCGAGGACCTCCTGCAAGACGGGCATCTGGTTGCGGCCGCTGTTCTGGCCGGCGGGGCCCTGGAGACCCATCTTCACCACCTCTGCATCAAGCACGAGATTCGATGGGACGGCGATGGCTCCCTCGGAGCGTACCGGCAGGCCCTGGACACCGCGCGTGCCAACGGCTTGGAGGTGGTGTCGTCCGCGGACTGCAAGAGCATTGGTGGCTGGGCCGACATCCGAAACGACGCCGCCCACAAACCCACGCAGTTCAGTCACACCAAGAGGCAGGTCGAGCTGATGATAGACGGGATACGAGATGTTCTGGCCCGGGTAGCGTAGGCGTCTGCGCGCCGGGCTGTGCCGACCACGCGGCCTGCGTGGACAGCGTCTGCGTCAAGCCGACGACCGGCGGCACCGAGGACTCCCAGCCGCGGCCGGGGTACTACCTGTAGGCGAGGCGCTCCACCGCCGGTAGAATCGCAGGTGGGGAGGTCGCCTTGCTGTCCCGCATCCCGATCGTGATCGTGGCCAGCCTCGCCGCTGTCGTCCTCGTCGCCGGCTGCGAGGAGGACACCCATCTTCTCGGCGGGGTCGTGGACATCACCGTCGATGGCCGCCACGGTTGCGGCCTGCACGAGGACGGTTCGCTCACCTGCTGGGGCTACAACACCCACGGGCAGACCGAACCCCCCGACGGCGCGACGTTCGCCCAGGTGGACGCCGGGGGCTACCACACCTGCGGGCTCCGTACGGACGGGACCCTGGAGTGCTGGGCCGGCGAGTACCCCGACTGGGGCCAGGCCCATCCTCCCGAGGGAGCGTACGTCGAGGTCAGTGCGGGGAGCTGGCACACCTGCGCGGCCGACGCGGCCGGCGCGGTGGACTGCTGGGGCCTGGACGGGGACCAGCAACGACTCCCGCCCGACGGCGAGTTCACCACGCTCGCGGGAGGTAGCCACCAGGTTTGCGGCCTCCGCCCCGACGGCGCCGTCGAGTGCTGGGGCGACGACGAGCACGACACCTGGGGGCAGTCCTCGCCGCCGGCGGACGGCATGTACACCCAGGTCGCCGCGGGCTCCGTCCACACCTGCGGGCTGACACCCGACGGCGAGATCGAGTGCTGGGGGTGCGACCAGGGCCTCATCACGGAGGACTGCTCCCCGCCACCCGGGCCGTTCTCGCGGGTCATGATCGGCTCCGGTACGAGCTGCGGAATCCGGACGGACGGGACGCTCGATTGCTGGGGGGACGATCTGGACGCCTTCGGGAGCCCTCCCGGCGACCACTTCACCGACCTGGCGCTGGGCGCCTTCCACGCCTGCGGCCTTACCGACGCGGGCACGACCCTGTGCTGGGGCGACGACGAGTACGGCCAGGCCAGCCCTCCCGCCACGCCGTTCGTCGAGATCACGGCGGGGTCGCGCCACACCTGCGGGCGGGACGCGACCGGCGAGGTCACCTGCTGGGGGAGGGACGACCTCGGCCAGGCGGACGCCCCCGTGGGGAGCTTCGAGCAGATCGCCTCCAGGGCCAACAGCAACTGCGGCGTCCAGGCCGACGGCACGGTCGTGTGCTGGGGCGTGAACGACGACGGACAGACCGAGGCCCCGTCCGGCAGCTTCGTCCAGGTCGCCACGGCCACCTACCAGTCCTGCGGCATCTGCGAGGACGGCACGGTCGCTTGCTGGGGCCGGCTCGGGGACCGGGAGGTGGCGCCGCCCGGCGAGGGCATCCTCTCCCTGAGTTCTGGCAGCGACCACACCTGCGGGTTGGCCGACGGCGGGACCATCCAGTGCTGGGGCAACGACGCCTTCGCCGAGGACGGCCAGGGAGAGGCCCCCACGAGCGACGCGGACTTCGTGCAGGTGAGCGCGGCCTACTGGCACTCCTGTGGCCTCCGCGCCGACGGGCAGGTGGAGTGCTGGGGGGACAACACCTGGGGGCAACTGGACGTGCCCGACGAGCGGTTCTCGCAGGTGTCCGCCGGTGGGTTCATCTTCGACGAGGGCCACGCCCACACCTGCGGCGTGACCACCGACGGGGCCATCCTCTGCTGGGGCTCCGACCAGTACGGGGAGAGCGACGTTCCCGAGCAAGCCCTGGACCTGGAGTTCCAGGAGGTCGGCTGCGGCTACCGGGCCACCTGTGGGCTGACGACGACGGGCGAGGTCTCCTGCTGGGGGGACCTGGCGTTCAACAACGGGGACGACGACCTGATGTGGCCGAACTTCGAGGGCATCAACTACCCGTGATCGCGGGAGGTGACAGCGTCGCCGCAGCCGAGACCATGCCCTGGTCGAGGCGGGACGGTCCCGCGGACTATGCGAGGCGGGCGCCCCGGTGGGGTCGCAGCGCCAGGACCGCCGCGACGATGGCACCGGCCAAGAGGATCGGGATGATGACCAGCGCGGGACCTGCGCTGACGCCGATCGCGTTCATCCACAGGATCTTGCCCAGCAACGCGGTCATCTGCAGCGACAGGAAGACGCAGTAGGCCGGGGCCAGCAGGTCGCCCGACTCGACCCGCCGCAGGTAGCGGTATCCCGCGATCAGCGACGGCGGCAGGAAGATCGCCAGGTCGAAGCCCTGGACGATCATCGTCGTGAAGTGGTTCAGGCCCGGCGGGTAGAGGGTCCCGTCGAGCAGCGGCGGCACGATGGCGCTCAACCACAGCAGCGCGATCAGGGTGCCGTTGACGAGCAAGAAGATGCCCACGTAGCGCCGCGCGGCGGCCGGGTCCCCGGTCACGGCGAACGCCGACGGCGGCTCCGCCAGCAGCAGCCTCGCCAGGGCCTGGAAGGAGAGCAGCACGAGGGCGACCCACAGCAGGAACAGCTCGTTGTAGGTCGCCATCGCGAGGTACATGAAGTATTGGACCAGGACGTAGCCGACCGCCCCCGCCAGCGCCAGGTGCCCGGCCCGGGAGCCCCGGCGCGCCCAGAGCAGCGCCCCGATCAGGAACGGGATGCCGACGGCGAGCGTGACGACGTCCTGCGCAAGGCCCTGGACCGCGACGTCCTTGGGCATGTGGCGGTACGGCCCCAGTCCGTAGAGTTCCACGGACTCGCCGCGGACGGAGGTGTGGACCGAGGGGCCCGGCCCGTCGGTCAGCACCAGGGGCAGCGAGGCCGCGATGCCGGAGAGCAGGGCGATGGAGAGGATCAACGGGGTCAGACGACGCGCGGGTATCATCTCGGGGCCCAAGGGATCCTGGCACCGCGCCGAGTGTCAAGCGCCCCTGCGGCGGCGCGTGTCGGGGTCTTCACCCATCCATCGACGACCTGGCCAACCCCCTTGTCACTGCCGCCCGGCGGACGCTCTTGGGTGGCCACAAGTCGGGAGGGGAGGGGGCCGAACGGAGGCCTTCGGCGCAAGGCGTCTCGGCTTGATTGGGCGCCAGCTTCGGGTGGTGCCGCTCTGTGAGTATTCTGTGAGGGTGCGGCGTCCATGATTCGGTCACTGGGGCTTCGGCAGTCCTTCTGGTTGATTGCCAATGGGCCGAAAATACCAGTAGTTACAGGTCATTGAATCGCAGGGTGGGGGATGGTGCCGGAGGCGGGGGTCGAACCCGCACGGCCTTGCGGCCACCGGATTTTGAGTCCGGCACGTCTACCAGTTCCATCACTCCGGCACTCGATGGCAGAACAGAACAGGCGGGGAACCTACTAGAGCGAGCCCCGCGGGTCCAGCCCCTCCTTGCGCGCCACGAAGCGTGCCATCCAGTTGCTCGCCTGGTCCATCTGGAACCCGACGAACGCCCCGCGGCACAGGTCGTTGCCCAGCTGGTGGATGTCCGCGAACGTGATCCCCGCCCTGCGCCCGAACTGCGCCTGGTGCGCCGCGAAGTCGTCCAGCTTCGACGTCGCCAGCGCGATCCCCGCCAGCACCCCCTCCGGGATCAGCGCCTCGGCGACCCGCTCGACGTACACCCGCGCCGACTCCTCCCCGTGCAGCACCCCCGTCAGCACCATCCGGTCGAAGCAGTGCGGCCGCACCGGCGGCCTGCGCAGGTCCGCCCGCACCAGCACCGCGTTCTCGACCCCCACCTGCAGGCAGCGCAGCTTGGCTCGCTGCAGCAGGTCCATGTCCGACTCCATGCACAGCAGCAGCCCCGGGTGCACCGCCTGCGCCAGCGGCGGCGTGATCCTCCCGTCGTCGCAGCCCAGGTGCAGCGTCGCCTGCCCCGGGTACGGGTCCAGCCACGACAGCAGCGCGTACAGCTCGTCCTCGGGCGTGCGGTCGCTGTTGACCGCCATCCGGATCGTGTCGTCCAGCAGCTCCAGGAACGAGATCTCCCGCTGGTCGTGCGCGAACCGTCGCGCCATCACCCGCCCGCCGTCCCCGATCCCCAGGTCCAGCACCCCGTCCCGCCACGGATATCGCCCCGCGCAACCCAGACAGCGCAGATCGCTGCGCTCGGCCCCGCCCACGTCCGGCTCCAGCGCCGCCACCGGCACCAGCCAGTCGCCGCACGCCGGGCAGCACAGCCGCGCCACCGCGTGTTCCCGGACGTCGTCCAAGCCGCCCTCCCGTGGAGTGGCGGGATTCTATCACGCACCCGCTCCCCCCGGCCGGGATTGACACCCGCCGAAACGTGTCTACTTGTTGCCCCGTTTGCCACAAGGGAGGGAAACACACCATGGCCAAGAACGAGCAGGGCGACGAGTTCCGCGAGGCGACCCAGAACCTCTTCGAGGGTCTGCGCGACATCTTCAAGCGCAGCGCCGAGGAGGTCGTCGCCGGCGCCAGGATGACCAAGACCCGGATCGACATCTACCAGCTGCGCCGCGACCGCGACCACTTCCTGATGCGCCTCGGCGAGGTCGCTTTCGACCTCCTCGACGATGGCGCCATCCGCCACCCCGAGCTCGAGCAGCCCTTCCGCCGCGTCCGTGCCATCGAGGACAAGATCACCGACTACGAGCGCGGCATCACCGAGGCCGAGCCGGCCCGCGAGGAGCCCCCGGCCGGCGAGCCCCCGGAGAACGAGCCGGCCGCCAAGGCCGCCCCCAAGAAGAAGGCCCCCGCCAAGAAGAAGCCGGCCGCCGAGCCCAAGTCCGACGACGCCAAGGCCGAGCCCGCCCCGGCGAAGAAGCCCCCTGCGAAGAAGGCGGCTCCGAAGAAGACCACCGCCAAGAAGGCCGCCCCGAAGAAGCCCGCAACCAAGAAGCCCGCGGCCAGGAAGCCGGCGGCGAAAAAGTCGACCAAGAAGACTGGCGCTTCCAAGAAGAAGGCGCTATAAGGCTTCCCCTCGGTGGGGCGGTAGCTCAGCTGGGAGAGCACATGACTGGCAGTCATGAGGTCCGGGGTTCGATCCCCCGTCGCTCCACCAAGGCAAGGCCGCAACCCAGAGCCTGATCCCGCATCAACCCAAGTTCGAACCGCCCCGAAGCCCCAGGAGGCACGGGCTGAACTGCCCGAATCGCCCCCGTAGCAACGGATCTCGGCCGATCACCCCTTCTCGCCCCCGTCGCCGTGGATCGCCCCGATCGCCCCGATCCCCCCCCCCACTCCCCCCTCCCCTCACCCC
>CAZOYV010000362.1:0-7526 GCA_964584075.1 uncultured Rickettsiales bacterium | reverse complement strand
GTGTCTCTCTCCCTTGGTGGTCCGCCCCGTGAGCCTGATGGGAGGGGGGGTGAGCAAGGGGCGTGCCAAGGGAGGGGGATCGGAAGGACCGGACAGCGTCTCGGGCTCGATCTCGAACTCGATTTCGAACTCGACGAGCCGGTGCTATGTTGCAGTCAGGGGGACGAGATGCGCGGACCTCGCACCATCGTCACGGCGTTCGTCCTCGGGCTCGGTGGGGCGTGCTCGGGGCCGGTGGGATCGGTCGAACACGCGCAGCTGTACCACGACGCCGAGCTCGCCGCGCCGGTCGACGCGGACGGGGACGGGTGGTCGATCCTGGTCGACTGCGACGACGGCGACGCCTCCGTCTACCCGGGCGCCGCCGACGTATTCTGCGACGGCGTCGACCACGGCTGTGACGGGGCCGAGCTGCTCGTGCCGGGGAGCTACCCGACGATCCAGGACGCGGTGGACGCGGCGGCGGACGGGGACGTGGTGTGCGTGGCGGCGGCGGTGTGGGACGACCGCGTGGTGATCCAGCAACGCGCGATCCGGCTGGTCGGGGTCGGTGGTGCGAACGAGACGGTCATCCGGGGCTGGACCGACGGGTCCGTGATCCGCATCGAGGGGCCGACGAGCGGGCCCGTGGTCGTGGAGGGGCTGACGATCCGCGAGGGGTACTCCGACAACGGCGCCGGGATCGAGGTCGCCGGGGCCTCGGTGGTGTTGCGGGATCTGATCGTGGAGGACAACGAGGCGCCGCTCGGGCCATCGATGACCGTGGACAGCCGCGGCGGCGGGCTGTCCGCCACGGACGCGGAGATCGTCGTCGAGAACGCCGTGTTCCGGGACAACACCGCCCATCGCGGCGGGGGAATCCACGCCGAGGCGTCGACGCTCCGCGTGTCCAATGTCCGCTTCCAGGGCAACGAGGTCCGGATGCGGAACGCAGGGATGGCCTGGAACGGCGGGATGGGGGGTGGCATCTACGCGGAAGACAGCGCCGTGGTCCTCGACAACGTCCTGGTGGTCTTCAACGAGGCCCACAGCGGAGAGTTCTCTGCACTGGGAGCAGGGCTGTGGCTGAGCGGCTCCACGGCGACGATTCGTTCCAGCGCCTTCCTGGCCGGCAAGTGCCACACCTATGGCTGGGTGAACGGACAGGGCGCCGGGATCGCCACCCGCGACTCCAGCGCCGAGTGCCACGGCTGCGTGTTCGAGTCCAACGTCGCGGGCGATGGCTCGGTGGCGTACGTCTGGGCCACATCCCCAGGTGCGGAGCTCGTCCTGGCGCACAGCGCGCTGGACCGCAACACCGTCCCAGCCGTCGTGATCGATCACGAACCCGTGGGCTCGTACGATGCAGCGCTCCACCCCATCGGCCTCGAGAGCGGCGCACCGTTCTACTGGGACCTCCACCTCGCCCTCGACAGCCCGCTGATCGACGCCGGCGACCCCGCCGTCCTCGACCCCGATGGATCGCGCTCCGACATCGGGATCTACGGCGGCCCCGGGGCGGCGTCGTGGGACCTGGACTTCGACGGCTACCCGGTGTGGTGGCACCCGGGGCCCTACGACCCGGCCGTGGACCCGGGCGAGGGCTGGGACTGCGACGACGGAGATCCGGCCGTATACCCGGGGAACGGCTGCTAGAGCGGCGGGCGGGATTCGAAGCGCTGCGCAGGGGGTGTTCGGCGGCGGAGTCGTGTGGGGCACGGACCCGGCTGGGGGACCCAACCCGGACTGAATGCACACAGAATGCGCATTCAGTGGGATCTGGGTGGGCGACAGGGACTGAATGCACACAAAATGCGCATTCAGTGGGACTTGGGTGTGTTCTCGCTCCGCGAACACCCTTCGCCCGAGCCCCGCACGTCTTCGGTCGTCCAGGTGCCCGAGGCACGCCCTCCCCGCGCCGACGAACTACGCCGCCCGACCCTGGGCCGGACCGAACAGGATCGGCGGGGTCCGCGCGCCGTCCCGTCCGCCGAAGCGGGCGCGGAGCTGCTCGTGGCGGTGGCGGAAGATGCGCTCCAGATCGCGGCGTACGAGGAGGCGATCGGCCAGCGCGCCGCCGGGGGCGGCGTAGGTCACGCGGTCGATCACGCGGGTGCCGTCGCCGTCGGGCTCGAAGCGGTGCTCGTGGTGCCACAGGCGGTACGGGCCACGTAGCTGCTGGTCGACGAAGCGGGTCGGGGGCTCCCAGGCGCCGATCTCGGTGCGCCAGCCCAGCGGCACACCGTGGAGCCGGATGCGGTAGTCGATCAGGGCGCCGGGGCGCATCTCGATCGGGCCCTCGGTGCGGATCTCGAACCGCAGCCACGGGGGCGTCAGCTCCTGCAGGTTTCGGGCGTCGGCGAAGAAGTCGAAGACCTCCTCGAGGGGGCGCGGGAGCCACAGGCTGGTCTCGAGGACGCGGGCGCCGCGGGGGATCTCGGGGGTGCTCATCGGTTCCTCCGTTCAGGACGCCACCGCGGCGGCGGGGCGGTCCAGCGAGTCGTCGGCGGTGGGCTCGCCGGCCTGCCCGAGCAGGTCTCTCAGGGCCGCGGGCAGGGTCGGGTGGCGGAACACGAAGCCCAGCCCCTGGGCGCGGTCGGGGACCACGCGCTTGCTGGACAGCAGCTCCTCGGAGAACCCGCCGAGGGCGAGCCTGATCGCGAACGCCGGGGCGGGCATCAGCGCCGGGCGGCGCAGGGCGCGGCCCAGGGCGCGGGACACGTCCCGCTGGCGCAGGGGTTCGGGGGCGGTGGCGTTGAGCGCGCCGTCCACCGGGATCTCGATGGCCCACACCAGCATCCGCACCAGGTCCTCCAGGTGGATCCACGACCACCACTGGAGGCCGGAGCCCAGCGGCCCGCCGAGGCCGCGGCGGTACAGCGGCAGGAGCTGGGGCAGGGCCCCGCCCTCGGTGGCGTAGACCACGCCGATGCGCAGGCGGGCGACCCGCAGGCCGATGGCCTCGGCACCGATCGCGGCGGCCTCCCACTCGGTGACCACGTCGGCGAGGAAGCCCTCGCCGGCGCCCTGGGACTCGGTCAGCAGCTGCTCGCCGCGGTCGCCGTAGAACCCGATCGCGCTGGCACTGATCAGGGCCTCGGGCCCGTCCTCGGCGGCGGCGATGCCGTCCACCAGGTTGCGGGTCCCGATCACGCGGCTGTCGCGGATCGCGGCGCGCTTGGCCGCGGTCCAGCGGCCCTGCACCGACTCGCCGGCCAGGTGGACCACCGCGTCCACGCCCTCGAGGCTTGCCACCGGCGGTCGCCCCACCGTCGGTTCCCAGGCGTAAGCGGCGGACAACTCGGGGAGTCGCTCTCGCGCGGAAGTCGGATCGCGTGTGAGCGCGCGGACCCGGTGCCCGCGCTCGTCCAGGGCCTTCACCAGAGCTCGGCCCACGAGACCCGTCGCGCCAGTGATCAGGATGTCCATCTCTTCCTCCGTCTCCATCGTGTCTGGAGGTAATCTAGACATCAACCAAAGAATGTCCATAAAAAATCTTGACAATGTGCATGGGCGACCCTACGTTTCCATCACGCCCCGCGGGACATGGCCGCGGATGGCCAACCAGGAGGAAGAGACCATGACGAAGAAGGCCATCATCATCGGCGCCGGTCCCGGCGGTCTCGCTTCGGCGATGCTGCTGGCCAAGGCCGGCCTCGAGGTCGACGTGTTCGAGCGCCAGCCCCACGTGGGCGGCCGCACCACCCTGATCGAGGCGGACGGGTTCCGCTTCGACACGGGCCCGACCTTCTTCATGTACCCCCGCGTGCTCGAGGAGATCTTCCGCGCCGTGGGCAAGGACATGTGGAAGGAGATCCCGATGCGCCGCCTGGACCCGCAGTACAAGCTGGTCTTCGGCGCCGGCGGCGAGCTGCTCGCCACCCCCGACGTGGACACGATGGAGCAGCGGGTCACGGCCCTGTCGCCCGACGACGCGGGCAGCTTCACCGAGTTCCTCGAGCGCAACCGCCGCAAGATGGACGTCTTCCGGCCGGTGCTGGAGCGCGAGTTCCAGGGCTGGGGCGACCTGCTCAGCAGCGACTTCCTGCGGACGGTGCCGATCCTGCACCCGTTCCGCTCGCTGGACGACGAGCTGGGCAAGACCTTCACCGACGCGCGGCTGAAGCTGGCGTTCTCGTTCCAGAGCAAGTACCTCGGGATGGCGCCCGCGAGCTGCCCCTCGGTGTTCTCGATCCTGTCGTTCATCGAGTACGAGTACGGGGTCTACCACCCCTACGGCGGCTTCGGCGGGATGACCCGCAAGATGGCCGAGATCGCCGAGGAGCTCGGCGCGCGGATCCACCTGTCCGAGCCCGTCGAGAAGCTGCACTTCGAGGGCAAGAAGGTCGTCGGCGTCGAGACCCCCCAGGGTTCGTACCACGCCGACTCCGTCGTGCTCAACGGCGACTTCTCGCGCGCCGCCCAGCGGCTGATCCCCGACGAGCTGCGGCCCAGCTGGAGCGACGAGCGGATCGACGAGGCGGACTACTCGTGCTCGACCTTCATGCTCTACCTGGGCATCGAGGGCCGCTACGACGATCTGCCGCACCACACGATCTACGTGCCCGAGTCCTACGAGGAGAACCTGCGCGACATCGAGCACCGCCACGTGCTCACCGACGACACCTCGCTGTACGTCCAGAACGCCTCGGTCACCGATCCCACGCTGGCCCCCGAGGGCCACTCCACGCTGTACGTCCTGGTGCCGGTGTCGCACCAGCACGCCAACATCGACTGGAGCCAGGAGAAGCAGCGGTACCGGGACCTGGTGATCCAGCAGATGGAGAAGCTCGGGATCACCGACCTCGAGCAGCGGATCCGCTACGAGAAGGTCGTCACCCCCGACGACTGGTCCACCGAGTTCGAGGTCCACAAGGGCGCCGTGTTCAACCTGGCCCACAACCTCGGCCAGATGCTGCACCGCCGGCCCCGCAACCGCTTCGACGACCTCGACGGGATGTACCTCGTCGGCGGCGGGACCCACCCCGGCAGCGGCCTGCCGGTGATCTTCGAGGGCGCCCGGATCTCGACGCGGCTGCTGCTCGAGGACCTGGGCCTCGCCGACCAGATGCCGGACCACGAGGTCTCCGAGTCCGACGACCTCGTCGAGCTGGACCAGGCCCGGCGCGCCAGCCGCGCCGCCTAGGGAGCACGGACCGCGATGACCGGCCCCGGCACCCAGCTCCAAGGAATCGCCGCCGCGGCGGCCCTGTTCCTCCTGGCCCTGGCTGCGCAGCCCGCGTGGGCCGACGGCCCCGACACGGCGACCCTGGTGATCACCGTGGAAGGGCTGCGCAGCCAGGATGGCCAGCTGCTGGTGCTCGTCTTCGACGACGCCGAGGCGTTCCCCGGCAAGGACGGCCGGGCGGCCGAGCGTCGCATCTCCCCGGTGGACGGGGAGCGCGTCACGCTGCGCTTCGACGGCCTGCGGCGCGGCACCTATGCGGTCACGCTGGTCCACGACGAGGACGCGGATCTGGAGCTCGACACCAACCTGCTCGGCATTCCCAAGGAGGGTCTCGGCGTGTCCAACAACCCTCCCGGGGCGTTCCCCACCTTCCGCGACGCCGCCTTCGACCTCGACGGCGAGCGCGCGCTGACGATCAACCTGCGGTACCTGTAGCGCGGCCTACTCGGCGGCGGGGGCGTCCCCCTGCAGCGACGGCAGCAGCGCCTCGAGCTCGGTGACGGTCTCGTCGAACAGCTGCAGCGCCGCCTCGATCGGGGCGGGCTCGGTGAGGTCGACCCCGGCGTCGCTCAGCAGCTCCAGCGGCGGCTTGGAGCAGCCCCCCTGCAGCATCCCGAGGTAGGCGTCCCGCTGCGCCGGCCCCTCCTGCACCTCGCGCGACAGCGCGATCCCGGCGCTGAGCCCGGTGGCGTAGGTGTAGACGTAGTACTTCCAGTAGAAGTGGGGGATGAACGCCCACTCCATGCCGTCGTCCGCGCCGATCGCGAAGTCGGGGCCGTAGTACGCGCGGATCAGCTCCAGGTAGGTCTCCTCGAGCAGCGAAGCGGTGATCGGCGTGCCCTGCTCGACGAAGGTGTGCAGCTTCAGCTCGAACTCGGCGAACAGCGCCTGGCGGTAGATCGTGCCGCGGATCGAGTCCAGCCGGTCGGCCAGCAGCATCGCCTTGGTGCGATCGTCCGGGGCGTTGGCGATCAGGTAGTCGCTGAGCAGCGCCTCGTTGGCCGTCGAGGCGATCTCGGCGTTGAACGGCGCGTAGCGGAAGTCCTGGTACGCCTGGTGCTGCATCGAGTAGTGGCTGTGCAGCGCGTGGCCGTACTCGTGGGCCAGCGTCGACATGTCGTTCAGCCCGTTCAGGTAGTTCATCTTCACGTAGGGGTGGGCCCCGTACACGCTGGTGCTGAACGCCCCGCTGCCCTTGTCCGCGGCGGGGTAGAGGTCCAGCCAGCCGTTGGCCGGGTCCAGCGCCGCCGTCAGATCGGCGACGTACCGCTCACCGAGCGGCGCCAGCGCCACCGGCAGCGTCTGCTGCGCCTCGGCGAACGTCCACTCGCTGTCGGCGGCCTCGACCATCGGCACGTACAGGTCGTACAGGTGCACCTCGTCGACGCCCAGCGCCTGCTTGCGCAGCGCCACGTAGCGGTGCAGCGGCTCGGTGTTGGCCCGCACCGTGGCGATCAGGTTGTGGTACACGGCGGGGTCGATGTCGTCCTTGTCCAGGTAGGCCTGCAGCGCGGTGTCGTAGCCCCGGGCCCGCGCCAGCGCCACGTCGAACTCGGCCTGCCCGCCCAGCGTCGCGGCGAACACGTGCTGGTACTGGCGGAAGGTGCCCAGGAACGCCTCGACCCCGGCCTGGCGGATCGCCCGGTCCGGGTTGCGCCGGATGCCCGAGTAGGCCGACAGGCTGACCTCGATCTGCTCGCCGTCCGCGGTGGTGATCGTCGGCCACTCGATGTCGGACAGCAGCGCGAAGAACGCCGACTCCGAGGCCGACGGGATCTCGTTCAGGTCGATCTCGGCCCACAGGTTGTCGCCCAGCAGCCCCAGCACCCGCTCGCCGTCCTCGCTCAGCAGCGTGTGCTGGCGCCGCCGCATGTCGCCGAGGTAGCGCGCGTAGGCCGCCAGCCCCTTGTCCTTCTTCATCGCCTTGTCGAAGTCCTCGTCCGACATCGACAGCACCTCGGCGCGGATGAACGCCGACGCCGCCATGTTGGCGTCCAGCAGGGCGTTCCCCTGCTTGGCCATCGCCTGGTACTCCTCGTTGGTCTGCGCGCTGTCGAGCAGCATGTTGGCGTACAGCGTCACGTGGTTCGTGCGGTCGTGCAGATCGAAGTACAGGTCGAGGCACTCGCGCAGCGCCTTGCCGTCGGTCAGCTTGCCCTCGTACGCCGCGAGCTCGCCGAACTCGCCCTGCAGCGCCGTGCGCTCGGCGTCCCACGCCGCCTCGTCGGCGAACAGCGCGCCGGTGTCCCACTTGTAGACGTCCGGGATCGACGCCCGGTCGGCGGTGGGATCGGGCGTCACCTCGGGCAGCTCGCCGGCCAGCGCAGGCAGCGCGAGGGCCAGGGTCAGGGTCAGGGTC
>CAZOYV010000361.1:0-7540 GCA_964584075.1 uncultured Rickettsiales bacterium | reverse complement strand
GGCTCGATGATGGGCAGCGGCGGGATGATCGTGATGGACGAGGACACCTGCATGGTGGACGTCGCCCGCTACTTCATCGACTTCCTGACCGACGAGTCCTGCGGCAAGTGCGTGCCGTGCCGCGAGGGGCTCAAGCAGATGCAGGAGATCCTGACGCGGATCACCCGCGGCGAGGGCGTCCCCGAGGACATCGCGGCGCTGCAGGAGCTGGCCGAGACGGCCCAGGCGGCGTCGCTGTGCGCGCTGGGCAAGACCGGCCCCAACCCGTTCCTCAGCACCTACCGCTACTTCAAGGACGAGTACGACGCGCACATCCTCGACAAGCGCTGCCCGGCCAAGGCGTGCAAGGAGCTGATCTCGTACTGGATCGATCCCGAGAGGTGCAAGGCGTGCCTGATCTGCGCGCGGGAGTGCCCCGAGGACGCGATCGCCGGCGCCAAGAAGACGATCCATGTGATCGACCAGGACCGGTGCACCAACTGCGGCACCTGCTTCGAGGTCTGCCCCGAGCGCTTCGGGGCGGTGATCAAGCTCTCCGGCGAGCCGGTCCCGCCGCCGATCCCCGAGGAGCAGCGGGCGATCGTGCGCAAGAAGAAGGACAAGGAGGCGAGATGAGCGACCTCCGGCTGACGATCGACGGCCGCGAGCGGACGGCCGAGGCGGGCCAGACCCTGCTGGCGGTGGCGCGCGCGGCGGGGATCGAGATCCCGACGCTGTGCCACCACGAGAAGCTGAAGCCCTACGGCGGCTGCCGGCTGTGCATCGTCGAGGTCGAGCAGGGCGGGCGCAGCCAGCTGATGGCGTCGTGCGTCGCCCCCGCCGCGGACGGGATGGTGGTGCGGACGCGCACCGAGCAGATCGACCGCATCCGCCGCACGCTGCTGGAGCTGCTGATGGCCCACGCGCCCCACGCGCCGCAGCTGACCGAGCTGGCCGAGGAGTACGGCGCCGACGCCGGCCGCTACCCCGAGGACCCCGGGTTCTGCGTGCACTGCGGCCTGTGCGTGCGCTACTGCGCCGAGGTCAAGGGGGCGTCCGCGGTGGGCTTCATCGACCGGGGGATGCACAAGGAGATCTCGTTCCTGCCCGAGCTCGTCGCCGAGGTCTGCGCCGACTGCAAGGAGTGCTTCGAGCTGTGCCCCACCTCGTACCTCCAGGCCGCCTACGTGCTGACCGAGTCGCTGACGCGCCGGGCCAGCCCCTAGAGACGCCGTGGGCATCCGCGCCAGGACCAAGCACTTCCACGGGCAGCGACGCCACGAGGAGGGTGGTGAGCCCCAGCCGCTGGAGCTGATCGGCGAGGAGCCGTTCCTGATCCGGGTCGACGACAGGCCCTACGCGGTGGTGATGCGCACTCCCGGCGAGGAGCGGGCCCACGCGGCGGGGTTCTGCCTCGCCGAGGGCATCCTGCAGGGCCTCGACGACGTGGAGCGCTTCGGCTTCGACGCCGCCGCCGATCCCAACGTGGTGGACGTCTGGCTGCGCCCCGAGCGGCGCGACAAGATCCTCGACCGCCTCGAGCGGCGGTTCTTCGTCAGCCAGACCAGCTGCGGGATCTGCGGCAAGGAGGTGGTGCAGGACCTGTGCCAGAACCTGGTCCGCTCGCCCCACGAGTTCACCCTCGACCTTCCACACGCGCTGGGCTGCTACGACCGGCTGTGCGGGACCCAGCAGCACTACCAGACGACCCGCGGGTCCCACGCCGCGATGCTGCTCGACGGCGAGCTGCGCGAGCTGGCCTTCGCCGAGGACGTCGGCCGCCACAACGCGCTGGACAAGGCCATCGGCCAGGCCCTGCTGGGCGGCACGCTGGGTAGCGCGCGGGTGGCGGTGCTGTCGTCGCGGATCAGCTACGAGCTGGTCCAGAAGGCGGCCCGCGGGCTGATCCCGGTGATGATCAGCGGCTCGCGGCCGACCAGCCTGGCGGTGGAGATGGGTACCGCGCTGGAGATGACGCTGGCCTACCCGGACGGGGACGGGGAGCTGGTGATCGCGTGCGGACCCGAGCGCGTGGAGGCCTGATGTCCGAGTAGAAGACGACGGGGTGCGCGCTGTGCGCGCAGAGCTGCGGCTTGCTGCTCGTACTCGAGGAGCGCGGCTCGGCACGCGCCAATGTGCGACAGGCTGCCAGGCCTTCCCCGAGGTGCCGTCGACCCGCCGGTGGAGCGCAGCGAGCTCCGCTCGGTCAGTCGGCGGCGAGCACGCGCAGGACGTCGTCCAGGGAGGCGTGGTCGCCGGCCTCGCGGCTGATCTGCTGGTAGACGGTGTCTCCCTGCGGCGTGATGACGAAGGTGCCGCCGAGCTGCCACGGGTCGCCCTGGACGGCCTTCTGCCGGTGGCCGCCGCGCAGCGCCCGCACCATGTGGCCGAGGCTGCGGGGCCCGAGGGTCTTGGTCACCCCCCGGCGCAGGCCTGCCGCGCGGTAGGCCTCCATCTTCGGATCGACCCACAGCGGGAAGGGGATGCGCTCGTCCTCGCGGAAGGCCCGCGCGTGCTCCGGCTGGCCGTTGCCGATGACGACGAGGTGGAGGTCGTGGCGCTCGATCTCCTCGACGCGGTCCCGCAACTGCGAGACCTGCTCACGGCAGAACAGTCACCCGAACTGGCGGATGAACACCACCAGCGCCGGGCGCTGGTCCCATGCGTCGCCCAGGCGGACGGGGTTGCCGTCCGCGTCGAGCAGTTCGATGTCCTGCAAACGGTTCGCCAGGGTGGCCATGTCGGGGTCCTTTCTCGCGCCTTATAGAAATTAAATAGACATAATTTAGACAAACGCAACCCACCTCTGGAAGAGGGCGCTGCGCGCGGGTGTTCGGCCGGCCGCAGGAGCAGCCTCGCGCGCGAGAGACCCGGCACCGAGAGGGAGGCCCCGTGCGTCGCAGTCTCGACTTCGTCTTGCCCCCGCTCCTGATCGTGATCGTCGGGCGAGAGCCCGAGGGCGAGGACGGCCCGACGGTGGAGCGGAGACGCCGCCGACCGGGTTCGCGTGCCGATCCGCGACGGCCACGTGACCCAGGCCTCCGCGGCCTGCCCCGAGTGACGTTCCGCGAACTTCCTCTCCGCCGCTGACGATTGCGTGACATTCGCGGCGTAGTATGGTCTACACGGTTCCCTTCGCCACCCTCCCGACGCGCGACGATCTGCGGGCCGGATTCCGGACGAACGAATGGAGACGTTCCAGGATGCGGAACGGAAAGCCCAAGATCCTGCTGTCGAGCGTGACGCGGCCCTTCGGCAAGCGCCAGGGCGACGCGTTCAGCACCTCGGCCCAGGCCCTGTACCAGCAGCTGTGGGCCCAGGACGTGTTCCGCGTCGAGGTCCCCTCGTACCACTGGGGACTCGACGTCATCGCCGCCAACATCGAGGCCCCGACGGTGGTGCTGCACTACCCGACGCTGCGCGAGCTCGCGGACGAACTGAAGAACGGCTACGACTACGTCGGCCTGAGCTTCAACCCGCCGACGCTGCACAAGCTGCGCAAGATGATCCCGGTGATCCGCAAGCACGCGCCGGACGCCAAGATCATCCTCGGCGGGTACGGCACCGCGATGCGGGACGACGAGCTCGAGGGGCTGTACGACCTGATCTGTCGCGGGGAGGGCATCGCGTTCTTCCGCGAGCTGCTCGGCGAGGAGGACAAGCCGTTCCGCAACCCGCTGTTCGTGTTCAAGAGCTCGTTGATGTCGCTGCCGATGATGGGGCGCACCGCGCCGCTGTTCGGCGGGGTGGGCTGTGCCAACGGCTGCGACTTCTGCTGGACCTCGCACTACTTCGAGAAGAAGCACATCCGGTTCCTGAAGACCGGCGACGAGATGATGGACGCGATCGTGTCGATCAAGCGGGCCGACCCGAAGGTCGGCGCCTTCATCGTCTACGACGAGGACCTGCTGCTCAACGAGACGCGCGGCCGGGAGTTCCTCGCGGCGGTGCGCGAGTCGGACGAGCGGTTCTCGCTGTCGGTGTTCGCCAGCGTCAAGGCGCTGTCCAAGTACGAGCCCACCGAGCTCGCCGAGATGGGCCTGTCGATGGTCTGGATCGGCTTCGAGGGGATGCAGGCGGGCTACGAGAAGCAGGTCGGCAAGAGCTACGAGGAGCTGTTCCGCGAGCTCAAGAACGTCGGGATCTCCGTCGCCGCGTCGATGATCATCGGCTTCGACTACCAGACGCCGGAGATCATCGAGCGCGAGTACGCCGAGCTGATGCGGCTCAAGCCGACGGTCTGCCAGTTCCTGATCTACGGGCCCTCGCGCGGTACGCCGCTGTACGACCGGCTGAACGAGGAGGGGCGCCTCGGCGACGTGATCACCCACCTGCCGATCATGGCCGACGGCTTCACCCTGGCGTTCGATCACCCCCACATCTCGGCGCCGACGATGAAGAACATCGCGCGGCAGCTGTACGAGGGGGAGTACGAGCACCTGGGCTCCACCGCCTTCCGCTCGATCGAGGTGGCGCTGATGGGCTACCGCACGCTCAAGGATCGCCCGGAGCCGCGGCTGCAGATCCGCGCCGAGATCCAGAAGAAGCTGCTGCGCAAGGCCCAGGCGGCGAAGAAGGCCGGGATCCGGTTCGCGCCCAACAACCTGGTCCGCGCGCGTGTCGAGTACCTCTACGACGAGATCGAGCGGGAGATCGGGCCGCCCCCGGGGTACATCGACGCGGCGTCGAACCTGGTGCTCGCCGCCGGCGGCTGGACCAAGCTCAAGTACGCGGTGCAGGACGCCGCCCAGGTCTCCTCGCGGCGCTACGTCTACAACTTCGAGGAGCCGCGGACGCTGGGGACGATGGGCCGCTCGCTGCGGCGCAAGATCGCCAAGATTCCGCGGCCGTTCGGGCCGATCTGACGCGGACGACCCCCGAAATCACTGGTGTTTCCCGGAGGATGCGGGTATAGCTGTCCCCTCGCTCGCGTCCTGCGTTCTCCGCAGGCTCGACCCGTCCTCCCCCCGGACCTCCGACACGGGACGAGGCGAGATACCCCGACGAATGGACCCCGATGACGACCCCGACCTTCGACGATCTGACGCTCCATCCCGCGCTGCGCGCGGCGGTGGACCGCGTCGGCTACACCGAGCCGACCCCGATCCAGGCCCAGGCGATCCCGCACCTGCTGGCCGGCCGTGACCTGCTGGGCATCGCCCAGACCGGCACGGGCAAGACCGCCGCGTTCGCGCTGCCGATCCTGCAGCGCCTGATGCGCGCGCGCCGCGCCTCGCCGGGCGCCGCGCGGGTGCTGGTGCTGACGCCCACGCGGGAGCTGGCGATCCAGATCGAGGAGAGCTTCGAGACCTACGGCGCCGGCCTGCGCAGCCGCCACGCGGTGATCTTCGGCGGCGTCGGCCAGCGGCCCCAGGTGGCGGCGATGGCCCGCGGCGTGGACGTGCTGGTCGCCACCCCCGGGCGGCTGCTGGACCTGATCGGGCAGGGCCACATCCACCTCGGCGAGGTCGGGATCTTCGTGCTCGACGAGGCCGACCGGATGCTGGACATGGGCTTCATCCACGACGTGCGGCGGGTCATCGAGCAGCTCCCCGAGGAGCGCCAGACGCTGCTGTTCTCGGCGACGATGCCCGACGCGATCGCCGAGCTGTCGCAACGGATCCTGCGCCAGCCGGTGCGGGTCGAGGTGACGCCGGAGCGGCTGACCGTCGAGCGCATCGACCAGCGGGTGTTGCTGGTCGAGAAGCGCGACAAGATCCGGCTGCTCGCCGAGCTGCTGGCCCAGCCCGAGAGCGAGCGCGTGCTGGTCTTCACCCGCACCAAGCACGGCGCCAACCGCGTGGTCCAGCAGCTCGGGCGAGTCGAGATCGGCGCCGAGGCGATCCACGGCAACAAGTCGCAGACCGCGCGGCAGCGGGCCCTGGCACACTTCAAGGAGGGGCGCACGCGGGTCCTGATCGCCACCGACATCGCCGCCCGCGGCATCGACGTCGAGGGCATCAGCCACATCATCAACTACGACCTGCCCAACGTCCCGGAGAGCTACGTGCACCGCATCGGCCGCACGGCCCGCGCCGGGGCGGACGGGGTCGCGATCTCGTTCTGCGACGTGGACGAGCGCGCCTACCTTCGGGACATCGAACGCCTGATCCGGCAGCGCGTCGCGATCGTGCGGGGCTTCCCGTACGAGTCGACGGTGCCCTACGAGGAGCCGGCCCCCCCCGCTGCGCGTGCCTCGAGTGGGCGCCGGCGCCAGCGCAACCCCCGCCGCCGCTACCGCGGTACGGCTGCTCGCCGGGGATGACGTCGACGCCCCCACCAGCCGGAGCCGATGGGGGCGTCGGGGTCCGATCGATCGGGGCCCGTGTGGCCCCCGGAGGTCGTGCTACCAGCGGCTCCCGCCACCGAAGCCACCGCCGCCACCGCGGTTGGTCCGCGGCCGGGCCTCGTTGACGTTCAGCGTCCGGCCCTCGATCTGGTGCTCGGCCAGGCCGGCGATGGCGCCCTTGGCCTGCTCGTCGTCGTTCATCTCGACGAAGCCGAAGCCGCGGGAGCGGCCGGTGTCGCGGTCGGTGATGACGTTGGCCGACGCCACCTCACCGTAGCTCTCGAACAGCTCGGACAGCTTGGTCTCGTCGATGCTCCAGGGCAGGTTGCCCACGTAGATCTTCATTTCTTCGTTCCTCACACACCCGAGTGTTGCTGGGATGAACCTGGGCCGAACTCGGGTGCACGGACGGGTTCGTGTTCCCCGGACAGTCCGGGGATTCCTTGCTCTTCTCGATCGTTGGTTGGACGGGTCGGGAGGGAGCAGAGAAGTGGACGGAAGGTAGGGCATCGCCGTCCGGAGCGCAAGGGAATAACGCAGATCCCCTCGATCCGGGGTCATCATGCAGGTCATCGATTCCCTCGACGGCGTGGACTACGTGGTCGCCTGCTGGATGGGCCGCCACCACGGCCACGTCGAGGACGACGCGCCGGGGACCTGCCTGCAGCGGCAGGACCCGTAGCGCCCCGGCGGGTCAGGGCCCGCTCGAGGACATCAGGACCACCACGGCCACCGCGGCGGCGAGGAGCCCCATCGCCACAGCGAGGGCGATCCAGGTCACCTTCGCCTGCGCCGCCGGGAGCTGCGCCTGTGCGGCGGGCTGGAACACGCCGTCGATGCGGATCCCGACGTGCAGGTCGCCGCGACCGCGGTCCGGGTCCCGGTCGTCGTCGCCCTGACCGCGCAGCGTCAGCACCGTGCCGGGCGGGGTGTCCGGCGGGATGGTGACGGTGACCAACTCCTCCTCGGTGCGGAAGCCCCCGCCGTCGCAGGCCCCGCAGGGCGAGTCGGGCGCGCTGGGCTCGGCACCGCTGGCCCCGCAACGCACGCAGCGGATTCGCCGGGGCACGGAGATGTTGAACGTGCACCCGCTGCGCGCCTCGGCGGAGGTGATGTCGACGAACGGCATCGGCCGCGACTTGCCGTCGGGGAACAGGTTGGCCAGCTCGGGCACCGGGCTACCTCCGAGGCTGGGAGCGTACCATGGCGTTTGTTGGGGGGGCGCATCGGCCGAAAGGGGGCGCTGGTAAAATCGCGCCAGGTTTGACGTAA
>CAZOYV010000360.1:130-7543 GCA_964584075.1 uncultured Rickettsiales bacterium | reverse complement strand
ATTGTAAAGATCAAAACCACTGAAACGGCGTACTAGGAGCCTGTCGGGCATAGCCACTTCGGCTGCAAATCCGCCACGCACGACGCCTTCCGGCGCCGTCATCTGTCGAATATGGCCCGATATGCTCCGTCTTCCGTCACCGGAATCCGTCGCACCTGTCGAATTTTCGCTTCGAAGGGGCTATGCCCGACAGGCTCCTAGCGCACCGGACAGAGCGGGACCGCTGGGTCGGCGCTCTGGCCCCAGGACCCCGACCGGGCACCGGCGTGCCCGATCGGCCGGCACGAACCGCGCTCTGGCAGGGGGGCAGGACCGGCCGGTCCGGGAAGGGGCGAGTCATGAAGCACCACGCCATCGCGGTCCTGATCGTCTGCGGGACCCTGGCGGCCACGGGCTGCCGCGTCGACCGCGAGATCACCTCGGCCGAGGGCGACATGCTCGTCCTCGTCGAGGGCAACAACGCGTTCGCGCTGGACCTGTACGGCACCGTCGCCGACGACGGCGGCAACCTGTTCTTCTCGCCGTTCTCGATCAACGCGGCGTTCTCGATGGCCTACGGCGGCGCCGAGGGCGAGACCGAGGCGCAGCTCGCCGACGCGCTGCACGTGGGCGAGGAGGACGCCTGGCACGACTGCCTCGGCGCGCTGATCCAGGACCTGGACGGCGAGAAGTACCGCGGCTACACGCTCAACGTCGCCAACGGGGCGTGGGGCCAGGAGGGCGAGCCGTTCGTCGACGACTACGTGGCGCTGCTCGAGGACACCTACGCCGCGCCGTTCGAGGGCGTCGACTTCGACACCGACGCGGCCGGCATCACCGGCGACATCAACCGTTGGGTCGAGAACGAGACCAACGGCAAGATCAAGGACCTGTTCGAGCCCGGCGACCTCAGCGGCGACACCCACCTGGTGCTGGCCAACGCGATCTACTTCAAGGCCGACTGGGTCCACCAGTTCCGCACCAACCACACCGTGGACGACACGTTCTACCTGCCCGGAGGGGGGACCGCGACGGTCCCGCTGATGCACGAGGAGGACCGCTTCGACATCGCCTACGACGACGACGTGCTGGTGCTGGAGATGCCCTACGAGGACGACGAGCTGTCGATGGTGGTGGTGCTGCCCGTGGAGCGCGACGGGCTCGCCGAGGTGGAGCAGGCGCTGACCGTCGAGCGCCTCGACGGCTGGCTCGACGCGATGGAGTCGCACACCATCGAGGTGATCTTCCCGCGCTTCGAGATGACGCTGGACTTCCCGCTGATGGAGTCGATGGTGGAGCTCGGCGTCACCGACGCGTTCGACGGCAGCGCCGCCGACTTCTCCGGGATCTGGCAGGGCGGGATGTCCGGCGTGGCGATCGACAAGGCCCGCCACAAGGCCTACGTCAAGGTCGACGAGAAGGGCACCGAGGCCGCCGCCGCCACCGGGCTCTCGTTCTCCGACTCGGCCCCGCCGCAGCCCGAGCGCTTCCGCGCCGACCACCCGTTCCTGTTCCTGATCCGCGACCGGCTGACCGGCACGATCCTGTTCCTCGGCCGCGTCGAGGACCCCCGCGGCTGAACTCGGCCCCCGCCCCCGGCCCGCGGCGGATAGAATTGGGCCGGGAGGGAAGGGAGATGCACCACCTCGCCGGGGTCCTCGTCGCGGGGACGCTGCTCGTCGCCGGCTGCGCGCCGGACCTGCCGCCGGACTGGTACGGCGCCGAGCTGATCACCACCTTCGACCAGTCGGAGTGCGCCGAGGGCGATCCGTACGGCCCCCACGTCGAGGACATCTTCGCCGCGGGGCGGCCCGGGGCGGTGGACATCGAGTACGTCGGCGCCCACTTCCGCTGTGCGCAGGAGCTGGCGGGCTACTGGATGGAGGACGGCGCCGAGATCGAGGTGCTGGTCCAGCCGCTGGAGATGGACCCGCGGGAGGTGGCCGGCTGCGACTGCCTCTACGACCTGTGGATGCGGGTCGAGCCGGTGGAGGCCGACACCTGGACCGTGCACCTGTGGCGCCGCTGGGACAACCTCAACGATCCCAACGATCCCGTGGCGATCGGCACCGAGGCCGTCGTCGTCCCGTGAGGCGCGTCCGTCCGGGACGCGCGAGATCGCACAGGGCGTCCGTCCCGGACACGGAGAAGCAGAGGAGGAACCGTGAACCACCACCCCGCGGAGCGCCGATGGCGGCCCTGACGCTCAACCCCCAGCAGCGCGCCGCCGCCGAGTTCGACGGCGGCCACGCGCTGGTCCTCGCCGGCGCGGGGACCGGCAAGACCCTGACGATCGTGGCCCGCGCCGCGCAGCTGATCGCCACCGGCGTCGACCCCGGCCGCGTGCTGCTGCTGACCTTCACCCGCCGCGCCGCCCGCGAGATGACCCACCGCCTGCGGGGCCTGGCCGGCGAGGGGGCCGCGGCGGTGACCGCCGGCACCTTCCACCACTACTGCCTGCGCACGATGCGGCGGATGCCGCGGGCCTTCGGGCTGGAGCAGGCCACGGTGATCGACCGCGACGACCAGGTCTCGCTGATGAAGCTCGTGCGCGGCGGCGAGGTGCGCAAGGGCGAGGGGCGGCGGTTCCCCCAGGCCGCGCAGCTGGTCAACCTGCTGTCCTACGCGCGCAACACCAACCGCCCGCTGCGCGAGCACCTCGAGCGGCACACCGAGCTGGACCCCACCGCGCTGGAGCGCGTGGGGCGGATCTTCGCCGGCTACGAGCGGCGCAAGAAGCGAGGCGGCTACCTGGACTACGACGACATCCTGCACCGCTTCGCCGCGGTGCTGCGCCGCGACGACGACGTCCGCGCGCGGATCGCCGGCGGGCTCGACCACGTGCTCGTCGACGAGATGCAGGACACCAACCCGCTGCAGTGGATGATCCTCGACGGGCTGCGCGACCCGGCCCGGTTGTTCTGCGTCGGCGACGACGCCCAGAGCATCTACGCGTTCCGCGGGGCCGACTTCCGCAACGTGCACTCGTTCGCCGAGCGGATCGAGGGCGCCACCGTGCTGCGGCTGGAGCACAACTACCGCTCGACCCAGGAGATCCTCGACCTGTCCAACTGGCTGCTGGCCGACTCGCCGCTGCCCTACGCCAAGCGCCTGACCGCCCACCGCGGGGCCGGCGTGCGCCCGCGGCTGATCGAGCTCGACGACGACCTCGCCGAGGCGCGCTGGATCGGCGAGGACCTCCTCGAGCGCCACGAGACGGGCGCGGCGTGGGCCGAGCACATGATCCTCACCCGCACCGCGTTCGCCGCCCGCGCGCTGGAGGGGGTCCTGGTCGAGCAGGACATCCCGTACCGCTTCGTGGGCGGTACGTCGCTGATGCAGGCCGCCCACGTCAAGGACCTGCTGTGCCTGCTGCGCGCGGCGCTGAGCCACCACGACGAGCTGGCCTGGACCCGCTACCTGACGCTGTGGCCGGGGATGGGCGACGTCACCGCGGCCCGGCTGGTGGGATCGATGCACGCCTGCGCGACCCACGAGGAGGCCCTGGCCTTGCTGGCCCGCGCCCCGCGCAGCTCGGCGCGGATCAGCGACGCGCCGCGGGCCCTGCGCGGCCTGGTGGACGAGCCCGCCGCGGCGGTCCGCGCCGGGATGGAGCAGCTCGAGCCGCTGCTGAGCCAGCGCTACGAGCGGTGGGCGCAGCGCAAGCGCGACCTGGAGCTGCTGGTGCGCCTCGCCGAGCGCCACCGCAGCCTCGAGGCGTTCCTCGAGACCTACGCGCTGGAGCCGGTCTACGCCACCGACCGCGACCGGGTCGAGGACGAGGACGCGGTGACGCTGATCACGGTCCACAGCGCCAAGGGCACCGAGGCCCCGGTGTGCTACCTGATCCGCGTCGAGCCCGGGGTCTACCCCCACGTGCGCAGCCTCGGCGACGAAGAGGCGCTGGAGGAGGAGCGGCGGATCCTGTACGTGGCGATGACCCGCGCCCGCGACGAGCTGATCCTGACCCGCACCCGCGCGTGGGGCGGCCGCACCGTGTTCCACGGCGGGACCCGCGCGCCCGGGGGGCGCACCTCCTACCTGCTGCAGGCGATGCCCGACGCGCTGGTGGAGCTGGAGGAGGGCGACGACGACGACTGGGGCGCGTTCGACGCCCTCGACCCGTGGTAGCGGGCCCGCGGGTCGTCAGGGCACGCTGATCGCGCCGCTGGTCAGCAGGTCGTCGTAGGGAGCTTCCCCGGGGGTCCAGTAGTCCTCGCCGGCGGCGTCCAGGCCGGCCCGCCACAGCAGGTAGCCGGTGGACATCGCGCGGACGACCTCCTGGATCTCGGCGTCGCCGAACTGGTTGTTGGTGCCCGGGCACAGCGCCGTGCAGAGGATGTCGGTGGGGCTCTCGAAGTCGCAGTGGTCGGCCTCGGTGACCCGCACCACCAAGCCGGCGGCGGCGGCGTAGGCCGGCAGCCCGTTGGCGTCGTCGTTGCACGAGCTGGACTCGCCGGCGAGCCCGTAGAGCGGCACGGCCAGCGAGGCGGCCGCGGACGCCGCCTGCCCGTCGCGGTCCACCAGGTCGAGCCCCAGCACCGCCACCGCGTCCGGGTCGTCGTGGGCGGCGAGCACCGAGCGCATCCCGCCCGCCGAGTGGCCGGCGAAGATCACCGGCCCGCCGCCGAGCTCGTCGGAGAGCAGCCGCAGGTCCGCGGCGTCCTGGTCCGCGTCGTTGTCCAGGATCGTGGCGTGGCACAGCGTCATCGTGCCCACCGTCAGGCCCCAGCTGGCGTAGTGGGCGGCCAGGTCGGCGACCACCCCCTGGTGGCGCATGAACCCGTGGGTCAGCAGCACGTGGGGGGCGGCCGGGGCGGCGTCCGGGGTGAACACCGTGTAGGGCGCGCTGCAGTCGCCGGTGGCGAGCGTCCCGCTGGTCTCCGTCACGGTGTGGGGGCCGGCCTGCGCGTAGTCCGGCGGCGGCGCGGTGTCGTCGTCGCCGCTGTCGTCGTCGCCGCTGTCGTCGTCGCCGCTGTCGTCGTCCCCGCTGTCGTCGTCACCGGCGTCGTCGTCGCCGGCGTCGTCGTCGCCGCTGTCGTCGTCGCCGGCGTCGTCGTCCGCCAGGTCGTCGTCGCCGGCGTCGTCGTCGGCCGGCTCCGGGCAGCCCAGGGTCCAGGCCGCCAGGCCCGTCCAGAGCAGCAGCGCGGCCAGGCGCCGCGGCCGCGTGGCGTGTCTCATCCCGTCCGCGAGCATGGTCTCCTCCCACGTACCCGGGTTGCGGACAAATATAACGACCGGTCATTTCAATGACAACATCGAACCGCTACACTCGTACCTGCGATGCGCGACGGGAGCACCAGGGGCCCTGGCCGGCCCCGCCAGCCGATCCCCCGCCAGCGGTTCCTCGAAGCCGCCCGGGCGCGGTTCGCCGCTGCCGGCTACGAGGGCGCCAGCATGGGGTCGATCGCCCGCGCCGCGGGGGTCAGCAAGTCGGCGCTGTTCCACCACTTCCCGTCCAAGGAGGCGCTGTACGTCGAGGTGCTGACCGGGATCACCGACGACCTCGGCCAGCTGATCCTCGACGCCTTCGCCGAGGGCCGGGACTTCCTGGCGCGGCTGGACCTGCTCGGCGAGGCGATCGTGCGCTACCTCGGGCGGCGCCCATCGGCGGCCCGGCTGCTGATGCGCGAGGTGGTGGACGGCGGCCCGTTCCTGCGGGGGCCGGGCCAGGCCCGGGTCCAGGGCTCGCTGGAGGCGACCACGGCGCTGCTCGAGGCCGGCATGGCGGAGGGCACGATCCCGCGGCGCGATCCGCGCCAGCTGGCGGGCTCGATCATCGGGCTGCACCTGCTGTGGTTCTCCGCCGGCGGGGTCTCCGGCCACCTGCTGGGCGCCGATCCGTTCGCCCCGGAGGCCGTCGAGCGGCGGGTCCGCGAGGTGCAGCAGCACGTGCGCTCGTTGTGCGGCGCGCCCGCTCGGTGAACCCCATGGGGAACGTCGCGCGGGATGGCGCTGTTCTCCCCGCGTCGCCCCGATAGGGTGCGAATCGGGGTCGGACGCCCACCGGGTCCACTTCTACGGGGACAGCCCCACGTCGACATCGCCTACCTGCCCGACTGGAGCGGGTTCGCCGTGGGCCGGATGGAGCCCGGCGAGTGGCTGCGCCACGAGCTGCGCCTCGAGGCGGTCAGCGGCGGGACCAACGTGGACTGGATCGAGCTGGTCCCGCGCCAGGGGGATTGCCCCTGTGGGATGGTCCCCGGCGCGGACAACTCCTGCTTCTACGCGGACGACACGCCGGGGTGCCCGATGACGGACCCCGGCGGCTACTGCAGCCAGCCCGGCGGCGCGGACTGGGTCCAGGGCTGGCACGACTACCAGGCCCAGTGCGGGGGGTAGGGGGGCGGTCGCTCAGCGGCGGCGGAGCAGCAGGGCCAGCAGGCCGAGCGCGGCGAGGGCGGCGGCGGGGGCGGCGGAGGTGCCGGCGAGGCGGCAGCTGCAGGCGATGCCGAGGGTCGGGACGTAGCCGTCCTCGTCCTGGCCCGGGGGGCCCGGGGGGCCGGTGTCGTCGTCGCCGTAGGTGTCGTCGTCGCTGGCCGGATCGCTGTCGTCGTCGCCGTGGTCGTCGTCGTCGCCGTAGGCGTCGTCGTCCCCGCCGGTGCAGTCGCCGTCCGCGCCGTCGACGAGGCCGTCGCAGTCGTTGTCGATGCCGTCGTAGCAGTTCTCGTAGGCGCCGGGGTAGACGGCGCCGTTGCCGTCGTCGCAGTCCACCGTGGTGTCCCAGCCGTCGCCGTCGGCGTCGGTGGGGCCGCCGGCGTCGTCGCACGACAGCGGCGGGCTGTTGCCGGGGGCCGCGTCGCCCCAGGTGCCGCAGTTGTAGAACCCCTCGGCGGAGTCCCAGCCGCAGGACGGGGACAGGAAGCAGTCGGTGGCGCACAGCCAGCCGCCCTCGCACCACACCAGGATGTGGCCGTCGCAGCAGCCCTCGTAGGTGACGCCGTCGCAGCCCTGCTGCAGCGCGATGCCGGTGGAGCACTGCGCGGCGGCGGGCGCCGGCTGCAGCAGCGCCACGGCCAGCAGCAGCGGGAGCGTGGCGAGCAACGTTCGGGTCGACGCGGACATGGTCACCTCCCCGATTGGAACCCCGTCGGTGCATCTATACCAAGCCCCACCCGGGGGTTGGCAAGAAAAAACAACCAACCGGTCGGATTGCGTTGCAGATCCGGTTGACCGGGGCGCCGCGGCGTGCGGTACACTCGCCCGCGAGCGGAGGAGGAAAGCCCGAGGAAAAGACCCGTGACCCACCTACCACGGCTGCTCTCGCTCGCCCTGATCCTGGGCCTGCTCGGCCCCCTGCCCCTGCTCGGTTGCCCCGCCGACGACGACGACGCCGGCGACGACGACGGCGCGGACGACGACGCCGCGGACGACGACAGCGGCGACGACGACGGCGCGGACGACGACGCCGCGGACGACGACAGCGGCGACGAC
>CAZOYV010000359.1:0-7545 GCA_964584075.1 uncultured Rickettsiales bacterium | reverse complement strand
GGGACGACGACACCGCCGGGGACGACGACACCGCCGGGGACGACGACACGGCGGGGGACGACGACACCGCCGGAGACGACGACACCGCCGGGGACGACGACACGGCGGGGGACGACGACACCGCGGGGGACGACGACACCGCGGGGGACGACGACACCGCCGGGGACGACGACACCGCCGGGGACGACGACACGGCGGGGGACGACGACACCGCCGGAGACGACGACACCGCCGGGGACGACGACACGGCGGGGGACGACGACACCGCGGGGGACGACGACACCGCGGGGGACGACGACACCGCCGGGGACGACGACACCGCCGGGGACGACGACACGGCGGGCGACGACGACACCGCGGGGGACGACGACACGGCGGGCGACGACGACACCGCCGGGGACGACGACAGCGGTGCGGCCGACGACGACGGGGCCGACGACGACGACATCGACGCCGGTGGCAACTGCGACTGCCAGGGGAACCAGGCGGGAGCGGTGCCGGCGGGCGCCGGACCGCTGGCCGTGCTGGCGTTGCTCTGCTGGACCGCCCTGGCGCGCGTGCGGCGCTGAATCCCCGTCACGCGCGGCGACGCGCGACGACCACCGCCCACCCCAGCACCGCGAACGCCCCTGCCGCGCCGGCCGCCGCGGTCGACCCGTGTCCGCAGCGACAGGTGCACCCTCCACCGCCGTCGTCGCCTCCGCGGGGCCCGCCCGCCGTGTCGTCGTCGCCCGCCCCGCCGTCGTCGTCGCCCGCGGTGTCGTCGTCGTCGGCGCCGTCGTCGTCGCCGGCCCCGCCCCACGCCAGCCGCAGCACCTGGCCGGTCCCGCCGCCCTCGACGCCCAGCGTGAACCCGTCGGGGGCGTGGAGCGTGCCCGCGGTGGCGTCGATCGCCGGCGCCTGCACCAGGTCCCAGCTGCCCGCGGCGTCCAGCGCCAGCCCGTCGTCGAGGACCACGCTGGTGCGGCCCGCGAGCAGCACCGCGGCGCCGGCGTCGAGCAGCAGCTCCGCCGCCTCGTCGGGGTGCAGCTCCAGGTGGCCGGTCGACGCCACGACCAGCGTGTCCTCGATCGTCAGCGGCTCCTCGAGCCACAGCCGGCCGGCCCCCTGCAGCGGCCCGTGGTCGGCGCCGACGATCACCGCATCGGCGACGGTGGTCGGGGTGGCGACGCGCACGGTGGGGAGCGTCACCGGGTCGACGATCACGGTCCCGGCGGAGGGCTCGCCCCCGGGGGAGCTCCACGCGTCCCAGGCGAAGGCCCAGCGGTACGCCACGGGGCCGAACGGGTCGCCCCAGACCAGCGCGTCCACCGCCCCCTGCAGCGCCGCGGCGGTGCTCTCGTCCAGGCCTGGCGGCGCCCCCGCCCCGTCCACCGGCCAGCCGGACAGCGCCGCCGCCACCGTCAGCGCCGCGAGGTACGACCCGGGCAGCGCCGGGTGGCTGCCGTCGCCGCCGTACAGCGCGTGGAACAGGGTGCCCTCCGCGGTGGGGTCCTGGCCCGCGGCGACGAGGTCGTCGTGGACCCGCGCGAAGGCCAGCCCGGCGGGGGCGATCCAGGCGGTCGTGCCGTCGGCGGAGGCGGCGGCGGCGTACGCCTGGTAGCCGTCGAGCAGCCGCTGCTGCATCGTCGCGAAGTCCGGGTACAGGGCGGGGTTCTGGCTGTCGCCGTCGCGCCGGCCCCAGGTGAGCAGGAACGCGGTCGCGGCGCCCCCCTGGACCGCCAGCCCGTCCAGCGTCACGGCGCCGGCCAGGCTCGCCTGCCAGGCCGGCTCCGCCGGGGGCAGGCCCGGGACCTGGCTCTGGTCCTGGAGGAACACCCAGTCCCAGCTGCCGGCGTCGGGCCCGGTGACCATCAGCTGACGCAGCGCCGTGTCGCCGGCGGTGCCGTCGGCCTGGGCCGCGTGGTCGGCCAGCGTCGCGCCGCCCGGGGAGTGGCCCTGGGCCGCGACGGCGCCGTAGGCCGGCACCGTGTCCCGCAGCGCCGCGGCGACCAGCGCCGGCAGGTCGTTGGACGCGGTGTAGCTGTTGCCGACCATCAGCAGCCGCGGCTCCTCGGCGGCCGCCCCGAGGGGCAGCGCGAGCAGCAGCGCGACGAGGGCGGCGGGGCGCGGGCGGTGCAACGGCGGTCTCCTTCCAGCGAGGGCCGCCTCCCATGGTACCCTCCCGGTCCCCGGAGGCGGGGCGGGAGTGGAGCGTGACGCGGATCGACCTGCAGGGGGTGAGCCTGTCGTACGGCGGCCCCCCGCTGCTGCAGCGCGTCGACCTGCTGGTCGAGGCGGACGAGCGCGTGTGCCTGATGGGCCGCAACGGCACCGGCAAGTCGAGCCTGCTGCGGCTGGTGAACGGCGCGGAGGTCCCCGACGACGGCCGGATCGAGCGCCAGCCGGGGCTGCGCACCGCGATGCTGCCCCAGGAGGTGCCGCCCGCCGAGGAGGGGACCGTCGAGCAGCTGGCGCTGGCCGGCGTCGAGCCCCCGCCGGGGGAGGAGGAGTGGCAGCGGCGGCGGCGCACCGAGCGGGTCTTCGCCGGGCTGCGGCTGGACCCCGCGGCGCCGTTCGCGTCCCTGTCGGGGGGCATGAAGCGGCGGGTGTTCCTGGCCCGCGCGCTGATCAGCCAGCCGGACCTGCTGCTCCTCGACGAGCCCACCAACCACCTGGACATCGACGCCATCGCGTGGCTCGAGGAGCACCTGCTGCGCTACCCCGGGGCGGTGCTGTTCGTGACCCACGACCGGGCGTTCCTGGGGCGCCTCGCGACCCGCATCGTCGAGCTCGATCGCGGCGCGCTGACGTCGTACCCCGGCGACCACGCCACCTACCTGCGGCGCAAGGCCGAGCTGCTGGCGGTGGAGGAGGCCGAGCGGGCCCGGTTCGACAAGAAGCTGGCCGAGGAGGAAGCCTGGATCCGCCAGGGGATCAAGGCCCGCCGGCGGCGCAACGAGGGGCGGGTGCGGGCCCTGCAGCAGATGCGCCGCGAGCGCCGCGAGCGCCGCGAGCAGCTGGGCACCGCGCGGATCCGGATCCAGCAGGCGGAGCGCTCCGGCAAGCGCGTGATCGAGGCCCGCGGGGTGTCGTTCGCCTACCGCGACGGGCCCGTGATCGTGCGGGGGCTGGACACCGAGATCCTGCGCGGCGACAAGGTCGGCGTGATCGGCCCCAACGGGATCGGCAAGACCACGCTGCTGCGGATCCTGCTGGGCGAGCTGGCCCCCGACGAGGGCAGCGTACACCACGGCGCGCGCCTCGACGTGGCCTACCTCGATCAGCTGCGCGACCAGCTGCGCGACGACCGCACCGTGGCGCAGAACGTCGCCGACGGCGCCGACACGGTGGTGTTCGACGGCCAGGCGCGGCACGTGATCACCTACCTCGAGGAGTTCCTGTTCGCCGCCGAGCGGGCCCGCTCCCCGGTGAGCGCGCTGTCCGGCGGAGAGCGCAACCGCTTGCTGCTGGCGCGGCTGTTCGCGAGGCCGTCCAACGTGCTGGTGCTCGACGAGCCCACCAACGACCTGGACACCGAGACGCTGGAGCTGCTCGAGGAGCGGCTCGCCGAGTACGACGGCACGGTGCTGCTGGTCAGCCACGACCGCGCGTTCCTGGACAACGTGGTGACCGGCACCCTGGCGTTCGAGGGCGACGGCGCGGTGCGCGAGTACGTGGGCGGCTACGAGGACTGGGTGCGGCAGCGCGAGCAGGCGCCCGAGCCCGCCCCGCGGCCCAAGAAGAGCGGCAAGCCGCGCCCCCGCCCCCCGGCCGAGCGGCCCCGCAAGCGGACCTACGCCGAGCAGCTCGAGCTCGACGCGCTGCCCGAGCGTATCGAGGCCCTGGAGGCCGAGCGCGACGCGCTGCAGGCCCAGACCGCCGACCCGGCGTTCTACAGGCGCAGCAAGGACGAGATCACCGCGGCGCTGGCCCGCCTCGAGGCGATGGAGGCCGAGCTCGCCGCGGTCTACGCGCGCTGGGAGCAGCTGGAACAGCTGCCGGGCTGACCCGGTCGGCAGTGGTATCGTGACGACAGCCCACCACGGGCTGGGACGGAGGCCGACGATTCGCGCCGTGCGCCCGCTCGCGACGATCGCCGCGGCCCTGGCCGCGCTGGCCCTCTGGACCGCGACGCCCGCCGGGCGGGACGGCGCCGCGGCCGAGCGGGACGGCGCCGCGGCCGAGCGGGACGGCGCCGCAGCCGAGCGGGACGGCGCCGTGACGACGACCCGCCCCACCGGCCCCGAGGTCACGATCGTGTTCGCCGCCAGCGACGGCAGCGGGTCGCACTGCCAGCGGGCCGACAACGCCGGCTGCGGGCTGTACCGGGCGCGCTACGACCTCGGCGGCCACCAGGTCCTGGCGGTGGACCCGCTGGTCGACACCCCCGGCGAGGCGGAGTGGTTCCCCGCGGTGGACCCGACCGGCACGATGGTGCTGTTCGAGCGGCGGGTGGACCGCCACGGCCGGATCGAGCACCTCGACCTGGCCAGCGGCGCGCTCGCCCCGGTGGGTCCAGGGCGGTACCCGGACTTCGATCACCAGGGCCACCGGTTCGCCTACAGCACCGAGCGCTGGGAGCTGATGGTCGCGCCCTACGAGACCGACCGGGCGGGGTGGCACGGCGGGGAGCCCGAGCCGGTCGGGCCCGGGCGCGACCCCCAGTTCCTGCCCGACGGCCAGCGGCTGATCTTCCACCACCAGCCCGCCGGCGAGACCACGCGGACGATGCTCCAGGACCTCACGACGCGGCGCCGCGAGGACTTCTCCGAGCCGGACCGCTGCGCCCACGCGGCGGTGAATCACGACGGGTCGGTCGGGATCTGCGGCGCGCGGGGCACGGTGTGGGCCCGGCAGCGCCAGGACGACGGCGGCTGGGGCCCGATCACCGCGCTGGCCGAGCCGCGGGAGCCCGCCGACTACGGCCCGCGGTTCACGCTGTGCCGGCGGGTCAGCTACGGCTACGCCGAGTTCTGCGGCGACGACCGCCACCTCGTGGTCACCGCCCACTGCGGCGCCGACGGCGAGCCGTGGTTCGCCAACCTGCTGCTGATCGACCTCGACGACGGCGAGGTGATCGACCTGCACGGCCAGCTCGAGGCCGCCCGCGGCGTCCACGGGACGCACTCGGCGACGGCGGCCTGCGTGCCGTTGGCCCCCTGAGGTCGCTCAGAACTCGTCGACGATCGAGGGCGCCGGGCCGGCGAACAGGTCGCTGGCCGCGGCCAGCGCGGCGGCGGACCCCTCGGCGAGCCCCATCAGCGCCAGCGCCTCGGCGCGGCGGCCGCCGGAGTACAGCGCCGCGAGGCCGCGCACGTCGAGGGTCAGCGCCCCGTCGCCGCCGCGCTCGACCCGGGCGCGCCCGCCGGCGACCCGCACGAGCCAGGGGCCGTCGTTCTCGGGCAGCAGCGGGTCGCGCACCGCCAGGGACAGCTCGCCGCGCAGCGCCGGGACGTAGCCGCGGGCCTCGAGGGCGGCGGGCACGTCCAGCACGCGCAGCATCCACGACGAGCGCACGTCGACGCGGAACCGCCGGTCGGGGAGCAGCCCGAGCAGCGCGTCCCCCGGGTCCCCGTACCAGGTCAGCTGGTCGGGGATCGACCGGTGGGCGGCGAGGAACGCCAGCAGCCGCCGGGCCGCGCGTCCCGTGTTGGCCACCAGATCGGAGGCCTCGAGGCGGTACGCGTCGGGGTCCGCGGTGGGGACCTCGAGCAGGTACGCGTAGCCCTCCACGACCCCGCCGGCCTCGACGGCGAACCCGCGCGCCGGCCTGTCGCGCGGGGCCCGCACGCGGCGCCAGACGTAGTCCCCGCGGTCCAGCCACCCGTTGCCCAGGCGGGCCCGCGCGGCGTAGGCGTCGCGCACCGCCCCGGCGTCGCCCTCGTCGATCTCGCGGACCTCGGGCTCGCGCGGGACGCGGGGCAGCTCGGTGGTGGGGACCTGGATCCGGTGGCGGTACCCGGCGATCTCGTAGCCCACGGCGTGGTACAGCGGCAGCGTGGCGGGGAACAGCACCGACAGCGGGAACCCGGCGGCGCGCAGCTCGCGCACCGTGGCCTCGAGCATCCGCCGCGCCACCCCGCTGCCGCGATCCTGCGGCGCCACGGCGACCCCGGCGAGGCCCGCGGCGCGCACCGCCCGGCCGCCGAACCACTGGCCCATCGGGATCAGCACCAGCCCCGCCACGAGGCGCCCCCCGCGGCGGTACCCCCGCAGGTTGGCCAGCCCGCTGCGCTCGAACCAGCGCCGCACCCGCGCCGGCTCGTCCACCGCGAACGCCCACTGGAACGTGGGCAGCAGCTCCTCGCACTGCAGCTCGTCGAGGCCGGCGACGTAGGCGGGATCGCGGTCCGTCATGGGGTCCTCCCGGGAGAGGAGCAGCATAGCAGCGAACGCGCGCGCTCCCGCGAGGCGAAGTGGAATTCACACGCCATCTGCCGAAAAATGTGGTAGAGCCTACGGCTCGCTGCGCTGTCCCGGAGTGGGGGCCGCGTCCCCCAGCCCGATCCGGGAGGCTCATGGCGAATCGAGCACCGTCCAACCCCCTGCTGCGAGCGCAAGCCGACGACGCCGACGGGGTCCGGTCCGACCGCGCGCGGCTGACCCTCGATCAGCTCGGCGACATGAAGATCCTGCTCGCCGAGCGGGACATCGCCGAGGCCGCCGGCGCCGAGACCAGCGCGGCGGGGGTCAGCGAGCAGCGCTTCGCGGAGCAGACCGCGGGCCTGTTCGACCGCGCACGTCCGGACGCGGTGGACCGGGCGACGGCGCCGCGGGAGAAGGACCCGGTGCGGTTCTACCTGCGCCGCATCGCCACGGTCTCGCTGCTGTCCCGCGACGGCGAGGTCGCGCTGGCCCGCCGCATCGAGCGCGGCGAGCTCGAGGCGCGCCTGATCTGCGTGCGGTCGTGGGACTCGCTGCTGCCGCTGCTGCGCGTCGGGGCCCACGACGGCGGGCGCCGCGGCGATATCGATCCCGAGCGGCTGGACGACGGGGAGATCGGGGAGTCCGACCGCCTGTTCGAGGGCCTGCGGACCCTGGAGCTGGAGCGGGCCGCGCTGATCGCGAAGGCCGGCCGCAACGGCAACGGCCGCGTCACCAAGGCGCGCGCCGCCCTCGAGGAGCGGCTCGACGACAACCTCGAGCAGGTCTACGAGGCGAGCCAGGCGCTGGGCCTCTCCAACTCCCAGTTCCGCCGGATCTGCGAGCGGCTCCACGAGCTCGCCGAGAACGCCCGCTGCGAGATGGCCCGGGTCGACCGCGCCGCGGCGCGGGCCGGGATGGACCTGACCACGATGTTCCAGCTGCTCCAGGAGGTCCGGAGCAACGGCCACGGCAACGGCCGCGGCCTGGCCGACGAGGTCCAGGTGCTGGAGCGCGTCGCCACCGGGGCGGCCCGCCGGCTGGACGCGATCGCCCGCGAGGCCGGGGTCACGGTCGACCGCCTGCTGGCCGTCGACGAGGACCTGCGGCGCGCCCGCTGCGACGCCGAGGAGGCCCGCAGCGCCCTGGTCCAGGCCAACCTGCGGCTGGTGGTCAGCATCGCCAAGAAGTACGTCAACC
>CAZOYV010000358.1:0-7546 GCA_964584075.1 uncultured Rickettsiales bacterium | reverse complement strand
GCTGTGATCGGCACGGATCGCGCAGCTGGTGAGCCACTTGCTCGTCACGGACTGGTACACCCCCTGCGGCGCGCCCGACACCTGGCCGTTGTCGTAGGCGCTGCCATCTTCCACGCCCCAGCAGACGACCTCCCCTGCGGGATCCAAGCCACAACCGTGCCTCTCTCCCATCGAGACCGACACCAGCGGCACCCCCTTGGGTGGGTATGCCTGCCCCCAAGAACTGTTCCCCCAACAGTCGACACTTCCATCGAGGTGGACTCCGCAGCTGGTGAACTCGTCGACGCTGACCTGGACCCAGTCCCCGTCGTCGTCGCCGGCGTCGTCGTCGCCGGTATCGTCGTCGGTTGTATCGTCGTCGCCCGAGGTGTCGTCATCCCCACCCGTGTCATCGTCGGCCCCGTCGTCGTCGCCTACGTCGTCGTCCGCAGCGTCGTCGTCATCGTCGCGGGGACAGCCGACGATGGCCAGCGAGACGCCGACGATGAATGCTGCCAGGAGGTGCCTCGTGGGCACCACGGTAGCGGCCCCCAGTCCGGTCCATGCGATCACCATCTCGCTCCCCTCAGTAGATGTCGTCGCCGCCGTCCGGGCCGTCGTTGTCGTCTCGAGCGCGATCCTCCCAGTAGTAGGCGATGTGGACCAGCCGTCGCTGCTGGTTGTACCAGTAGTCGGGATCGACGCTGGCCGGGATGCTCAGACCCTGGACCCGAACGGTCCACGACTCGTTGTCGATGATGTTGCCCAGCCACAGTCGCTGCGACTGGGGGACCGTCGAGGTGCACGAGTACCACGGCGATCCGTCCGCCGCCCGGATGCCCAGCCGCACGCTGGAGGTCGCCATCGGCGGCGTGCCACCCATGTTGGGCTCGTGGTACCAGATCGCCGCCCGGAACCAGTCCGCGCCGTTGTCCACCGGCCAGTTGACGCCGTTGTCCTCGTTGATCGGCTCGTCGAAGGTCTCGCCGTGATCGAGCACGACCCACGCGAAGCCCCAGCGCCACGGCGCGTCCATCCCCTCCTCGGTGAACAGCCGCATCCGCAGCCGCCCCACGCCCGTGACCTCGTCGATGGGAGTCGTGGCCGTCTGGCTCCCGCCCTCGTAGTCCACGTCGTCGTCGTCGTCGCCGGGGAACGAGTCGCCGTACCGGTACCCGTCGCCCATCAGCAGCATGTGGCTGAACAGCGTGCCCACGTTGAGGTAGTGCCACCACGGCATCTCGGAGTCGGACACGAGGTAGTCCAGCAGGTCCACCGCGGCGCCCGCCGCGACGGGTGCCGCGTAGCTGGTGTGCGGGCTGCCGCCACCAGGATCAGGCGAGGGATCGAGGGCCCTGGTGGGCCAATACACGTGGATGCCCGGGTAGTAGTCGTACGCGCTGTACGCCGGCCACAACAGGTGCGGATCATCCCCGCCGGGCTCGTAGTCCTCCGGGGTCCCGTTGCGCCCGGCGGGGGTCAGCACCTTGATCAGCGGCCGGCCATAGACGTCCCCGCCGCGGCCGCTGCCGCACTCCCAGTCGTGAGGATCGTCGAAGATCGGCAGGCGACCGGTGCAGGCGTCGTCGTTCCAGACCTCGGCCTCGTCCAGATCGTTGCGGGCCCGGCTCAGCGATCCGACGGTGAAGGCACCGGACGCACCGCCTGGGTTCCACACCGTGCAGGGTCCGTAGGTCCAGCCGTTGCCGTAGTTCCCCGCCGCCTGGACGACGAAGATGTTGTCCTTCATCGCGTCGTTCACCGCAATGAGGGCGAAATCGGTCATCTGCTCCACCGAGCAAGCGTCACCCCAGTCGTCCATTCCTCCGACGGAGAAATTGATCACGTCCACATTCAGCTCCATCGCCTTCTCGATGAAATCGATAAACCCGACGGAGTTTCCCTGGATGGACTTCCTCTCGAGGAACGAGAACACCGGTTCGGTTGCGATCCCGGTGATGTCCGCGCGCTCGCCGGAGTCCAGATAGGTGTTCCCCGGATCCTGACCGTGCATCAAGTCCGCGAGGATCCCCGCAACAACGGTATTCCCGTGGTTGTCGTAGGGATGAAACTGCATTTTCGAGTCCTCTTCCCAGTCACTCAGGTTCGCGTCGTAAACGTATGACCCGAGGCAGCGCGAGGTCCCCGTCGAGTCGTCCCACGCCTGGTGATCCACATCCACGTACCCGTCGGCGACGAGGACGTAGACATGGTCCTCGTTCGAGCGGCCGGTGCCGTGCTGGCCGTCGTAGCCCTCGTCGAGGAACATCCAGGTCTGGGTCGCCTCCCGGGCATCGGCGCCGGCGTGGACGCCTGCCAGCTCGGTCTCCGTCGGCCAGTCCATGGAGAGCACGCGCGGATCCACGGCGAGATCGTGCACCCCTGCGGGGGGCAGCCGGGCGGCGAGCCCGTTGAGCAGCCAGTAAGCATCGGTGACCTCACCACCGAGGCTCTCGAGATCCGAGACGAACTCCCCCTGCAGTGCTGCGATCTCGGTCTTGCGATCCTCGATGGCGAGCAGGCGCTGCTCCATCGCCTCGAACCAGTAGACCGGCTCGCTCTCGAGCAGGGCGTTGGGCGCCTGCGGCAGGTCCAGCGGCGGCTGCTCGCGCAGGACGAGGACCACCTCGGCGAGCTCCGCCGGGTCGGCCTCTTCCGCCCAGTCCAGGACCGTCGGTTCGATCCTCGTGGCGAGCTGGGGCATGTCGCCCGCCTGGGCCCGGTCGTCGAGGAACGCCTGGAGATCCTCGTCCGTCGCGTCGTCGTGGACCTCGAGCCAGGCGTCGATGACCTCCTGCTCGGTCATCGACGCCGGCTCGTAGCGCACGACGCGAAAGCGATATGTCACGGGGTCGAACTCGTCGTGCTGGTAGGCCCCGGCGTCGACGTAGTAGCGGTTCCCGTCGGGGTCCTCGAGCTTCTCGAGATCGAGCACGAACTCCTCGCCACTGTCGAGCTCGACCACCACGGAGCCCGCGGTCATCGCGCTGACCACGTCGCCGTCCTCGTCGATGGCCACCTCCTCGAGGTAGACGACCTCCTGCGTCGCGGCCACCTCGTCCCAGGGGATCTCCTGGGCGTGGGATGCCACGACCCAACCCGCCAGGACCGTGGCCATGATCGGTTTCCACATCGTGCGCCCTTGCATGGTCCCCCCTCGCCGCGGTCAGAGATCGCCTTCAACGGAGACCTCGCTCGGTCCCCGGACACCCTCGTAGCGGCCGAGTACCCTCTCGAGCCGCACGAGCTGCTCCAGCGATCTCCGTGATTCCTCGAATGTCCGCTCGCCGAAGTGCGAGCGGTGCTCCTCGAAGTACCGCCGCAGCTCCGCGTCCGTGACCGTCGTGTCGCGGATCTCGTGACGCAGCTCGAGATCCAGGTCGACGAGCCCCTGCCGCTCGGTCTCCTCACGGAACCGGTCGGAGCGCTCGACGAGCTCCATCGCCGCTGGCTCGGTGAGGCTCCGGTCGAGGAGTCGCAGCTTCTGGGCCCGACGGATCCTGTCCGTCTCTGTCCGTCCGTCGGTCGTCGACGGCAGGGAGGTGGGCGGCGCGACGTTGCTTCGCGCAGGTGCTACCTGAGATGGAGGCTCTGTCGACGGTATCTGGCGTGTCGACCTCGACGTGCCGATGAAGATGGCGAGGAGAACGATTCCCCCCCCCACGGTGACGAACCAGAGGATCTTGCGGTTCTCTCGAGTCATGTGTCCCAAGCCGATCGATCGCCTCGAGCGGACTTGCCCCTGTGAAATGTTCGCACGCTGAAGGACGGCTGTCCACCTCGGGGAGGTTCATCGTGCAGCCGTCCGACCGATCAGGAAAAATCGTTCCCCGAGAAGGGGGAACGGTTAGACGGCGGCGCCTAGCTCAAGGAGAACGGCGGTGGGGTTTCGTCGATCTGGCGGAGACCGATATCAGCCGGGGAGCCCGTCGAGGGTGGCGCGGATCAGGTCGCAAGAGGCGACGAAAGCGGTGTCCTCGCCCGGGCGAGGGGGACCTCGAGGATGCGCTCGACGCCGGCAGCGCCGACCACGGCGGGCACGCCCGCGAAGAGGCCGGAGACGCCGTGGCAACCGTCGAGGTGGGTCGAGACAGTCAGCTCGCGGCGCTGGTCGTGGCGGATCGACTCGAGGATCTCAGCGACGGAGAGGGCCACGGCGAAGTGGGCCGCGCCCTTGCGGGCGATGATCTCGCGGCCTGCGTTGCGGGTCTGCTCCAGCAGATCCTCAGGGCGGTGGGGGGTTCGGCCAGGGCGATCACAGTCGCGGCACAGCTCGCGGATCGGGACACCGCCGACGCGGGCGCCGCTCCACACCGCGAGCTCGGAGTCGCCGTGCTCGCCGATCACGTAGGCGTGGACCGACTGGGGCGAGAACCCGCAGCGCTTGGCGATCAGGGCGCGGAGCCAGGCGGTGTCCAGCACCGTGCCGGAGCCGATCTCGCGGGCGTTGGCCTCCACCAGCGCTCCCCGTGTCTCGTCGGGGCGACGGGCTGGTTCGGCGGCGAGGCCCCACCACGTCGGCGCCGGCGAGGTGGGAGACGGCGCCGGCTCGGATCGTGGCACAGCGGGAGAACGGGGTGCCGCGCAACAGGTCGAGGTCCTCGGCCTCGTCGGGGCACTGGTCGGCGGCATCGGCCACGGCCGCCTGGCCTGGGGAGAGGTGCGCCCGATGCCTCGAGGGCAGCGGCCGCGATCCCCCCGCGAACCGGTGATGTCACTCGGGTCGTGCCTCGTGATTTCACCACACAGGGGCGTTCGGGGGGGGCACGAGGGGTAGGAGCGAAATTTCCGACGGGTCACGGCCGCGTGGGGCGGGTTCTCCAAGGTGCTTTGAAATGCCTGTCCATCACCCTTCGGCGCGCTCCGAGCCAAGTTCCCTCGCTCATGCCGCCATCACCTACGAAGTCCCCTTCCCTGCAGCCGCATCGATCGGCGTGACGGTCGCTCCGGTGGTCGGCGGGAGCATGTCGTCGAGGCGGTCGTAGTCCTCGGTGAACACGTCTGGTGCGAGGTGGGCGTACCGCATCGTGGTCTTGATGTCCTTGTGGCCCAGGATCTTCTGGAGCCGGAAGATGTCGCCACTGGCCATGACCCAGTGGCTGGCGAAGGTGTGGCGCAGGTCATGGAACCGGATGCGGTCCAACTTGGCGCGATCCAGGCACGTCTTGTAGGTCTCCTGGAGAATCCGGTCGCTCGGCTGCCGGACGTTGCCGACCGTGTTCGGGAACAGCCAGTCGCCGGTGGACTTCAAGCTCCAGGCGCGCAGCAGCCGGAGGAGCGGGTCCAGAATCGGGACGTGCCGGATGGCGCCGGTCTTGGTGTAGTTGTTGCCGTAGGAACGCTTGACCGTGATCAAGCGGCGGTCGAGGTCCACGTCCTCCCACCGCAGGCCGCACAGCTCGCCCGCTCGCATCCCGGTGTAGAGGGCGGTGGCGTACATCTCCATGACCCCGGGCTCCTCTTCGGCTGCAGCGACGAGCAGCCGCCGGATCTCCTCCCGCGTCCGGAGCCAGTTGTAGTCCTGCTCGTCGAGCCTGGGCTTGTCGATGATCGGGACCTGGGCGAGCCACCTCATCCGGACGGCGTGTTTCAACATCGTTCCGAAGAGCGTCAGGACGTTGTGCAGGTACTTGGGGCTTATCTCTCCTTCCTTGTCGATCAGGAACTGGTCGGTCATCTCGACGCCGATCTGGGGCAGTTCCAGGTCGCCGAAGTAGGGGCGGAGGTGGCGGTTGATGATGCTCTTGTCCGTTTTGCCGCTGCGCTTGGCGGGGGCCTTCTTCTCGATCCAGTAGTCGGCCAGTTCGGAGAAGGTGTGGGGCTCGGGGGGCAGGGCCCGGACGCCGGCGCGGATGGCCTCGGCCTCGGCGTTCAGATGATGGAGAGCCCGGCTGGCCTCGGTCTTCGTCCGGCGGGTCTCCCACCGACGCTTTCCGGTCGCGTCGATGTAGCTGAACTCCCAGCGGTTGCCCTTCTTGCGCGGCGCGGGTGTCTTCGGCACGGTGATCTCCCCTGCTCGGGCCCCCCTCAGACCCCTCGAAAATATCGGAAAGTGGAAGGAAAGTGGAAAAAAGCGAAACGGGCACTCAGCCAGAATCAGCTAAGTGCCCGTAATCGTTGTGGTAGCGGGGAGAGGATTCGAACCTCTGACCTTCGGGTTATGAGCCCGACGAGCTACCTGGCTGCTCCACCCCGCGTCAGGTGGCGAGCTTTATAGCCGGGCCGATCGAGGTTGTCAACCGCCCCGGGGACCCCGCTCACTCGTAGAACACCTCGGCCTTGGTCATCTCGACGTAGCCGTCCTGTCCGCCGGACTTGACCTTGTAGTACAGGAAGGTGTCGTCCCACCCGTAGTACTCGAGCTTGTCGCCCTTGCTCTTGGTCTCGAGCACCGACGAGGAGACGCTGTTGGAGGAGTACACCGTGGCCGAGTCGGCCGTGATCTTGATCTGGCCCCACGACACGTTGGACCAGTCGTTGGAGCTCGTGCCCCAGTCGTACGTGCCCCAGTCGTAGTAGCTCGACTGCTGCTCCTGCCACACCAGGTAGCCCACGCCCCCGGCGAGCCCGACGCAGCAGGTCAGCAGCACGCAGCCGCCGATCGCGATCCCGATGTACAGTCCGACCTTGGAGCCTCCGCCCTCGCTCATCGCACTCTCTCCTCGCGCTGTGGTCGGCTAGTCGTAGCTGACCTCGGCCTTGGTCATCTCGATGTACCCGTCCTGCCCGCCGGACTTGACCTTGTAGTACAGGAAGGTGTCGTCCCACCCGTAGTAGTCGATCTTGTCGCCCTTGTTCTTGGTCTCGAGCACCGAGGACGAGGTGCTGTTCGACGAGTACACCTGCGCCGTGTCGCCGATGACCTTGATCTGGCCCCAGCTGATGTTCTCGTAGGACTCGGTGCCCCAGTCGTAGCTGCCGTAGTCGTAGCCGCCACCGCGGGCGAGCCCGTAGGCGGCGAGGCCACCGGTGAACCACAGCACCCCGAAGGCGATGATCGCGCCGCAGCACATCAGCACCAGGCAGCCGCCGCAGCCGAGCCCGATGTACAGGCCCTTCTTGGACTTCTTGGGCGGCTCCTCGTCGCCGGCGGCGTCGAATGCCCCGCTGCCGGCCGCCTGGACGGCCGGCTCCGGCTGCGGCGGGTCCGCCATCCCGGGCGCCGCCTGGTGTCCGGAATCGGTGGCGACCGGGTCGGGCTCCGGACCGCTGTCGGGGTCCTCGGTGGGGGGCTCGAAGTCGGACGCGCCGAAGAAGTCGTCGTCGCTCGGCGGCGGGCCGGCGTCCGGTACCGCCGCGGGTGCCGCCGGCTGTGGACCCGGAGTCGGAGCCGCCTGGTCCGGCACACCGGCAGGGGCCGGCGCGGGCGTCGGCGGTGCCTGGCTCGGCACACCGGCCGGTTGCGGAGCCGGGGTCGGGGCGGCGGACGGGGCCGGTGCGGGCGTCGGCGGTGCCTGGCTCGGCACACCGGCCGGTTGCGGAGCCGGGGTCGGGGCGGCGGACGGGGCCGGTGCGGGCGTCGGCGGTGCCTGGCTCGGCACACCGGCCGGTTGCGGAGCCGGGGTCG
>CAZOYV010000357.1:0-7592 GCA_964584075.1 uncultured Rickettsiales bacterium | reverse complement strand
TCGAGGCGGTCCAGATCCGACTCGCCAGTCGAGCGCGGCTCGGCACGCGCCAATCCGCGACAGGCCGCTAGCGCAGCCAGCCGGTGTGGGCCGGATCGCCCCGCCCCTGGGGCCAGATCAGGCAGTCCTCGTCGGTGCCGGGCCAGTCGTAGAGGTGGATGCTCGGGGACCACGCCTCGGCGCTGAACAGCAGCTCGAGCCCGCCGTCGCCGTCGACGTCGGCGAGCAGCGGGGCGGCGAGGGTCGGGAACGGCAGCGTCACGCTGGTGCGGGGGTAGCCGTCGCCGCCGAGCACGGTCAGGGTCGACTCGTCGCTCCCGGGGCACGACACGACCAGCACGATGTCGGGCACGTCGTCGTCGTCGAGGTCCGCGATCACCGGCTCGGTGGCCAGGCAGTCGGCGGTGCTGGACCACGTCCAGGTCCACATCTGGGTCCCGGCCGCGGTGTACTGCCGTAGGGTGCCGTCGAGGTGCACGGCGAGGACCTCGACGTCCTCGTCGCCGTACAGGTTGGCCGCCACCGCCACCGGGTTGACCTCGTGCCAGCCGCCCTCGGCAGGGTACAGCGAGGCGCCGGAGCGCTTGTACGGCGCGAACCCGCTGCGGTGGGTGCGGTCCGGCTCGTAGACCGCCAGCGCCGACCCCGCGATCGGGCCGATGTCGGCGGGGTCCTCGACGTTGGGCACCGCGATCACCTCGGTGACGCCGTCGTGGTCCAGGTCGGCCAGCGTCGGCGGGGAGTAGGTGAACTCCAGGATCTCGTCGTGGTCGTCGCAGATCACCGAGGCCTCGGCGGTGTAGGGGATGTAGGTCCGGATCTCGCCCCAGTGGAGCGTCCCGGCCTCGCCGCACCAGTCGAACGAGGCGGGATCGGTCATCCGCGGGTCGCCGGCGGCGTCGAACACGCTCACCGAGTAGCGGTCCTGGGGGAACACCACGTCGAGCGTGCCGTCGCCCTCGAGGTCGCCCACCGCCAGGTTCTGGTTGAAGCCGCCGCACCAGTCGCAGGCGTGACCGGTGGCCGGGTCGCCCGGACCGTCGTAGTGGGGCCAGCCGGGGAGCACGGTCGCGTCGCCGTCCAGCAGGTACATGTTGGGCTGGCTGCCCTGGTCGGTCAGCGAGGAGAACACGATCACCTCGTCGTCCCCGTCGCCATCCACGTCGGCCGCGGCCAGCGAGCGGACGTCGGCGCCGAGGTGGACTTGCCACGGCCAGCCCGCGACGAGCTGTCCGTCGGCGGTGAACGCGTGGACCCAGCCCTCGTTGTCGCCGGCGAGGACCTCCGCGCCGCCCTGGCCGTCGAGGTCGGCGAGGACCGCCCCGTAGAAGTTGCGCCCGTGGATCGGCTGCTGCCACAGCAGGGTGCCGTCGAGCTGGTAGGCCGAGACGCGGTCGAACTCGCTGGCGATCACGTCCAGATCGCCGTCCCCGTCGGCGTCGATCACCTGCGGCGAGCCGCGGTAGCCGCCGCCGCTGCCGAACGAGGTCACCGGCTGGGGCTGGGACAGCGTCCCGGGGGAGGGGTTCTCCGGCTGGCCGGGGCAGCTCCCGGGCAGGGGTGGGGTGGTGTCGTCGTCGGCCGTGTCGTCGTCGGCCGCGTCGTCGTCTCCGGCGTCGTCGTCGGCCCCGTCGTCGTCGGCCCCGTCGTCGTCGGCCGTGTCGTCGTCGGCCGCGTCGTCGTCGTCCGTTCCGGCCGGGCAGCCGAGCAGCAGCACCGCGAGCCAGATCCAGGTTCCCCTCATCGATCCCCCTCGCCAGCAGCCCGGTCCTCCGGGATGACCCCCACCGGCGTCGGGATCGGCTGCGGGTTCAGCCGCCGGTACTCCTGACCGTACATCCGGTAGTTGTTGCCGTACAGCGCGATCAGCTCCTTCTCGCGGTCGCCGATCTGCTTCTTGACCTTGGCCGGAACGCCGATCACCAGGGACCCCGACGGGATCTCGGTGCGCTCCCCGACCACCGCCCCGGCGGCGACGATGCAGTCGTCCCCGATCACGGCGCTGTTGAGCACCACCGCGCCCATCCCGATCAGCACGCGGTCGCCGATCGTGCAGCCGTGCAGGCAGCAGTGGTGGGCCACGGTCACGTCGTCCCCGATCACCAGCGGGTACCTCTCGCGCATCACGTGGCACATCGTCAGGTCCTGGATGCTGGTCCGGTTCCCGATCCGGATGTAGTGCACGTCCCCGCGGATCACCGTGTTGAACCAGACGTTGGACTCCTCGCCGATCTCCACGTCGCCCATCACCACGGCGGTGGGCGCGATGTACGCGGTGGGGTGGATCCTGGGCTCGTGGGCGAGATAGGGCAGGTCCAGCTTGGGTGCGTCCGACATGGCTCCTCCTGGCATCGGTGGCTGACAGCGGTTGTGGGACCGTTCTACCCTTGGTCGCCAGGAGATTGCACGGAGGCCCCCGATGAGGACCGTTCGCTGGCAGGGTACCGGCCAGGAGACCGCGGTCGGCAAGGTGGTGTGCGTCGGCCAGAACTACGTCGCGCACATCGAGGAGCTGGGCTCGATCCCGGCCGGGCACCCGCTGTTCTTCCTCAAGCCGTCGTCCAGCCTGGTCTCGCCGCCCGACCCGATCGTGCTGCCGGCCCACAGCGACGACGTGCACCACGAGGTCGAGCTCGCGCTGCTGATCGGGACGCGCTGCAAGCACTTGCAGGCCGCGCAGGTCGACGAGGTGATCAGCGGCTACGCGCTGGCCCTCGACCTGACGGCCCGCGACGTCCAGACCGTGGCCAAGCAGAAGGGCCACCCGTGGGCCGTGGCCAAGGGCTTCGACACCGCCTGCCCGGTCTCCGAGGTGCTGCCGTTCTCCTCGATCGACGACCTCGAGCACGTCGACCTGCGGCTGTGGGTCGACGACGAGCTGCGCCACGACGGCAGCACCGCGCTGATGATCTACAAGATCCGCCGGCTGCTGCAGGACGCCTCGCGGTTCTTCACGCTCGAACCCGGCGACCTGCTGCTCACCGGCACGCCCAGGGGCGTGGCGCGCCTCGACCCCGGGACCCGCGTGCGGGCGACGCTGGCCGACGAGGCCGGGCCCCGCCTCGAGGTGGCGTTCGACGTGGCCCGCGAGGAACCGCCCGGCGGAGAGGGCTGAGGTCCGAGTCGGCGAGCTTCACACGGTACCCGGCGATGGGGCAAACTGCCCCTCCGAGAGGGGACGAGGGGAGGTCACGGCGTGTCCGAGATCAAGCTGATCAGGAAGGGCGCGGGGCGCAAGTTCGCCCTCGTCGACGGCACCGCGGTGGAGCTCGACCAGATCGACGAGCCCAGGATGGTCGTCGAGATCATGGCCGAGAGCGACCTGCTCGAGTCGCTGTACTACACGCTGGCCCCCGGCGCCCACAGCGGTGAGGCTGCCGAGCACCGCGGCCAGGAGGTCCACGTCGTGCTCCAGGGCGAGGTCGAGTTCGTCTCCGGCGACCACCGCGTCACGGCCCACAAGGGCGACGTCGTCTGGCACCGCTCCGAGGAGCCCCACACGGTCCGCAACCCGGGCGAGGTCCCGGCGGTGGTGTTCCTGGTCAACCTGCCGGCTTCGTTCAACTGGTAGCCGCACCGCAGGGCGGGGTGACAGCTCCCCCCGCGAGGGTCTATCCTCTCCCATCCGACGCGGAATGCCCCGGTCCCGAGGGACCGGTGAAACACCATCTCCAGGAGCGATCATGGCCAAGAAGACTCTCGAGATCGGGTACAGCCAGGACCACTTCCCCGTCACCATCGACGAGGACCGCATCGCGGGCGTGTACTACCCCAACGAGGTGGAGGTCGGCGACGAGGCCGAGACGATCCGCGACGCGCTGGCCAACCCGGTCAACTCCCCCGACTTCGCGGAGTTCCTCGGCGGCGGCGGCAAGGTGCTGGTGATCGTCAACGACGGCACCCGCCCGACCCCGACGGCCAAGGTGCTCGACGAGATCGGCGAGGAGCTCGAGGCGGTGGACCCGGACTACATCGTCGCCACCGGCGTGCACCGCGCGCCGCGCGAGGAGGAGCTGGACTTCATCTTCGGCAAGTGGAAGGAGCGGGTCCGCGACCGGCTGTTCATCCACGACTCGCGCGACGACTCGGTGATGGTCAAGCTCGGGACCTCGCGGGCCGGCACCGAGATGTACGTCAACAGGAAGGGCGTCGAGGCCGACAAGATCGTGATCATCGGCTCGGTCGAGCCCCACTACTTCGCGGGCTTCACCGGCGGGCGCAAGGCGTTCCTGCCCGGCATCGCGGCGTTCAAGACCATCGAGCAGAACCACCAGTACGCGCTGCGCCCCGAGTCCCACTCGCTGGCGCTGGACGGCAACCCGGTCCACGACGACATGGTCGACGCGCTCAAGGAGGTCGTCGAGAAGCCGATCTTCTCGATCCAGACCGTGCTCGACCGCGAGCGCAAGCTGTACGCCGTGACCGCCGGCCACATCCACGACTCGTTCGACGCCGCGATCGACGCGGCCAACGAGGTGTTCTGCGTCAACATCCCGGAGAAGTCGGACATCGTGCTGTCGGTGGCGCCGTACCCGATGGAGATCGACCTGTACCAGTCGCAGAAGTGCCTGGACAACGGCAAGCTCGCGCTCAACGACGACGGGATCCTGATCGCGATCATGCCGTGTCGCACCGGCATCGGCGAGGAGAGCTTCTACAACCTGCTGAGCGGCCAGGACACGCCGCAGGAGGTGCTCGCGGAGATCGACAAGGGCTTCAAGCTCGGCTACCACAAGGCCGCCAAGATGGCGGAGATCATGTGCCGCGCCGAGATCTGGGCGGTGTCGAACCTGCCCGACGAGACGCTCTCCAAGATCTTCATCCGCCCGATGCCGTCGATCCAGGAGGCGCTGGACGAGGCGCTGGAGAAGAAGCCGGACGCCAAGGTGATCTTCCTGATGGAGGGGTCGATCACCGTTCCGAACATCACCGACTGACGAGCGTCCCCATCTCCTTCGCTCCGAGCGTTGCCGTATCCTTCGCTTCCGCGGCGTCGACGAGCGTGGACGACTGACGAGCGTCCCCATTTCCTTCGAACTCCCTTCCCATCCGCTCCCCGTCGATCTAGATCTCTCCCCCATGACCCTGCAGCTCGTGATCAACGGCGACCCCCGCTGCTTCGAGGGCGATCCGACCCTGAGCGACGTGCTCGACACCCTCGGTGTCGCCCCCGCCGGCACGGCGGTGGTCCTCGACGGCGACATCGTCGTCGCCGCCGACTATGGCGAGATCCGCCCGGCCGACGGCGCCGAGCTCGAGATCGTCCGCATGGTCGGGGGAGGCTGACCCCGTGGACCTGACGATCCCCGAAGACAAGCTGGTCATCGCCGGTCGGACGTTCTCCAGCCGGCTGCTGACCGGGACCGGCAAGTTCGGCAGCCCCGAGGCGCTGCGCGAGGCGACGATCGCCTCGGGCACCGAGATCATCACCGTGGCGGTGCGCCGCGTGGACCTGCAGGACCCCGAGGATCGGACGCTCAGCGTGCTCGAGGACCTGGACATCCTGCTGCTGCCCAACACCTCGGGCGCCCGGGACGCGGACGAGGCGGTGCGGGTCGCGACCGTGGCGGCCGCGATGGTCGGCCACCGGTGGGTCAAGCTCGAGGTCACGCCCGAGCCCGACTACCTGCTGCCCGATCCGGTGGAGACGCTCAAGGCCGCCGAGATCCTGATCGGCAGAGGCTTCACCGTGCTGCCCTACATCAACGCCGACCCGATCCTGGCGCTGCACCTGCAGGAGGCCGGCTGCGCGACGGTGATGCCGCTGGCGGCCCCGATCGGCTCCAACCGCGGGGTGCGCACCGCCGACCAGGTGCGGATCATCCTCGAGCAGGCTCGCGTTCCGGTGGTGGTCGACGCCGGCCTCGGCGCTCCGTCCCACGCCGCCGCGGCGATGGAGCTCGGGGCCGACGCGTGCCTGGTCAACACCGCGATCGCCACCGCCGGAGACCCGGCCGCGATGGGGCGGGCCTTCGGCGAGGCGGTGGTCGCGGGTCGGCGTGCGTACCTCGCCGGGCTGCCCGGACAGAGCGCACGGGCCCACGCCTCGAGCCCGCTGACCGGCTTCCTCGGAGACGAGGCCCCGTGAGCGCGGAGGGCTCCTGGGAGCAGCTCGGCGACCCCGCGACCTGGGCGGTGTTCGAGGCGTGGATCCACGGCGCCGGTTCGGCCGACGTTCGCCGCGCGCTCGCCGCGGAGTCGCCTCGCCTCGAGCACCTCGCGGCGCTGCTCTCGCCCGCCGCCGAGGCACAGCTCGAGACCCTGGCCCGGCGGGCGGCGGCGGTCACCGCGCGGCGGTTCGGGCGGGTGATCGTGCTGTACGTCCCGTTCTATCTCTCCAACGAGTGTACGAATCGCTGCACCTACTGCGGATTCTCCCGCGATCGCGACGTGCCGCGGCGGACCCTGACCCCCGACGAGATCCGCGCCGAGGCCGACCGGCTCAAGGCCGAGCACTTCGACCACGTGCTGCTGCTCACCGGCGAGGACCGCCACGCGGCGCCTCCGGCCTACGTCCGTGACGCGGTCGCATACTGCCACGGTCGCTTCAGCTCGGTGGGCATCGAGATCTACCCGATGAGCGAGCCCGAGTACGGCGACCTGGTGCGGGCCGGCTGCGACGCGCTGACGTTGTACCAGGAGACCTATCACCAGCCGACCTACCGGGCGGTCCACCCCGGCGGCGCGAAGCGCGACTTTCGCGCGCGCCTCGGCGCGCCCGCGCGGGCGGCCGCGGCCGGAATGCGCTCCGTGGGGATCGGGTCCCTGCTGGGGCTCGCCGACTGGCGTGTCGAGGGGCTGTTCCTGGCGCTCCACGGGCGGCTGCTGCGCCGCGATCACTGGCGCTCACGGCTGTCGATCGGCTTCCCGCGGCTGCGGGACGACCCGGGCGGTGGGGTCCCGCTGCAGCCGCTCGGGGAGCGGCAGCTGACCCAGCTGATCTGCGCGCTGCGCGTGGGCTTCCCCGACGCCGAGATGGTGCTCTCGACCCGCGAGCGAGCGGCCTATCGCGACGGGATGGTCGGGCTGGGGATCACGCGGATGAGTGCCGGCAGCAAGACCAGCCCGGGCGGCTACGGCGAGCTGGCCGAGGCGGGAGCGCAGTTCGTGATCACCGACGATCGGACCCCCGCCGAGATCGTCGCGATGATCGAGCGCCGCGGCCACGAGCCGGTGTGGAAGGACTGGGACGCGGAGTTCCTGGGAGATGGGGTCAAGTCGCGTGTTGTATAGTTGGGTCCCATCGGCTCGCGTCTCCCGCTGTGTGATCTCGTCCGCAACTACACAACACGCGACTTGACCCCATGAGCCCCAACTACACAACACGCGACTTGACCCCAAACGCTCCGAGCGCTCTGCGCGTCGAGCGCCTGGCCCGCTTCGGCGAGGCGGACCTGTACCCCGTGATCACCGGGGCGTTCTGTGAGGGGCGGCCGAGTCTCGAGGTCCTCGATGCCGTGCTGGCGGGCGGCGCGCGGATCGTCCAGCTGCGCGAGAAGTCGTTGGCCAAGCGGTCGCTGTACGACCTGGCCGTGGCCTACCGCGAGCGCACCGCAGCCGCCGGGGCGCTGTTGATGATCAACGACCACCTC
>CAZOYV010000356.1:0-7677 GCA_964584075.1 uncultured Rickettsiales bacterium | reverse complement strand
CCCCCCCGTCCCCCGCGCCGACCACCGCCGCGCCGCAGCCGCGCGTCGTGTTCGCCCCCGGGGAGCGCCAGCGGCTGGCCCGCGAGGCCCGCGGCGCGGCCGCCGCCGACCGGGGCGCCGTCCCCCGCGACGCGGCGGCTCGGGGGAGCGCCCGGGAGCGGCTGCGCAACGACCTGGCGATGGCCCAGACGCTGCTGACCTCCCACCTGGCCACGACCCTGGCGCTGGGCGGCGTGCAGGCCCCGCCGCCGCGCACCGCCGAGCTGCTGATGGCGGCCCGCGAGCGGATCCTCGCCGACCCCGGCGCCGCCGGCGGCGACCACGGCCGCGACCTGGCCCACACCTACCTGCTGGCCGCCCGCCTGGCCGCGGAGGCCCGCGCCCACGTGCTGGCCAGCTCCGAGCTGCGCGACGACCGCGGTCTGCGCGAACTCGCCGAGGTGCTCGTCGACGTCCACCGCGTGCTGCTCGAGGGTCCCGGCGGGTCGTGGGGCAAGGGCACCATCGAGGGCTTCGTGCGGGACTCGGACCCCGGGGTGTCGGCCCGCGACCAGTCCACCGCGTTCGCCAACCGCCACGGGCCGATGGGCCGGGTCGTCGGCGGCGTCACGTCGGGGCAGGTCTCCCGGCGGGCCCCGGCGACGGTGCCCGCCGCGCGTCCCGTCGAGCCCCGGCGCGCCCCGGACCCCGCGGAGACCCCGACCACGTACCACTACACGCCGAAGAAGAGGAGCTGACGCGCGGGGGGCTCACTCCGCCGCGTGGCGCACCTCGCCGCCGACCACCGTCCACAGCACGCGGGCGTCGATCAGGGCCCGCGGCTCGACCGCGAACGGGTCCCGCTCGAGCACCACCACGTCGGCGAGCTTGCCGACCTCGAGGGAGCCCTTGATCTCCTCCTCGAACGAGCCGTAGGCGGCGTCGAGGGTGAAGCCGCGCACGGCCTCGTCGATCGTCAGGCGCTGGCCGGGCAGCCAGCCGCCGGCCGGCCAGCCCTGGTGATCCTGGCGCGTGACCGCGGCGTACAGGCCCCACAACGGGTTGGGCTGCTCCACGGGGAAGTCCGAGCCCATCGGGATCCGCACGCCGCTGTCGAGGAACGAGCGCCAGGCGTACGCCCCGGCGAGCCGAGCGACGCCGAGGCGGTCCGGGGCCCACGGCATGTCCGAGGTGGCGTGGGTCGGCTGCATCGCGGGTACGACCCCGAGGGCGGCGAAGCGCGGCAGGTCGTCGGGGTGGACCACCTGGGCGTGCTCGATGCGCAGGCGGTGGTCCGCGGTGGGGTGCGCGGCCAGCGCCCGCTCGTAGGCGTCGAGCACGGTGCGGTTGCCGCGGTCGCCGATGGCGTGGACGCCCACCTGGAACCCGGCCTGCAGCGCGCGGGCGGTCACGTCGAGGAGGTGCTCGCCGTCGTGGACGATCAGGCCGCGGTTGCCGGGGTCGTCGCGGTACGGCTGCAGCAGCGCGGCGCCGCGGGAGCCCAGCGCGCCGTCGGCGTAGCACTTCACGGCGCGCACCGTCAGGTGGTGGTCGTACCGCCCGACCCGCGGGCCGGCGGCGAGCTGCTCGGCGAGGAACGCCTCCTCGCCGGTCTCGTCCGAGATCATCGCGTAGATCCGGACCCCGAGCTCGCCGGCGGCGCCGAGCTCCTCGTAGGCCGCGAGCGTCTCGGCGCCGATCCCGGCGTCGACCACGCTGGTGATCCCCAGCCGCAGGCACTCGTCCCGGGCGACGCGGGCGCGGCGCAGCAGCTGCTCGTGGGTCGGGTCGGGGACCAGGTCGGCGACCAGGTCGATGGCGGTGTCGATCAGCACGCCGGTGGGCTCGCCGGCGTCGTCTCGCAGGATCCGGCCGCCCGCGGGGTCGGGGGTCGCGGCGGTGACGCCCGCCCGCTGCAGCGCCACGTCGTTGACCCAGATCGCGTGGCCGTCGACGCGGGAGAGGTACACCGGGTGCTCGGGGCAGCCGTCGAGCTGCTGCCAGGTCGGGAACGCCTGCCCGGACCAGTCGTTCTGGTCCCACCCGCGGCCGCAGATCCACTCCCCGGCGGGGCGCTCGGCGCAGCGTGCGCGCACCAGCGCGGCCACCTCGGCGGCCGAGCTCGTGCCGCTCAGATCGAGGTTCTCGAGCACCTTGCCCAGCCCCAGGAAGTGGGCGTGGGCGTCGTACAGGCCGGGCAGGATCGCCGCCCCCGCGGGCGCCTCGATCACGCGGGTCTGGCCCCCGCGCAGGGCCTCGGCCCCGGCGCGGTCGCCGACGTAGGCGATCCGATCGCCCCGGATCGCCACCGCCTCGGCACGCGGCCGCTCCGGGTCCACGGTGTACACCGCACCCAGCAGGATCAGGTCCACCGCCCCCTCCCCCTCGGCCGCGCCCGCCGGCATCTGGGCCGCGGACGGCGCCGAGCACGCCAGGACGACGGCGGCGATCAGCGCCCCCAGGCCCCGCCGGACCGCGACCGAGCTCACGGCGCGGCCTCGTAGGCGATCGTCCCGCCGACCATCGTGAGCACCACCTGGGCCTCGAGCAGCTCCCGCGGGGGGACGGCGAGGATGTCGCGGTCGACCACCACCACGTCGGCGAGCTTGCCCGGGGTCAGCGACCCGCGCAGGTCCTCCTCGAAGCAGGCGTAGGCCGCCTCGGCGGTGTAGGCCCGCAGCGCCTCCTCGGCGGTGATGCGCTGGGCCGGGATCCAGCCGCCCGCGGGGTGGCCGTCGTGGTCCTGGCGCGTCACCGCGGCGTGGATCCCCCACAGCGGGTTGGCCGACTCCACCGGGTAGTCGGAGCCGAAGCCCACGTGGGCGCCGCTGTCGATCAGGCTGCGCCATGCGTAGGCCAGGGCCAGCCGGTCGGCGCCGAGGCGCTGCTCGACCCACGGCATGTCCGAGGTCGCCTGGCTCGGCTGCATCATCGGGATCACGCCCAGCGCGGCGAACCGCGGCACGTCGTCCGGGTGCAGCAGCTGGGCGTGCTCGATGCGGAACCGGTGGTCCTTGACCGGCTTCTTGCGCAGCGCCTCCTCGTAGGCGTCGAGGGTCAGCCGCGTGGCGCGGTCGCCGATGGCGTGGGTGTCCATCTGGAACCCGCGCTCCAGCGCACGGATGGCCACGTCGACGAGCTCCTCGCGCTGGATCAGCAGCGTGCCGACGTTCTCCGGATCGTCGGCATAGGGCTCCAGCAGCGCCGCCCCGCGCGAGCCCATCGTGCCGTCGACGTTCTCCTTGATCGTGCGGACCGTCAGGAAGTGGTCGTACTCCCCGATCCGCGGACCCTCGGCCGTCACCGCGGCGACCTCGGCCGGATCGTCCTCGATCATCACGTAGACCCGCACGCGGAGCTCGCCACGCTGGGCCAGCTGCTCGTAGGCGCGGAGGCGCTTCTGGGTCGTGCCGCTGTCGCCGATGCTGGTCAGCCCCAGCCGCATGCACTCCCGCGCCGCGGCGGGAATCCAGCGCTCGAGGTCCTCGGCGCTCTGCCCGGGCACGACGCGGTCGACGAGCTTCATCGCGTCGTCGAAGAACAGCCCGCTGGGCTCGCCGTCCTCGAGCCGGCCGACGCGCCCGCCCGGCGGATCGGGGGTCGCGCGGTTCACGCCCGCGCGCACCAGCGCCTCGCGATTGACCCAGTAGACGTGTCGTCCGATGCGGTTGAGGTAGACCGGGTTGGACTCGCAGACGTCCAGGTCTGCGGCGGTGGGGAAGCGGGGATCGTCCCAGTCGTTCTGGTCCCAGCCGGTGCCGTGGATCCAGCGCCCCGGCTCCGCCCCGGCGCAGGCGTAGGCCATCCGCGAGCGGATCTCCTCTCGCGAGGTGGTCCCCGTCAGATCGACGATCTCGGCACGCCGGCCGAGCTCGACGAGGTGGATCTGGGTGTCCATCATCCCGGGGACCACGGCCTGGCCGTCGAGCTCGATCACGCGGGTGTGATCGTCGACGCGGCCCTCGATCCCGGCCCGGTCGCCGACGTAGGAGATGCGGTCGCCGACGACGGCCACGGCCGCGGCCGCGGGCTGGTCCGGGTCCATCGTGTGGACCACCCCGCCGACGAGCACGATGTCGGGGGCCTCGCGTCGCAGCCGGCGCAGCTCGCGATCCCCGGTGCAGCCCGCGACACCACCGGCGAGGAGCGCGATCGCGGCCGCGACCGCCGGCCCCCACCACGCTCGGAATCCACGGTGATCCACGGAACCTCCTGCCCTTCCTGGGCTGGGATGATGCTACCGAAAAAACGGGCTCAGCGCGTAGCGTGCGAGCGCTCGCGGATGATCTCGCGGACGAGCTGCTCGGCGAAGTCGACGGCGAACAGCACCGCGTCGAGATCGACGTTCTCGGGCGTGTCGGTGGGCACGTGGTAGTGGCGCGGGGTCTCCAGCGCCGGGTCGATGCACCCGAGACACACGCCGTCGTAGCCCGCGGCGCGGAACGCCGCGACGTCGGACGCCCCGGCGGGGATCTCGAACGGCCCCACGGCGGCGAAGCGGTCCTCGGCGGCCACGACGCGACGCAGCGCGGCGGACAGCTGCCGCGAGGGCGCGTAGCGCACGATCTCGCCCTCGATGAACCAGCGCAGCTCGCCGTTGCACAGGCCGTCGAGGCCGACGATCACGGTGCGGTCGCGATCCCACTCGCCGCGCCGCTGGCGGGCCAGCTGCATCGCGCCGCCGCGGCCGGCCTCCTCGCAGCCCGAGGCGACGAACACCAGCTCGACGTCCGCGGGCCTGGCGGCGGCCAGCCGGGCCGCGAGCAGCACCAGCGCGGCGCAGCCGGTCAGATCGTCGGTGGCGCCGGGGACGACCTCGTCGCGCAGCGCGATCTGGCCGTTGAGCACCGTGGCGATCAGGGCCGGGATGCTCAGCGTCGCCACCAGCGGAAGCAGCGCCAGGCGCGCCGGGCCGAGCAGCAGCGCCAGCGCGTCGACCTGGGTCAGCAGCAGCTGGCTGGCGGTGGCGGTGCGCAGCGGCTTGCCCAGCAGCCAGCCCAGCCCGCGCGGGGCCTTGCCGGCGAAGTGGCGCAGGAACGCCGGCGAGAACATCCAGCCGGTGGGCGCCGCGTCGGCGTGGGCGATCAGCACGATCCGCGCGGCGGGCTCGCCCTCGGCCGGGATCGTGCACACCAGGTTCTGCGACTCCTGCCACTGCTGGAGCCGGCGCAGCAGGTAGAACCTGTGGGTCGAGTCGCCGAGGTACGAGATCCCGGCGGTGGCGTGCAGCGCCAGCGACAGCGCCGGCGCCACCGGGAACAGCGCCGAGCCCAGCGTCCCGAGCCCGAAGTGCAGCGCCAGCGTGGCGTACAGGTCGTCGTTGTAGCGGAACGGCTCCAGCTCGGCCTCGAACCCCCGCTGGGCCAGCGCCTCGGCGAGCAGCTGCTGGGCGTGGCGCTCGCTGGCGGTCGTCGCCCGCCGCCGCGGGCACTCCGCGACGATGCGCTCGATGATCTCGCGCAGCGCGGCCCGCTCGCGCGCGTCCAGGCCGTCCACCACTCTCAGCTGCGCCATGCCCGCGCTCCCTGCTTCCCCCCCAGGGGCCCCCATGGTACACGGCTGGTCGATGACGTCGAGTGCCGTCCTCGGAGAGGTCAGCTGCCTCGTCGCCGCGCTGTGCTGGGCGCTGGCGGTGACGCTGTTCCGCCGTCCGATCGCGGCCTACGGCGCCCAGGCCGTCAACCTGGGCAAGAACACGATCGCGGCCGTCCTGCTGGGCGTCACCGCACTGCTCGCCGGGCAGATCGGCGACCTGACCGGCGCCCCCCCCACCGCCGTGCTGCTCGTGGCCGCGTCGGGCCTGGTGGGGATGACCCTCGGCGACACCGCGCTGTTCGCGGCGGTGCACCGCGTCGGCGTCCACCGCGCGCTGCTGCTGCAGACCCTCGCCCCGGTGTTCACCGCCGCGCTGGCGTTCGCCGTGCGGGGGGAGCAGCTGACCCTGCCGCAGGTGGGCGGGGCGGTGGCGATCCTGCTGGGGATCGCGCTGGTGGTCACGCGCCGCGGCGCGGCCCGCGACGCCCGCCCGCTGGCGTGGGCCGGCATCGCGTTCGGGGTGCTCGCCGCGTTCGGCCAGGGCGCGGGCGTGGTGCTGGCCAAGGTCGGGATGGAGGAGGTGCGGTTCCTCGCCGCCGGGTTCGTGCGCCTGACCGCCGCGGCGCTGGGCCTCGTGGTCTGGATGGCCGCGACGCGCAACGCCCGCGGGATCGGCGCGGTGCTGGGCTCCACCGTCGCGCTGCGCCGCCTGCTGGGCCCCTCGCTGATCGGGACCTACGTCGCGGTCCTGCTGATGATGCTCGGCATCGCGCTGGCCCCGGCGGCGATCGCCGCGGTGCTGCTGGCCACCTCGCCGGTGTTCAGCCTGTTCATCGAGGCCCGCCTGGAGAAGGCGCCGATCACCGCGCGGGCGGTGGTGGGCACCCTGCTGGCGGTCGCCGGGGTGTCGGTGATCACCGCGACGGGGGGGTGACGACCGGGGGCCGTCTCGATTTCGGACGGTGCGTCCGGATTTCGGACGGTCTCTCGGTGAGCACGGCGGCGATCGGATGCAGCGGGCTTCCTGGATTCGCCTGGTGGCCTCGGATCTTCTGGCGATATCGGCGGCACGCGTCGATTCTGGCACGCTCGATGCGTTCCTGGACGATCATGCCGTGCTACCACCAAGTCGCTCGCCTCCGCCCACGGACCCTGAACCTGCTGGAGCCAGCGCTCGCCGAGCGGGTCTGGCTCCAGCTACGACACGCGTTCCCGGATGCGCTCCAGGTCACGCTGATGCCAACCCACGTCCACCTGCAGACGTTCGCCGAGAACGGTGACGAGCTGCGGGTTCGCACCGCCCGTGTGGTGGGCCGTTCGGTGCGCGGGTTGGGGAAGCACACCTGGGAACCGCTCCCGCCCCCCGAGCTCCTTCGAGACCGGACCCAGATTCGCCGGAACCTCCGCTACATCCCGCTCAACCCCTGCAGGAAAGGGCTCGCCGCCGACCCACTGGCGTGGCGCTGGAGCACATACCGCGATCTGTTCGGCGCCTCCACGGAGCCGTGGACCAGCGCGGACCGGATCGCCGGTGTGCTGGGGGAGCCAGAGGGCGGCTTCCTGGAGCGCTGGCACCACTACGTGTCGTCCGATCGATGCGTCTCCGAGACCGGGACGCCCTCTCCCGGGCTCTGGGTTCCCGCCCGATTTCGGTACCCCGTCGTCGGTCCTCTCGACGTGCGCGACGCGGTCGCTGCGGCGACGAGGGGCGATCCGCGCGACATCGAACGGAAGGGCCTCCCCCGGGCCCTCTTCCTCTCCGCCGCGCGCGAGGTCGGCATCGTGGACGCCGTCACCCTCGGAGCGATGTGCAAGATGAGCGACCGCTCCGTACGGTCTCATCGAGGTCGATTTCCGCCGGGGCTCGACGCCGTCTTGACCTGCCTGGCGGAACCCCGCTTCCGCGACGCGAAATCCAGACGCCCAAACGCTACGATCGCCGCCCGTCTCGCCCACGGCGCCAGCCCCATCACCCCACGAGCTCTCTGGGACTGAATCCCTACCACTTCGCTTCGGTGGAAGCCCACCCACCCTCGGTCGCCCATCGAGGCCCAACCTCCGGATTCCGGAGCTTCGTCCGTTCGTGGGCGCCCATCGAGGGGCCAACCTCCGGATTCCGGAGCTTCGTCCGTTCGTGGGCGCCCATCGTGGGGTCAACTTCCG
>CAZOYV010000355.1:0-7686 GCA_964584075.1 uncultured Rickettsiales bacterium | reverse complement strand
CGCACCTGCTGGCCATCGCCGCCGACGAGGGGCAGCGGCGCTCGACCCGCGCCCGCGCCGTCGCCGCGCTGGGCAACTTCGCGACCCCCGAGGTGATCGCGTACCTCGACGGGCTGCTCGTCCCCGGGGGCGACGAGGTCCTGCAGCGCAAGGCCCTGCACGCCCTGGCGCGCACCGCCGGGGCGGACGGTCTCGAGCGGATCCAGGGCTTCCTGACCAGCGACGACACCACCCTGCGCGAGGCGGCGGTGCACGCGCTCGCGGTGATCAAGAGCGACGCGGCCAGGGCCGCGCTGACGGCCCACCGCGGGGCGGAGAGCTCCACCGCCGTGCAGAAGGCCATCGACGAGGAGCTGGCGTCATGGTGAGCCGACTGCTGGGCCTCGCGGCCCTGTCCCTGGCGACCGCGGTCTGGACCCTGGGCTGCCCGACCGAGGAGGACCCCGAGGACCCGATGGCGGGCCTCGAGGTGGTCGATGTCGGGCCCTGGACCGTGGACGTCGACAACTTCTTCGACGTCGAGGTCCCCGCCGACGCGGTCTCGACCACGGTGGTGATGGAGGGGGGCGGCGACAACCTGCTGATGCAGTACACGGTCAAGGACCCCGCGGGGGACACGATCTTCTCGTTCGACGACCCCTACGGTTACAGCGTGCGCTGCTTCCCGACCGACGACGCGCACTCGTTCCTGCACCCCACCAGCCCCAAGGTGGACCTCGAGCCCGGCGTGTACCAGTTCGAGCCGTACACCGACGCCGCCGCCTTCGAGGCCACGGTGACCGCGGTGCACCGCCTGGACCTGCCCGACGGCGACCTGGGCGTCGACCTGATGGTCCACATCGTCGGGATCGACGGACTGGACGCCGACGGTGCCCCCGACCACGGTCCGCTGCAGGCCGCGCTGAACGAGCTCGACGCCGTGCTCGGCGGGGTCGGGATGGCCCTCGGCGACGTGCAGTACGAGGACGTCACCAGCTCGGTGGACGAGCTGACGATCATCGAGTCCGACGACGGGCCGAGCTCCGAGCTGGGGCGCCTGCTGGCGATGAGCGGCAGCGGCACCGAGCGCCGCCTGCACCTGTTCCTGGTCCAGGGCATCGTCTACGACGGCGACCTCGAGGTCCTGGGCCAGGCTGGCTCGGCGCCCGGGCCCGGCGTGATCCAGGGCACCTCCCACTCCGGGATCGCGATCTCGACGGTCGACCTGGACGGCGACCCGGAGATCACCGGTCAGGTGATGGCCCACGAGGTCGGCCACTACCTGGGCCTATTCCACACCGTCGAGAAGGACGGCAACGGCTGGGACCCGCTGGACGACACGCCGCTGTGCGACATGGCCAACGACACCAACGGCGACGGCCTGCTCGCCGCCAGCGAGTGCGCCGGGCTGGGCGGCGAGAACCTGATGTTCTGGAGCCCGGACCCCGGCTCGACGGATCTCAGCGGCGACCAGGAGTTCGTCACCCGCCGCAGCCCGCTCCCGTACTAGGAGCCCGTGCATGCCGCGCCTGCCCCGCACCACGCGCCAGCGTGCGCTCCGCGCCGCGATCAACCTGGCCGTGCTGGCCTGCGTGCTGGTGGGGATCCGGATGGCGATCCGCACGCCGGGGCGGGCCCACGGCGAGGGCGCACCGCCGCCGCCCGCGGACCTTCCTGCGCTGGCGCTGATCGCGCCGCAGAGCGCGGTGGAGCGGGCCGAGGCGCTGGCGGCGCGTCCGCCCCGGGTCCGGTCCGAGGAGGACCTCGAGGAGATCGAGGACCCGGCGGCGCTGCGCCACGCGGGTCGGTTCCACCTCGCGGCGGGCGAGACCGAGCTGGCCCGCGCCTGCTTCACCGCCGAGCTCCGCGCGCAGGAGCTGAACCACTACGTCAACTTCGAGCGCCGGGACGCGTTCCGGGCGCTGCTCCACGAGCGGATGGGCGAGACCGAGCAGGCGGAGCTGGCGTGGCAGGATGGGATCGAGAAGGACCTGCACCACACCTACCTGTTCTGCCGGCTGCTGAGCCTGCAGCCGTCCGACGAGGTGGAGGCGCGGCTGGCGGGGATGCGCGAGGAGCTGGAGCGCCGCATCGACGCTGTCGAGGCCGGTGAGGAGGTGCACTGGTACACGACCAAGAGCGGCGCCTCGCGCGAGCTGGAGCGGATCGACCAGGCCGAGCTGGTGCGCCGCGCCCGCGCCGTGGCCGAGGGCCGCGGGAAGACGATCCGGTACGTGTATCTTCCCGAGCTGGACCTCGCCACGCTGCCGCCGGACCTCGACGTGGAGATCAACTCGTCGGTGATCGGATCGCTGCGCGGGTACGGTGCCGAGCGGGAGGCTCGGTTCGGGTTCCAGGGGTTCGTGGTCGAGGAGTTCCACCTGGGCAAGAAGTGGCTGGGCCGGGTCAACCTCAGCTCGTCGATCCCGCCGGCCAGGCTCGGCGAGACGTTCTTCATGGAGACGATCGTCCTGTGCGACGCGGACGTCGCCGGGACCCAGTTCGGCGGGCGGAACGCCAGCTTCGTGTTCGCGCTGTTCGAGGGCGCGGCCGACTTCGGCGCGATCTCGGTGGCCCGCACCGCCGACTTCCGCTACGCGTCCTTCGCCACGGGGGTCACCTTCCGGCGCGCCGTGCTCGAGGGCCCGGTGCACTTCGGCCAGACGCGGTACGGCGGGGCCGCCGACTTCTCGGCGATGGTGTGCACCACCCGCCGAGCGCACTTCAACTCGTGCTCGTTCGCCGACCGCGCCGCGTTCGAGAAGGTCGACTGGCGGCAGGGCGGCACGCTGGAGGACTCCACGTTCGGCGGCCCGCTGGTGGTCAGCCGCGCGCGCCTGGGCGCCCGCACCAACCTCAGCCGCTGTCACTTCGGGGACGGGATCCAGGCCCGCGAGGTCGTGTCGCACGGAATGGACTTCTTCGGCTCCGTGCTGCACGGCAGCTCGGACTTCACCGACACCGTGTTCGACGGCCACGTGCGGTTCTCGCTCGACGAGGTGACCTACCGCGAGTTCGAGCGGCAGGTGGACGAGCTCCACAAGCTGTACAAGGTCTACCAGGGGGACGAGGACGCCGCCGAGGACCTCACCTCCCGCTCGATGTACGGCGTCGAGACGGTGGACGACCTGACCGCCTACATCCCCGGCGAGATCTCGTTCGCCAACGTGATGTTCCAGGAGTTCTGCCAGTTCCAGCGGGTGGTGTTCGGCGAGGCCGGCCAGCCCGGGACCGCCGACTTCTACAACGCCCAGTTCCGCGGCGAGACCCACTTCGAGCGGGCGGTGTTCCACGCCGACGCCGACTTCACCACGATCTTCGCCAACGAGCTGGGGCTCAACGACGCCACGTTCCACGGCCGCGTGATGCTCGACGACGCCAACGTGCCCGGCCGCGTGACGCTGTCCGGCGCCCGCTTCCGCGACGGCGCCGACCTGTCGATCTACGGGGCCCAGATCGCGCGGTTCTACGTCAACAAGGAGCAGCTGGAGGAGCGGCGCGGGCGGCACCGGCTGTTCTACGAGCGCTGCGCCCTGGGGCGCGTCGACGGGGTCGAGGCCGACCCGCGGATCGACCGCGCCCTGGCCAGCTACCGCCCCGGCGAGGAGCGCCCCGAGGTCGTCGACCTGTGCTACGAGCGGCTGGCCGAGGACTTCAACGTGCTCAACAACGCCTTCGCCGAGCGCGGCCTCGCCGCCGACGAGGACTGGGCGTACTGGTACGGCAAGCACCACGAGACGATGCACGCGCTGAAGCACGGCGGTCTCGGCGGTCGGGCCAACGCCCTGTTCAAGTGGTTCCTGTTCGAGGTGCTGTTCGGCTGGGGCGTCAAGCTCCAGAACCTGGCGCTGGCCGTGCTGTTCGTGGTCGTGATCTACGGCATCCTGTACAAGCTGACCTGCCCCGACGCCAAGATCGAGTTCAACGGCTTCGAGACCAGCTTCCGGCACCTGACGTTCGTGCAGGCGATCTTCATCAGCCTGCTGAGCTTGCTGTGCATGGACATCGGCTGGGACATCGGGCGCAACCGGGGCTTTCGCTGGCTGAACGTCACCGAGGTGATCCTCGGGATCATCATCCTGACGTTCTTCGTCGGGGCCTACACCCGGCTGGTGCTGGCGTAGGGGGAGGGCGATGGGCGTGCCGGTCACGCTGGCCGTACTGGGCGACGCCCACGGCCCCTCGGAGGGCCTCGAGCGAGCGCTGCAGCGGCTCCGCCAGGAGCGGCTGGACGGCGTCTTGCTGGTGGGCGATCTCAGCGCGGGGCTGCACCTCCGCTCGGGCTTCACGCCGGCCATCGAGGCCGAGATGCGGGCCACCGCGGCGGCGGTCGTCGAGCGTGTCGAGGCCCTCGGTGTGCCGGTGCTGTGGGTCCCCGGCAACCACGACCTGCCCGATCTGGCCGGGCCGGGCAACGTGGATCACACCGTGGCCACGGTGGCCGGAGTGCGGGTCGCCGGGGTCGGCGGCGGCGGTCCGATGCAGTTCGGCTTCGCCTACGAGTGGAGCGACGAGGAGCTGAGCGACCGCGCGGTGCCGCCCTGTGACGTGCTGCTGTGCCACGCTCCGCCGGTGGACACCGCGCTGGACCTCACGTTCCACGGGATCCACGCCGGCAGCCGCACGATCCGCGCGTGGGCCGAGGCCCACGACGGCGTGCTGGTCTGCGGCCACATCCACGAGGCCGCAGGGGTGGTGCGGCTGGGGCGCTGCCGGTGCCTCAACGCCGGGGCCCTGGGGGGGATGCTGTCGCATCCATACGTGGGTTTCGTGCGACAGCGTCCCGGTGGCGGCTGGTCCGTGGTCCTCGAGGATCTCGAGAGCGGTCAGCGGCGCAGTCTCTGACCGATCCCCTGGAAGACGATGGGATTGGAGAGGGCGACACGGTGCCCGGTCGGGGTCGCCGTGGCGCCGGTAGAATGGCCACCAGGGGGTAGCCATGACGACGATCCGAGCTTCCTGGCAGCGCAGACTTCCCACCATCGCCGCGCTGCTCACGGTCCTGGCGCTGGGGCTGGCCTGCGGTGACGACGACACCGATGGTCCCGACCAGGACGACGATGTCGCGGATGACGACACGACCTACGATCCCGGAGACCCGTACGGGCTGGCGGCGTTCGCCGGGACGGACCGCTGGGTCCACGCCGGTGACGAGGTCGTGCTCGTGGGGCACGACTCGGGGGACGTGTCGTGGCGGGCCTGGGACCTGGACGGGGACGGGGCGTGCGAGACCGAGGTGGGTCGTGCCGAGGCCGTCTCGATCTGCCTCGACGTGGAGGACGAGGCGGTCCTGACCTACTGCGTCGAGGACGCGGACGGGGTCGTCGTCGAGGATCGGCTGAGCGTGGTGGCGTTCTCCCCCGACACCACGATGTGGGTCACGACGTTCGGCCCCTACGTCGACCACGAGCTCCCGCCCCCGGCGAAGGCCCGGCTCGCCCGGGGGATGTTCGCCGACGCGTGGAACCACGACCACTACACGTTCCTCCCCCAGGAGCAACAGCAGCGCCTGGACGACGACGGCTTCGCCACCGCGGAGACCGGGAACACGCAGATCTACGCGATCTACGATCAGCTGGACGAGTACTCCGGCGACGAGTTCCCCTACATCACCCTCGACTCGATGCTGCACGCCTTCCACGTGCTGTACGACTACAGCCTGCGGGCGGCGGAGGACGCGTACCTGACCGTCGAGCTGCAGGCGCTGGCGGTGGCGATGGTCGACCACTTCTACCGGCTGCACGAGGCGGGTCCGAGCGGAGAGCTGGCCGCGGCCATCGAGCTGGACATGGCCTACTACGCGGTGCTCGCGACCCTGCTGGACCCGGCGTTCGCCGCGCCGGCACCCGTGGCCCCGCAGGTGGCCGCCGAGGTGGCGCAGATCGAGGCCGCCGTGGACAAGCTGGAGTCCCAGCTGTGGGTCGGGATCGAGGAGGACTACACGCAGTACAGGCCGCGGGGGCACTACGACCGCACCGAGACGCTGTCTCGCTACTTCCGCGCGATGATGTACGCGGGGCGCATGACGTTCCACTTGGCCTACCCCGAGCGCGATCAGCAGAACCGCGAGGAGACCCTGGCCGCGCTGTTGCAGGTCCAGGCGCTGCGCGTGGTGGCTGCCGACCAGGCGCTGGCGCTGCAGCGCTGGGACGCGCTGTACGAGCCCACCGCGTTCTTCGTGGGCAAGATGGACGAGCTGACCCAGCACGAGTACGCGGAGCTGGCCGAGGACGTCTACGGCGACGACCCGACCCAGCTGACGGTGGAGCAGCTGGCCGACGCGACGCTGCTCGAGGAGTTCATGGAGCGGGCGATCGACGAGCTGCGCGACCCGCAGATCACGTCCGAGCTGATGCCCCCGGACATGGCGATGTTCGAGAACGACATCGCCAAGGGCTACCGCTTCATGGGGCAGCGCTACGTGCCCGACTCCTACATCTTCGAGGAGCTGGTCTACACCTCGGTGGGCACCAAGTACGAGCCGCGGGAGATGCCCATCGGCCTGGACATCTGGGCCGTGATGGGATCGGACCGCGCCTGGGAGCTGCTGGACCAGTACTACGGAGAGACGCAGTACCTGGACTACGAGGCGCAGCACGTGGCGCTGGCCGACCAGTTCGCCCAGATCCCCGAGGCGGAGTGGACCCAGTCGGTGTACTGGGGCTGGATGTACGCGCTGCTGCCGACGCTCGACCCCCAGACCAACGGCTACGACCAGCTGGGGCGCTCCGTGGAGTGGATCGACCGGATGCTCAACTCGGCCCACGGCTCGTGGGCGGAGCTGCGCCACGACACCGTGCTGTACGCCGAGCAGAGCTACACCGACGACGACACCTGCGACGACGACACCGGACCGCCGGGGCCGCCGGTGGAGTTCTCCGGGTACGTCGATCCGGTCCCGCAGACCTGGGCCCGCCTGGCGTCCCTGTCGCAGATGCTGCGCACCGGGCTGATCTCCCGTGGCCTGGAGGAGCCCTCCATCGTCGACCAGCTCCAGCGGCTGGAGTCGCGCTGCCTGCTGTTCCGCGACATCGCCGACGCCGAGATCGCGGGGACCCCGCTGACCACCGGCCAGCAGGCGGTGTTCTCCGGCTACGGCGAGTGGCTCGCCGGCGTCACCGTGGTGGACCTGCCCCACCTCTCCGATCCTGCCGTGGACGAGGACATGGCGGTGATCGCGGACGTGCACTCCGACCCGGACGAGCACGATCCCGGCGAGATCCCCGAGGTGCTGGAGGTGGGCGTCGGGCACCCGCTGCGGCTGTACGTGCTGGTCGACGTGCAGGGCACGACCTTCGTCACCGAGGGGGGGATCTTCTCGTACCACGAGTTCCCGTGGCCGATGGAGGATCGCCTCACCGACGAGGAGTGGCAGGACATGGTCGCGACCGGCACCGCGCCGGACCCGCCGGCCTGGATCTTCTGAGCTGCGCCGCGTTCCGGTACGCTCTGGCCGCGCGAGGCGGACACGCGCGGGAAGCGAGGGAGCGATGTCGACACACCGCTGGTGGCTCGTGGGGCTGGTGGGCCTCGCCCTGGTGACGGGCTGCCCGGCCGGGGAGGACGACGACGCGGGGGACGACGACACCGCGGACGACGACACCGCGGACGACGACACCGGGGACGACGACACCGGGGACGACGACACCGCGGACGACGACACCGCCGACGACGACAGCGGCGACGACGACACCGCCGACGACGACA
>CAZOYV010000354.1:0-7713 GCA_964584075.1 uncultured Rickettsiales bacterium | reverse complement strand
ATGGCTGCCTCCTTTCAGACAGCAAGTTGGGCCAGACTTCGCCTGGCGCACCAGATTCCACAGAAGTGCTAAGATGCGCGACTCCTGACGGGGGGGACGAGTGGCCCGTCTCTACCACTACCTGAACGGCGAGCTGCTCGGCACGGTCGAGCTGACCGAGTACGACGTGATCGTCGGGCGCCGGCAGGACTGCGATCTGATCCTGAACAGCCGCTCGGCGTCGCGCCAGCACCTGCGGTTCTCGCCCCGCCGCGAGGGCGGCTGGCTGATGAGCGATCTCGGCTCGGAGAACGGCACCTACGTCGACGGGATCCGCGAGTACCGCAAGATCCTGGGCGATCGGGCGGTGATCCAGGTCGGCGAGGAGATGCTGATCTACGAACCGTTCGAGGACCAGACCGACCCGGGCAAGGACCAGGGGCCCAAGTTCCGGCCGCTGCCCAAGCCCGTGTCCCAGCCCCGGTTCAAGGAGCAGGATCCCGGCGAGATCACGCAGCACGTGGTGCCGGCGCTGCACCGCCGCGCCGTGGCCGACGCGCGCAGCCGGCTGCGCCCCCACCTGGTGGTCGAGACCGGGGACGGCGACCGGCTGTTCGCCCTGGACTCCACCGTCACCCGCATCGGCTACGGCAAGCTCAAGGTCTCGCTGGGGCCGGCGCGGCGGGGCAAGCAGGTGGTCCTCGCCGAGGTCACGCGGCACCGCGACGGGAGCTGGTCCGTCGCCGTCAAGGGCGTCTTCAAGCGCATCCGGTGCGGCGGCAAGAGCGTCGCCAGTGCCTCCCTGCGGCCCGGTACGAAGTTCGAGCTCGACGGGCACACGATCCGCTTCGAGCTGGGGATCTCCGAGGTCGAGTGGGGCTCGTGAACGGTCAGCGGCACTCGTGGCCGGCCGGCGGCGGCTCCACCACGGGCGCGCCGTCGACCCACGCCACCGGCACCGCGGCCCAGACCTCCTCGAGCAGCGCGCAGCGGTCCTCGTAGAACACGCCGAGATCCAGCGAGCGGTAGCCGCCCAGGCGCGTGGCCGCGTGGAGCTGCCCGTCGTGGAGCAGCAGGTGCTCGACGGCGCCGTGGAGCTTGACGCGATCCAGCTCGGCACCGCCGTCGGCGAGCCACAGGCCCACGGTGCCGTCGGCGAAGCCGGCCACGACGGTCCCCGGGGGGCCGGCCGCCAGGCGGGTGACGGGCACCGCCGGGGTGTTCTCGAAGGCGCCGCGCTGCGCCGCGTCCGCGGCGAGCCCGTGGGTCTCGACGTTGCCGTTGTCGAACCCGAGCACCAGCAGTCCATCGACGATCTGGGCCGCGGTGACGCCGGGGGGGAGCGGGACGCGTTCGCCGGCCGCACCGTCGGGCGCGAACCGGGCCAGCTCGCCGTCCAGGCCGACCAGCAGCTCGCCGTCCCCGGCGAACAGCCCGCGGGCCCCCTCCCGGACCCAGGGCACGATGTCGGCCCCGGTGTGGCGCTCCACCGCCCCGCCGGCCAGCACCACGCACCCCTCGCCGGCGGCGAGCACGCGCTCGACGTCGGCCACCGGGCGGTCGAACCGGCGCCGGTCGTCCCCCCGTGACCAGCCCTCGACGCGGCCGTCGGCGGTCCACAGGCACAGCGTGTCCCCCGCCACGTGGGCGCCCGCCGCTCGCTGCTCCACGGCCCGCGCCCAGGCTCGCCCGGGGAGCTCGTCGGGCACGGGCCCGGACCCCAGCGCGCGCCAGCCCTCGTGGGTCAGCAGGGCCAGCGCGTCGGGGTCCAGCAGCGGCGCGCGCCAGCGGGGCGTGCCGCGGTCGGTGTCCCAGACCTGGACCGTGCCGTCGTCGCAGGCCGTCACGGTCCAGGCGCCGTCGGCGCTGAACACCACCGTGCCGACCTCCGCCGCGAGGGGCCCGAGCACCTGCTCCTCGCCGCTGTCCAGGTCCACCACGCGCGCGGTGTGGTCCGACATCGGCAGCCCCAGCCGCCGGCCGTCGGGGTGCCACGCCAGGTGGTAGACCCGGGCGTCGTACTCCAGGGTCCGCACCGCCGTCCGCGAGGCCACGTCCCAGATCCGCACCGCGCCCCCCTCGTCGGCCACCGCGAGGCGCTCGCCGTCGGGGGACCACGCGATGCCCCAGATCGGATCCCCGCTGGCCTGGAAACGGGCGCGCTCGGTGGCGTCGCGGGCGTCGAGGATGACCACCAGGCCGCTGGAGAACGCCCCGGCCACCCGGCGCCCGTGGGGTCCGTAGGCCACGTCCTGGGTCGCCGTGGGACCGCCGAAGATCGCCACCTGGTCCCCGGTCTCCCGGTCCCACAGGCGCACCGTGCGGTCGGCGGCCGAGCTCGCCAGCCGGGTGCCGTCGGGGGAGATCGCCACCCCGGTGCCGCGGCCGATGTGCCCCGAGAGGATCCGCAAGCACACGCCGGTCTCGGCGTCCCACACCCGCACCGTGCGGTCGACGCTGGTGGTGACGAGCCAGCTGCCGTCGGGGCCGAACGCCACGTCGAACAGCTCGTCGGTGTGTCCCCGCAGCACGTGGATCTGCCGCCCGCTGACCGCGTCCCACAGCCGGACGGTCCCGTCGCTCCCCGACGAGGCGATCCGCGTCCCCGCGGGGTCGATCGCCACCGAGGAGACCATGTCGCTGTGCCCCTCGTCCTCCCGCCGGGTCTCCAGCCCGGGCGGGACGCTCCACAGCCGCACGGTGCGATCCAGCGCGCCGCTGACCACGTGCTGGCCGTCGGGGTGCACGTCGAGGCCGTAGATCGTGCCCGCGTGGCCGCGCAGCACCACCGGGGCGCGCTCCGGCTGCGCCCAGTCCCAGACGCGGACCGACAGGTCGCTGCTGACGCTGGCCAGCCGGTCCCCGCCGGCGAGGAACTCCAGCGCGTGGACCGGGCCGCCGTGGCCCCGCAGCACGCCCCGCGGCGCGCCGCTGTCCCGGTCCCAGATCCGGATCGTCTGGTCGCCGCCGGCGGTGGCGATCAGCGGCTCCCCGGGGTGGAACGACACCGATGCGACCGACCCCTTGTGCCCGTCGATTCGCAGCCGCTGCGCTCCGCTGGCGCGGTCCCAGATCCGGGCCGTGCCGTCGGGGCTCGCCGAGGCGACGAGGGTCCCGTCGGGGCTGTATTCCGAGCGGTAGACGGTGCGGTCGTGGCAGCAGTACTGCCGGGTCTCCCCGCTCTCGAGGTCGATCTCGTGGACCGCGCCGCCCCCCGCGCCGCCCAGCGCGTGGCGGCTGTCGGGGCTGCACGCCACGGTGAACATCCCCGGGGTGTCCCGCACCAGCGTGGTCTCTCCGGCCGCGTCCCAGCGCCGCAGCTCCCCGTCCCAGTCGACGCTGATCAGCGTGCCGTCGGGGCAGTAGTCCATCGCGTAGACCTGATCCTGGTGGCCGCGCAGCACGCGCTCGATCGCGGCGGTCCGGACGTCGAGGAGGTACACCGAGCGGTCCATGCTCGCCACCGCCACGGTCTCGCCGTCGGGGGAGAACGAGACGCGGTAGACGTCGGAGCTGAACGTCCGCTGCCACTCCAGCGGGTCGCGGCTGAGGCGCCACCACAGCGCCCGGCTCATCAGCGCGTCGCGCCGCTCCAGCGAGCTGCGCAGCTTGGCCCGCGCCTCCAGCGGGTCGCCGCGCAGCAGCGCCGCCAGCGCCGCCTCGCGCAGCGCCTCGGCCTCGCGCTGCTCGGCGGCGTCCTGGCCCTGGACCGCCTGGCGCTCCTTGTCGATGTAGGCGATGGCGACGACCCAGCTGATCAGCACGAGCACCACCAGCCCGGCGAACCCCGCGACGCGCCGCGAGCGGCGGCGGCGCTGCAGCAGGTGCTCGCGCTCCCGGCCCGCCCCGAGGAACGTCTCCACCCTGCGGGGCACCACCGCGCTGCAGCTCTGCAGCGAGCGCAGCGCGTCGGACAGCGCCTCGCCGGTCCACACCTCCTCGGGGCGACGGCCGCGGCCCTCCCACAGCTCGGCGGCGCGGTCCACCTCGTGGAGGAACGCCAGGTCCTCGCTGCCCTGCTCGAGCCAGCGCGCCAGCCGGGTCCAGCGCTCGATCAGCGACTCGTGGCTCAGCTCCACGCGGGCCTCGTCGCCCTCGCCGTCCTCGGCGCGGTGGACGGTCAGCAGTCGCGCGTCGGTCAGCCGCCGCAGGGCCTCGGCGCCGTCGTCGCCGAGCCCCTCCAGCGCGCGCTCGACCGAGACCGTCCGGCGGGTGCCGTCGGGGGTCACCAGCCGCAGCAGGATGTCGCGGCTGGTGCGCACCTGCTCGGGGGTCATCGCCCCGAGCACGCCGTCGGCGTGGACCGCCAGCGCGCCGGCGACGCCGCCGAGGCCGGCGTGGGCCCGGCGGGTCAGCCGCTTGGCCTCGCGATCGCGGCGCTCCCACATCGCCCGCGCGGCGAACTGCAGCAGCGGCAGCCCGGCCGCCTCTCCCTGGACCTCGGCCACCATCTCGTCGGCCAGATCGCCGTCCTCGAAGGCGTAGCCCAGCACCTCCAGCGGCCGGGTCAGCGTCTCTCGCAGGGCGTCGGCGCCGGGGCTGCGCAGCACCATCACGCGCCCCAGCACCTCGCGGGCCTCGGCGGTCTCCGCCAGCCGGCCGAGGAAGTCGTCGCGCAGGGTCAGCACCACGCGCACCGGCTCCAGCGGATCGTCCGCCGCCGTGCACACCGCGCGCATGAAGGCGCGGCGCACGTCCTCGTCGTCGATCAGCGTGTACAGCTCCTCGAGCTGGTCGACGACGAGCAGCACCCGCGAGCGCCGCGTCTCGGCCAGGTGCTGCAGCAGCAGCGTCAGCTGCCGCGGGTGGTCGCGCAGCGCGTCGGCGAGGCCCGGGACGTCCCGCAGCAGCGGCTCGCCGGACCGCGTCTGGTCGCCGCTGGCCGCCCGGCGGTCGGGCGCCGGGGACCGCCACTGCGCGGTGTCCTGCTCGGCGGTGCGCACCCCCGAGACCGCCGGGGGGGGCGGCGCGGGGCCGCCGGAGAGCATCAGCGTGTCCTCGACCAGCGAGCTGCGCCCGCCCTCGGCGATGCGCGCCGCCAGGTTGTGGAACGGATCGCCGCCGGGGCGCAGCGTCACCACCGTCCAGGGGCCCTGCTCGCGCAGCCGCGGGACCAGCCCGGCGGCGACGAACGAGCTCTTGCCCGCCCCCGAAGGCCCGACCACCGGCAGCACCGGCACCTCGCGGAGCCGCTCCAGGGCCGACGCGATCTCCTCGTCGCGTCCGAAGAACGATGCGGCGTGGCGCTCGGCGAACGACTCCAGCCCGCGGAACGGCCCCTCCTCGGCCGAGATCCGGCCGCGCCCGGCGTCCAGCAGGTGGTCCAGCTCGGCGCGGACCTCCTCGGCGCTCGGCCGCCGCTCGGGGGCCTTGGCCAGGCAGCGCTCCACGAGGTCGCGGACGTCCTCGGGGATCTCCTCGCGGGTGCCCTCCAGCGGCGGGACCGGCGCGGGGTTGATCACCTGCATGCACAGCTCGGCGTGGGACGTCTCGAACGCCTCGAACGGCCGGCGATCGCACAGCAGCTCGTAGAGCATCACGCCCAGCGCCCACACGTCGGTGGCGGGGCCGATCTGCTCCTCGGTCCACTGCTCGGGGGCCATGTACGCCGGGGTGCCGCGGATCCGGCCGCGCTCCACCGTCTCGAACGCCTCCATCGACTCCGCGCTGGAGTCGATGCTGTCGCCGACGCGCGGCGCCCGGGGGACGGCGGCCTCGACCCGCTTGGCCAGCCCGAAGTCCACCACCCGCGGGCGCCCGTCGCGCGGGATCAGCACGTTGTCGGGCTTCAGATCGCGGTGCAGCACCCCGTGGGCGTGGGCCTCGGCCAGCGCGTCGGCCACCGCCCGCGCCAGCCGCAGCGCCTCGCGGATCCCCGGCTGGTCCGCCCGCATCCGGTCCCGCAGCGACTGGCCCTCGAGGTACTCCAGCGCCAGGTACGGCAGCCCCTCGTGCTCGCCGACGGCGTAGACCGTCACGATGTGGGGGTGGTTGAACCGCGCCGTGGTGCGGGCCTCGAACAGGAACCGCTCGACGGCCTCGCCGGTGCCCAGCCGCTCCGGGCGCACGACCTTGAGCGCCACCCGGCGACCGAGGCGCGTGTCGCGCGCGAGGTAGACCTCGCCCATGCCCCCCTTGCCGAGGGGGCGGGCCACCCGGTAGTGCTCGACCTGATCGCCCGCGGCGAAGAGGCCCTCGCGCTCCTCGCCGGCGGGGCCCGCGTCCGCCGCCATCCGGTCCGCCGCCTCCGATCGCGTTTTCCGGACCCACAGTGTACGGGTTTGGTAGCCTGGAGGGCACACCCGGGGAGGGGATGATGCCGTCGTTCGAGGGGGAGTCGCCAGCGACCGGGACTCCGGAGACCTACTTCGCACCCGCCGGGCGCGCCACCGAGGCCGAGCTGATCGAGGCCATCGAGCACTGCAGCGCCCACCCGCTGCTGAGCACGATCCTGCAGGCGTTCCACGGCGTGCTGGCCGTGCTCGACCGGCACCGCCAGATCCTGGCGGTCAACGGCGCGGCGCTGCAGATGGTGGGCGTCGAGCGCGGCGGAGTGGGTGCACCGAATCCTGGCGCAGAAGCTCGACGCGCAGGAGTGCCAGGAGACGCTGCAGAGGATCCAGGCAGACGAGTTCTGCACTCGCCAGCACGACGGTCGATGAGACGCCGTTCGGGGACGAGCGGTGCCGCTCGGCCACCCGGGCGGGTGTAGGCTGGTCCCGTGCGCGCGCTGCTGCCGCTGTTGCCGCTGCTGCTCGCCTGCTCCTCGGCCGCGCCCGAGCCGTGGCAGCCGGGGGAGCTGGTGATCGAGCAGCTGGATCTGCCGGCGTCCGCCATCGGCGAGGCGGCGCTGGTGGTGGGGCCCGACGGCACCACGGTGCTGATCGACACCGGCAACGACTCCCACGCCGACGAGGTCCGCGAGGCGCTGCAGCGGCACCGCGGGGGGCTGGCGGTGGACTGGATCGTGCTGACCCACTACCACGCCGATCACATCGGGGGGTTCGACGCGCTGGTCGAGCCCGGCGGGGGGGAGGAGGCGCTCGAGCTCGCCGGCGGGGTGGTGTGGCGCGGCCGCTGGGACCTGCGGCCCGACGGGGCCAACCCCGGGGAGCTCGAGGAGGTCTGCTCCTGGCTCGCGGCGAACCCCGAGCGGGAGGTGGCGCTGTGCAGCGGCGCGCAGGCGGCGCCGTGCGACTTCCGCGGCGGGGAGGGGCCGTGGGCCGCCGAGGGCTGTGGCGGGCTACCCTGGTCCGTGCCGCTGGGGGACGGCGCGGCGCTGACCGTGTTCGCCGCGAACGGGTTCACCGTGGGCGAGGGGGGCGTCGTGCAGGGCGAGGAGCCCGGCGATCGGCTGGACGACCCCGGGGAGAACGCCCGCAGCCTGGTCGGCACCATACGCCACGGGGACTTCGCCTACGTGTTCGCCGGCGATCTCACCGGGGGTGGCAAGGACACGCCGGACGTGGAGTCGTTCGTGGCCGGGCAGGCGGCGGCGGGTCACCCGGTACCCGCGGGCGCGGTGGACGTGATCAAGCTGAGCCACCACGGCATCGCCTCGAGCTCCCAGGAGACCTGGGTCGACTGGCTGCTGCCCGTGGACGGTCGCGACCGTCACGCGGTCGTGTCGGCCAACGGCGCCTATGCCGAGGCGCCGGCAGGCAGCGTCCTGCAGCGGGTCGGGGGGGAATCCGGTCAGTATGCTGTCGGCACGCGAAACGAGAACCACTTCGG
>CAZOYV010000353.1:0-7746 GCA_964584075.1 uncultured Rickettsiales bacterium | reverse complement strand
AGCCTCAGGTCATCCGGAGAGTCAGGCATGGGCCATCATGCCATACGGGTACCTTGGCGTGTGATATCAGAGAGATATTTCCGGCGGACCTGTCAGTCCTCGTCGACGGATGTGCCGCGGGGTGCCGAGTCGTCGTCCTCGTCCTCCTCGCCGTCGTCCCGCGCCGAGTCGTCGTCGGTCTCCTCCTCCGGCTCCCCCCCCGGGGCCTCGGGGTCGCCGTCGAGGTAGCCCAGCGCCCGCAGCTGTCGGATCATCGTGTCGTCGACCTCGCGGTTGTGGTCGCGGTTGATCGGCGGGCGGGCGAGGGTCTGCTCGTCCCACTCCAGGAGCGCCTGCTCCAGCCGCGCGACCCGCTCCGCCTCGGCCTCGTCCCCGGCGAGGTTGAGGCCCTCCGCGGTCGGGTTCTCCTCGCCGGGCAGCGCGTACAGCTCGCGGGGACCGCCGGCCTCGATCGCCTCGCGCACGCGCTTGCGGCCCTTGCGGCTCAGGACGTCGGCGTTGATCCCGGCCTGGAGCGACTCCCAGTCGCGGTTGATCACCAGCTTGACGTCGTCCTCGCGGACCGAGATCTTGTCGACCTCCTTGAACTGCGACTCGCTGAACACCTGGGTCGGCAGCGGCGGCGGGCGCTTGCCCCGGACCACCCGCTCGAGCGAGGTGCCGGCCAGCGGCTCGGCGAGCTCGAGGCGCATCAGGTCGGCCACCGTGGGGACCAGGTCGAGCAGCTGCACCGTGCCCTCGAAGCGGGCCGGCTCGATCCGGGGGTGGTGGAAGATCAGCGGCACGTGCAGGACGCTGTCGTACAGGTGGTAGCCGTGGGTCTTGGACATCCGCAGCCCGCGGTGGTCGCGGAGCCCCTCGCCGTGGTCCGAGGTGACGATGATCAGCGTGTTGGGGTACTCGCTGCGGAGGTGGTCCAGCAGCCGTCCGAGCTCGTGATCGACGTAGGCGATCTCGGCGTCGTAGTTCTCGACCATCCCGCGGGGGTGGACGTTGAGCTCGTGCTCGAAGTCCCTGGGGGCGCGGTACGGCGCGTGGGGGTCGATGTACAGCGTCTGCAGGTAGAACGGTCCACCCTCGTGCTGCTCGAGGACCTCCAGCGCGCGGTCGGTGATCGTCCGGGCGTCGTCCAGCCGGACCCGGCCGCGCTTGTACTTCTCCTGGCCCTCCTCGGCCTCCATCCACGGCCACACCACGCCGCAGTCGGCGTACTGGTCGAAGCCCTGGTCGAAGCCGAAGCTGCTGTTGATGCTGGGGTTGGCCGTCATCCCGTAGGTCGCGTAGCCCGCAGCCTGGAACCGCTCGGCGAGGGTCACGACCTCGGGGGACAGCGCGTCGTACTTCTCCTTGTACACCCCGGTGGTCCGCGGGTAGACCCCGGTCAGCAGCGAGGCGATCGAGGGGCGCGTCCACGAGCAGTTGGCGATCGTGTGCTCGAACACCAGCCCCTCGGCGGCGAGGGCGTCGAGGTTGGCGCTGGTGGGCTTGTCGTAGCCGTAGGTCCCGAGGTGGTCGGCGCGGAGCGTGTCGACGATCACCAGCACGACGTTGGTCTTGCCCTTGCGCAGCGGGGGCTCGCATCCGCCGACGGGGGCCAGCAGCAGGCTCAGCGCCAGGGTCAGGGCGAGGGGGACGATCGGAGAGGTGTCGAGGTTTCTCATCGCTGGCTCGATCCAAGGTTGCCCAGGGTACCATCCGAGCCGGCCGTGGCAAAAAAACGCTGCCCCCGGGGGGGCTGCCGCGCACTCGAACGGGGATATCACTAAGATAGTCTGCGAGGAGCAGAGCGAGCCGTGAGCGACGAGACCAGGAACAACGGGACCACCTCCAGGGACGGCACCGGCGCCTCGTCGTTCGTCGTGATCGTGGACGACGACGTCGCGTACGTGCGACGCCACCTGGCCCACTTCGCGGGCGGGCTGATCTTCGTCGAGTCGCTGCAGATCGCGCGGCTGCAGGAGGAGGTTCAGTTCACCTTCCAGCTCGAGGACGGGACGGCGCTGCTGTCGGGGACCGGGATCGTGACCCGCTCGGTGACGCCCGCCGACGCGGCGTCGGACGAGACCGGGACGATCGTGCCGGGCATGGTGATCCGGGTCGAGAGCGCCAGCGACGACGGCTACACCTGGCTGCGCGAGGCGTTCTACGCGGCGCAGGACCAGGACCGCTACGCCGACCTCGAGGGCGAGGACGACGGCGCCAGCATGTCGATGGAGCAGCCGGCGCTGCAGGAGATCCTGGAGGCCACCGCCGACGAGGCCGACGCCGCCGCGACGGACTTCCTCGAGCCGCTCAAGCGGGGCTCCGGGGGGCCGATCGTCGGCATCGATCTGGGGACCACCAACTCCTGCGTCTCGGCGTGGAACGGCAGCGAGGTGGTGATCATCCCCAGCACGCACGGGGACAACGTGATCCCCTCGGTGGTCGCGCTGGACGGCGACGAGATCCTGACCGGCCGCGCCGCGGCCAAGCGGCTGGTGCTGGAGCCGGACCGGACCGTCTACGGCTCCAAGCGGCTGATCGGCCGCAAGTTCACCACCCGGGACCGCGAGCAGCTGCAGCGCGACTTCCACTACAGCCTGGTGGAGGGCGATCGCAAGGACATCGCGGTGCAGATCGGCGACCGCAAGCTGGACCTGCGCTCGGTCTCGGCGCTGATCCTCTCGGAGCTGCGGTCCTACGCCGAGGCGTACCTCGACCAGCCGGTGCTGCGGGCGGTGATCACCGTGCCCGCGTACTTCAACGAGAACCAGCGCTACGCGGTGCGCGACGCCGGGATGCAGGCCGGGCTGGTGGTGGAGCGGATCCTCAACGAGCCCACCGCCGCGGCGCTGGCCTACGGCTACGACCGGGCCCAGGACAAGACGATCCTGGTCTACGACCTGGGCGGCGGCACGTTCGACGCCTCGCTGCTGCACGTCGACGACAACGTCTTCCGCGTGCTGGCCACCGGCGGCGACACGTTCCTCGGCGGCATCGACTTCGACAACGAGATCGTCGACTACCTGCTGGAGCAGTTCTTCGCGTCGGTTGGGGCCGAGGTCGAGGTCGCGCCGGCCGAGATGCAGCGCCTGCTGCTGGCCGCGCAGGAGGCCAAGCACGGCCTGACCGTGGGGCACACCGCCGAGGTGATGCTGCCCCACTTCGTGCGCCACGACGGGCAGTGGCACAACCTCGAGGTCCCGCTGACCCGCGAGAAGATGGAGGAGCTGACCGGCTACCTCGTCGACCGCACGATCGACACCTGCAGGGGCGTGCTCGCGTCGCAGAAGATGACCGCCGACGACGTGGACGTGATCCTGCTCGTCGGGGGCCAGTCCCGGATGCCGCTGATCCACGAGCGGATCGAGAAGGAGTTCGGCCGGGCGCCGTCCAAGCAGGTCAACCCGGACGAGGCGGTGGGGCTCGGCGCCGGGATCTACGCCAACCTCGACGCGGACGCGGACCACGTCAAGCTGCAGGACGTGCTGCCGATCGCCATCGGCGTCGGGCTCCCCGGAGGCCGCTACCAGCCGATCCTGGAGGCCAACACGCCGATCCCGGCGGGGCGCACGATCCCGCTGACCACGTTCCACGACGACCAGGAGACGATCGAGTTCGACGTGTTCCAGGGCGACTCGCCCGAGCTGGCGAAGAACGAGTTCCTCGGCACGTTCGTGATCGACGAGATCCCCAACGGCCCGCGGGGCAGCAACAGCTTCGGCGTCGAGTTCGGGCTCAACGCCGAGTGCCTGCTGATCATCAGCGCGATCAACTACAACACCGGCCAGACCTACGAGAAGAAGCTGATCACCGGCACCACCGCCGAGGAGGCGATCCAGCGGCTCAAGCTCGCCGAGGCGGGCGCCAGGGCGTTCAACATCGTCTCGGCGAGGGCGGGGGAGCCGGAGTCGGTCGGGACCTGGAGCCGCTTCAGCCGCTGGCTGCGGAGCCTGTTCGGCGGCGGCTGATCCGCGCACCCGGGGAGCCCCGGGGGTGCCCCGCCAGTGCCACACCACGGCTCCCCGTCGGGGCGCCCGTGCGCCTCCCGTGCGGACGGCCCCGCGCTGCGGCCATTGCGGTCGCGGGCGGTATCGGCCAGAATCCCCGCGGGGCGAAGGACGACCGGGAGGGGCCTTTCGGGACAGGCGGCTCCGGGACCATCCGGGGGGCACGATCCTCCGGGGAGGGACGGATCATGAGACACGTGGACGGCGCTCGGTGGATCGGGCTGATCGCGGTGTTGCTGGGGACGCTCGGGGCCGGCGGCGGGGCCGCGGCGCAGGACCTGATCCTCAACGGCGGGACGCAGACCCTGGGCGGGACGCACAGCTTCGGGACGGTCTCGCTGACCAACGGCGCGATCCTGTACGTCGAGCCCTACGACGGCGATCCGGTCACGACCGGGCACCTCACGCTGCTGGCGGACAGCATCACGATCGACGCCACCTCGGCGATCGTCGCCGACGGCGCCGGCTACCGGGCCGACCTGCTCGCGCTCGACGGCCAGGGCGAGGGCCCCGGGGGAGGCCAGGGCGGGATCTACGTGATCGACGGCGCCGGGGGCGGCGCCCACGGGGGGTACGGTGGCAGCGGCGCCCGCGACTACCAGGCCTACAACCAGTGCTTCCTGGACGGCCAGGGGGGGCTGATCTACGGCGCGGCGGACACGCTGGACGGGGCGATGGGGTCGGCCGGCGGCTCGGGCGGCTCGGGGGACAACGATCCGTTCGGCGGGGGCGGCGACGGCGGGGGGCTGATCTGGCTCGAGGCCGCCACCGTCGATCTGCAGGGGCTGCTGCGCGCCGACGGCGACGCCGGGTTCCTGATCAACAACGACTCCGGAGGGGGCGGCGCCGGGGGCGGGATCGTGGTGTGGACCGGGGGCGGCACCGTCGCCGGGACGATGCGGGCGCGGGGCGGCGCCGGGGACGGCACCTACGACGACGGCGGCGGCGGCGGCGCCGGGGGCCGGATCAAGGTCTTCCACATGAGCGGCACGCCCGCTCCGCTGACCGACGTCAGCGGCGGTGCGGCCGGCGCGGCGCCGGTCCACGGCGTGACCTGCGCCCAGCCCGGCGACCCCGGCACCGTGTTCCTCGTCGACACCGACGTGGACGACGACGGCGTCCCCGACGAGCAGTGGGGCGGCGGGGACTGCGACGACGGCGATCCCGACATCGGGCCCGGCGCGCCGGAGCTGTGCGACGGGATCGACAACGACTGCGACGGGCTGGTGGACCAGCAGGACCCCGACACCGACGCCGACGGGGACCAGTTCTCGGCCTGCACCACCGACTGCGACGACGGGGACCCGGCGATCAACCCCAGCGCCCCGGAGGAGTGCGACGGGATCGACAACGACTGCGACGGCCTGACCGACGGCGACGACCCGGAGACCGACCTGGACGGCGACGGCGTGAGCCAGTGCGACGGCGACTGCAACGACTCCGACGACACGGTGTACCCCGGCGCGCCGGAGCTGTGCGACGGGATCGACAACGACTGCTCCGGGGCCGTGGGTCCCGAGGAGACCGACGACGACGGCGACGGCTACGCCCAGTGCCAGGGGGACTGCAACGACAGCCATCCCCAGGTCTACCCCGGGGCCGCCGAGCTGTGCGACGGGCTGGACAACGACTGCGACGGCACGACGCCGCCGGACGAGGTCGACGCCGACGGCGACGGCTCGTTCCTGTGCGACGGGGACTGCGACGACGGGGACCCGGTGACCTACCCCGGGGCGCCCGAGGTCTGTGACGGGGTGGACAACGACTGCGACGGCAGCCTGCCCTCGACGGAGGCGGACGTCGACGGCGACGGCTGGATGATCTGCGAGGGCGACTGCGCCCCGTTCAACCCGGCGATCCACCCGGGCCAGACCGAGCAGTGCAACGGGCTGGACGACGACTGCGACGGCTCGCCGGGGGTCGACGAGGTGGACGCCGACGGAGACGGCTACATGGTCTGCGACGGGGACTGTGACGACACGGACCCGACGCTGTTCTACCCGGGGGCGCCGGAGATCTGCGACGGCTACGACAACGACTGCGACGGCATCGTGCCGGCGGACGAGATCGACGGGGACGGCGACGGGGACCTGCCCTGCGAGGGCGACTGCGACGACACCGACCCGGCGCTCAACCTGCACGACGCCGACGGGGACGGCTGGGACACCTGCAGCGGGGACTGTGACGACACCGAGCCGATGACCTATCCCGGCGCGCCGGAGCAGTGCGACGGGGAGGACAACGACTGCGACGGCAGCGTCGACGAGGGTACGGCCACCGACGACGACGGCGACGGCTACGACGAGTGCACCGGCGACTGCGACGACACGGACCCGCTGACCTACCCGGGGGCGACCGAGATCTGCGACGGGGAGGACAACGACTGCGACGGGGTCCTGCCGGCCGACGAGGTGGACGCCGACGGGGACGGCTTCCCGCAGTGCGGGGAGTGCGACGACAGCGACGCCAGCACCTACCCCGGGGCGCCGGAGATCTGCGACGGCGTGGACAACAACTGCGACGGGGTCCTGCCCGCCGCGGAGCAGGACGGCGACGGCGACGGGGTCGCCCCCTGCGAGGGCGACTGCAACGACCAGAACGACCAGATCTACCCTGGCGCCACCGAGGTCTGCGACGGGTTCGACAACGACTGCGACGGGACCGTCCCGGTGGTCGAGCTGGACATGGACGGCGACGGCTACGCCCCCTGCGAGGGGGACTGCGACGACGGCGCGCCGGCGATCCATCCCGGCGCGCCGGAGCAGTGCAACGGGATCGACGACGACTGCGACGGCTCCCCGGGGGCCGACGAGCTCGACGCGGACGGCGACGGGTGGATGGTCTGCGACGGGGACTGCGACGACACCGAGTCGAGCGTGTTCCCCGGGGCGCCGGAGATCTGCGACGGGCTCGACAACGACTGCGATCCGAGCACCGACGAGGACGCGGACGACGACGGGGACGGGTTCTCCGAGTGCGACGGGGACTGCGACGACGCCGATGCCTCGATCAACCCGGCCGCCGAGGAGATCTGCAACGGCGGGATCGACGACGACTGCGATCCCAGCACCGACGAGAACGTCGACGCGGACGGCGACGGCGTCTCGGTGTGCCAGGGCGACTGCGACGACGGTGACGCCGCGGTCCACCCCGGCGCGCCCGAGATCTGCAACGGGATCGACGACGACTGCGACGGGTCGATGCTGCCCGGGGAGATCGACGACGACGGCGACGGCTGGTTCCTGTGCAACGGGGACTGCGACGACGCCGACGCCTGGACCTACCCCGGCGCGCCCGAGCAGTGTGACGGCGTGGACAACGACTGCGACGGGCTGGTCGACGAGGACACCGGCAGCGACCTGGACGGGGACGGCTTCAACCCGTGCCAGGGAGACTGCAACGACCTCGAGCCGACGGTGTACCCGGGGGCGGTGGAGCTCTGTGACGGGCTGGACAACGACTGCGACGGGCACCTGCCGGTCGACGAGCTCGACGACGACGGCGACGGCTACATGGTCTGCGAGGGCGACTGCGAGGACCTCGACCCGACGACCTACCCGGGGGCGCCGGAGGACTGCGCGGACGGCGTCGACAACGACTGCGACGGCCTCGTCGACGGCGACGACCCGGAGTGCGTCGGGGACGACGACACCGGGGACGACGACACCACGGGCGACGACGACACCGCGGGCGACGACGACACGACCGGCGACGACGACACCGCGGGCGACGACGACACCGCGGGCGACGACGACAC
>CAZOYV010000352.1:0-7780 GCA_964584075.1 uncultured Rickettsiales bacterium | reverse complement strand
GTCGTCGTCGCCGGAGTCGTCGTCGCCGGAGTCGTCGTCGCCGGTGTCGTCGTCGGCGGAGAAGTCGTCGTCGTCGGTGGGACAGCCCCAGAAGACCAGCAGCGTCGCGAGGGTGATCAGGAACAGCAGGCGTCTCATGGGCCCTCCCACGTCGATCGTGGCTTGCCTGTTCGAGTATAGCAAGATGCGAGCCAGGGCCACCGGGCAGGAAACGACGCGCCCGGCTACTCCGCGACCCCGTCGCAGTCCTCGTCGATCCCGTTGCCCTGCACCTCCGTGGCGCCCGGGTGGATGCCCGGGTCGGCGTCGTCGCAGTCCGAGCACATGCCCCACCCGTCGGCGTCGGCGTCGATCCCGTCGTGGACGGCCGCGTTGCCCTCGTCGCAGTCCCCGGCCCCGACCCAGGTGTCCTGGTCGTCGTCCCAGGTCAGCAGCAGCAGGTCGTCGAGGATCCAGCCCACCTCGCCCCCCTGGTTCCCGGTGCCCATCCAGAAGTTCACGGTCAGCTCGTCTCCGGGCAGCAGCGATCCCACGTTCACGCTGTCCTCGAGCGGGCCGACCGGACCCCCCGAATAGGTCATCTTGCCGCCGAGCGGGTTGCCGAACGTGGTGGGCAGGCCGTCGTCGTACCCGTTGACCGGCAGCAGCTGGAACGAGGGGCCGCCGTCCGCGGACGCCTCGATCAGCCCGCCGTTGTAGCCCCCCTCCAGGTCGTACCAGTGGTCGTAGTACAGCCGCAGGGGCACGCCGCTGACCATCCCCTCCGTGTCGAACACGAACGCAAGCTGGTTGTCCGAGACGACGTCCACGTCCTCGACGTACCAGCAGCCCGTGCCGCCCGGGCACGCCTGGCCGAGGCCCGCCTGGGCGTCGCCCCAGACCCAGCCCTGATCCGCGCCGCCCTCGATCGCGCCCCCGTCGTCGGCCTCGAGATCGCTGCTGAACAGGGTCACCTCGCCGTCGCAGTCCAGATCCCGCACGGGGGTGTCCACGGCGCCGAGATGGACCAGCGGGTCCGTGTCGACGCAGTCCCCGTCACAGCCCCGATACCCGTCCCCGTCGGAGTCGTTCTCCTCGAACCCGATCAGCCCGTCGCAGTCGTTGTCGATGCCGTCGCACAGCTCCGGGTTGCCGGCGAACGCCGCCGGCTCGTCGTCGTCGCAGTCGCCGTCGCACTCGGTCTGGCCGTCGCCGTCGTCGTCGACGCTCTCGTCGGTGGCCGGATCGCAGTCGTTGTCGATGCCGTCGCACACCTCGAGGTTGTCGGGGAACGCGTCGGGCTCGCTGTCGTCGCAGTCGCCGTTGCAGATCGACCAGCCGTCGTTGTCGCCGTCGGCGATCTCGTTGCTGACCGGATCGCAGTCGTTGTCCAGCCCGTCGCAGATCTCGGGCGCGGTGGGGTAGACGGTGGCCTCCCCGTCGTCGCAGTCCCCGTCGCAGATCGTGTAGCCGTCTCCGTCGACGTCGCCGACCTCGTCGGTGGTGGGGTCGCAGTCGTTGTCGACGCCGTCGCACACCTCGGGGCTGCCCGGCGAGACGGCGATGTTGGCGTCGTCGCAGTCGCCGTTGCACTCGCTGAACCCGTCGCCGTCCTCGTCGGTCAGCTCGTCGGTGGCGGGGTCGCAGTCGTTGTCGGCGCTGTCGCAGACCTCCTGCGCGCCGGGGTGGATCTCGTCGTCGGTGTCGTCGCAGTCCCCGGCGCACTCGGCGTAGCCGTCGCCGTCGTCGTCGATCTCCTGGGGGTCCGTGGTCCCGTCGCAGTCGGTGTCGATCCCGTCGCAGCCCTCGTCGGCGCCGGGGTGGACGTCGGGATCGCCGTCGTCGCAGTCCCCCTCCAGCTCCGACCAGCCGTCGCCGTCCTGGTCATCGGCCGCGGTGTCGTCGTCGTCGCCACTGTCGTCGTCCGCGCCGTCGTCGTCGCCGCTGTCGTCGTCCGCGACGTCGTCGTCGCCGCTGTCGTCGTCGCCGCTGTCGTCGTCGCCGGTGTCGTCGTCCGCGACGTCGTCGTCGCCGGTGTCGTCGTCGCCGGCGTCGTCGTCGTCCCCCGGGCAGGCCGGGGCGGCCAGCAGCGCCAGGCTCAGCAGGAACACGGTCCAGGGTGTGCGCATGACCCCTCCTGTGCAGCATGTGTTCTGAACCTACTCCGACCGCGCCGCAGCGGGCAACGGGCATGCGCTGCGGACGGGGGCGCGAGCATCCGCCAGGGGCTCAGCGATCCCGCAGCCGGTCGAGGAACCGCTTGGCGCGCCAGCCGATCGTCTGGTCCAGCTGGGCCTTGACCCGGCGCAGCTCGACCTCGAAGTCGCGGATCTGGTCGCGGGCGTCCTCGAGCCCGCGGAGCAGCTCCTCGCGGCGCGCCTCGGTGCGCCGCAGCTGCTCCCCCTGGGCGGTCAGCTCGGCCACCGCCCCGGCGTGGGCCCGCCACGCCTCGTCGCGCTCGGCGAGCATCGCCCCGTGCGCCGCCCACGCCTCGTCCAGGCGGGCCACCGTGCGGCGGTGGTGGCGCCAGGCCTTCTGTCGCTGCTGCTCGGCGTCGTCGAGGCGCTGCTGGGTCCAGGCCACGCGGCGCTCCAGGTCGGCGAGCCGCCGCCGCGCCAGGCCCAGCTCGCGGTCCAGATCGTCGCGGTCGCGGGCGATCGCGGGCAGCAGCGCGTCCTTGCGCCGCCGCAGGCGGGGTTGTGCGCAGTACGCGGCGAGGGGCGCCACCGCGCGGTCCCAGGCGTGGACCGCGCGCATCCGGCGGCGGGCGGCGCGGGTCATCGCGGCGCGCAGCGGGGGGTCGTCGAGCAGCCGGTCGAGCGCGCCGCGCAGCGCGGCCTCGTCGTCGACGTCGACGGCCAGCGCGGCGCCGGCGGGGACCAGCTGATCCGCGGCCACCGAGCCCGACCCGAGCAGCAGCGGCAGTCCGCAGCGCAGGTAGTCCACGTGGCGGAACGAGAAGCTCAGCTCGCGCTCCACGTTGGGCCGCGCCAGGTCCAGCGCGGCGGTGGCGCGGCCGTAGCGGCGCAGCAGCTCGTCGTAGGGCACGAACCCCTCGCGGACGAGGTGGGCGCTGTCCGGCAGGTCGTCGCCCGGCGCCTCCGGCGTTCCGGCGTGGTCACCCAGCGGGTAGGGGCCGCCGTACAGGTGCAGCGTCCCGCGCCCGCGTCGCTCGAGGTGATCGATCACGGTCCGCAGCGGCGCGCGCGCGTCGTGCCACGGCCACCAGACCCCCCCCGCGACCAGCACCGGCTGGCGGGCCGGGGCGCGCCGCGGCGTGTCCGGGGGGCAGGCCAGCGGGACCACCAGCCCGGGCGCCGTGCGGCAGTCGACCCCCGCCGCGGCGAGCAGCCCGAGGTGGAAGTCCCGCTGCCGCGGGTTGCTGAACAGGAACTGGTCGGCGCGGCCGATCGCGTCCAGCAGGCGGATCACCTCGTCGTCGTCGTCGAGGTGCTGGAACTGGCGCTCGAGCAGCCGCGGGGCGAACAGGTCGAGGACCACCGGCGGGCCGTCCTCGGGCAGCCGCGAGACCTCGGCCGGGGCCACGGCGATCACGACCGCCGGAGCGGCCTCGGCGACGATCGCCTGGAGGTCGTCGGGGCCCTCGAACCCCAGCGGGGCCGCGGGACCGCCGTCCCCGGGCTCGTCGAGGCCGGCCGCGGCCCGGTCGCGCTCGCGGGTCGCGTAGCACGGGGCCAGGCCGTGGGCGCGCAGCCCCTCGCCCAGTGTCCAGGCGCGCAGGCCGATGCCGCTGACCGCCGCGCCGGGGCGGGGCGGCAGGCCGTGGTGCACGATCAGGACGGCGGGGTTCCCCATGCGGGATCACGGTACCACGGCGGGAGGGGCGTGGGGCCCGTCCACGCCGCGGCTCCAGGCGACCTCCTCGCCGGGCTGTCCCCCGAAGCGCAGCGGGGGCGAGTAGGTGATCCAGCCTCCGGGGTCGTCGTAGCGCACGCGGAACTCGATGGGCTCTGTGACGCGCACGCGGCTGGTGCGCTGCGGCGCGGTGCGGTGGCGTCCGAAGCGGGTCGGCTCCAGCAGCAGGTAGCGACCCTCGGTGTAGGGGCCCAGCTCCAGGTGGATCCAGCCCCCGTCGGCGGCGAGGCGGACCGCCAGCGGGCGCTCCTCGACCCGCCGCTCCCAGGCCTCGAGCAGGGCCGGGAGATCCCCGCCGACGTCTCGCATCGCGCCGGCCTCGCGGTCGAAGGCCAGCACGCGCCGGCCGGCCAGATCGCGGCCCTGCAGCTCGATCTCGTCGAGCACCACCTCGGGGACCCGGTCCGGGCCCCGGTGGTGGGCGTAGACCCCGGCCAGCCGCAGCACGAACATCGATGCCCCGGTGCTCCACACCACGGCGTCGCCGTCACCGGCGGCGAGGGGCTCGCCCTGGGCGCGGAAGCGGGCTCCGTCGGCCTCGATCGCCGGCAGCCACCGCTTGCCGCGGACCTGGCCGCAGGTGGCCACCGCGAGCAACAGCAGGACCGCTCCCGCGACGCGGATCGGGCGGTCCGCGGCCACGGCGCCGAGGGTCAGGGCCAGCGCCACCCCGGCGCACCACGCCAGCGGCAGGGCCAGCCGCTCCGCCACCGGGATCATGTCCGCGATCCCCACCAGCGGCGCCAGCGTCACGCCCAGCCCCACCGGGACGATCCAGCGGGCGCTGGGCAGGCGCCACAGCGCCAGCGCGACCACCGCCACCACGGCGAGGCCGACGGCGGTCCCGGCCACGCCACCGCCGTACAGCGCCGCGGCGAGGTGCCCGGGCAGGTCGAGGACCTCCCGCGGGGTGGCCATCGCCCCGTAGCCGCCGATCCAGTCCCCCAGCATCCAGCGCCGCCACACCAGGTACAGCGGGATCAGCGCCAGCAGCGGCGCGGCGGCGCGCCAGCGGCGGCGGGCCCCGCCCGCCGGCAGCGCGGGCAGCACCAGCGGGACCAGCACGAACAGCTCCTTGGCCGCCATCGCCGCGGCGGCGGCCAGCCCCGCAGGGACCAGCCACGCCCACCACCGCCGCTCCACGGCGCGCACGAACAGCGCCAGCGCGACCACCGCCAGCAGCAGCCCCTCCAGGTAGTGGCGGCACCACAGCGCGTGGCGCACGGAGACCAGCGGCGCGCTGCACAGGAACAGCGCTCCGCCGGCGAAGGCCCACGGGGCCGTGACCCAGCGCCGCAGCAGGGCGTGGGTCGCCACCGCCACGGCGGCCGCGGCCAGCAGGTGGTGGGCGTAGAACCAGCCCGGGCGCGGGCCCGCCAGCAGCAGGTCCAGGTCGAACGACGCCGTCTGCAGCGGGGTCAGGAACGCGGCCGTCTGCTCCCACCACACCTCCGGCACCAGGGCGTACTGCCAGGGGGCGAAGCGGGTGGCCTCCAGCAGGATCTCGGGGTCGTCCCACGTCCACCAGCCACCCAGCGCGGGGTGGTGCAGCGCGGCGGTGAGCGCCACCAGCGCGGCCGCGGCGGCGGCGTCGTGCCAGCGGGGCGCGGTGCCGCTCACGAGGCCTCCCCGGCGGGGGCCGGGCGCAGCTCGAGGGCCTCGCGGAACACCTCGTCGCCCACCGCCACGGCGGCGCCCCACTCGAAGCGCGCGAAGTCCGCCTCGGTGTAGTCCAGCCGCGCCCGCTCCCGCTCCGAGCCCCGCACCCAGCCCTCGCCGGGCTCGGGCTCGAGGAAGTAGACGCGGCCGCCGCGGGCGTGGATCTCGTCCATCGCCAGGGAGAAGTACTCGAACGTCGTCAGCCCCTCGGGGCGGGCCATCGAGACCGCCACCATGCTGGAGGTCCGGACCCCGCCCCCGTAGTAGTCGACGTAGGGGTCGGGGAACACCGGGAACATCAGCACGTCCTCGGGGCCGAAGAGGGCGCCGATCCGCTCGGCGCGCTCTTGCCACGGGGCTGGTTCGCGGTGGGCGGGGAGGGCGTACGCGGCCAGGCCGGCGACCAGCAGCGCGGCCCCGGCCCCCAGCGCCAGCCCGTCGGTCACGGGGGCCGGGCGGCGCAGCGCGACCCCGGCGGCGACGGCGCCCATCCACAGCGGGTGGACCCAGAACAGGAACTGGTTGGGGTTCCACCAGACCACGAACCCCGCCGCCAGGAGGGCACCGAGCAGCCACGGCGCCGCGTCGTCCACCGGCCCGCGGCGCAGCGCCGCGGTGGCGACCCCCGCGGCGACGGCGGCGGCGAGCAGCGCCGTGGCGGCGGTGGCGGCCCACCCGGCCGGCGGGGCGCCCGCTCCCAGCGCCGCCAGCGGACCGATCCCCCGCGGGGTGGGCCACAGCGCCCCCTGGAGCCCCTCCAGCGCCAGCGACACCGGGGCGCCGCGCAGGGTGCCGAAGGGGCCCGCGGTCAGGGCGTGGCCCTCGATCCCGGCCACCGCCGCGAGCACCGCGGCCAGCGGGAGCACGCCCAGCAGGACCCCCTGGGCGACAACGCGGCGCGGCGGCACGGCGGGGTCGCGGCGGCGGACCCAGCCCCACGCCAGCGGGAGCAGCGCCGCGGTGGTCATCGGGTCCACCAGCACCATCGCCAGCAGCAGCGCCAGCGCCGCGGCCCCGTGCCCCCAGCCCCCGGTGGGCGGTCCCCGCTGGAGCGCCGCGGCGGCCCCCGCCAGCAGCGCCAGCCCCGGCGGGACGAAGAACAGCATCGGGTCCAGCGCCAGGTGCAGCGCCGCGAAGCCCCCGCCCAGCAGCAGCACCGCCGCACCCGCCCGCAGCGGGCCCCCCCGGGGCCCCAGCGCGACGGCCACCGCGGCCAACCCCAGCGTGAGCCAGGCCCCGTTCCAGATCTGGACCACCCGCACCGTGGGCCCCTCGTGCCCCGCGGTGCGCAGCCCGCGGACCAGCAGCCACACCGCGGGCTCGGCGGCCGGGTGCTTGCGGTTCGGCCGCGGCGACGGCGCCTCCACCGCCGCCAGATCGTCCAGGGCGTCCCCCGAGACCTGCCGGCTGGGCAGGGTCAGCCACAGCGCGGCGTGCAGCGCCAGCAGGCCGCCGACGGCCGCCCAGGCCAGCGCGCGTGCGCGGCCGCTCATCGCTCCGGCAGGGCGGTCCCCGGGCACACCTGCTCCATCATGTATCGGTAGGGGCGGGCGTCGACGGACAGCGGGACCCGCACCGGGTTGCGGCCCTCGCAGAGCTCCTCCGTGGCGGCGGCGACGGCGGAGTAGCGCGCCGCCTCCGGCAGCGGCAGCAGCGCGATCATGCCCAGCTGGACCGCCAGCGCCAGCCCGAACACGGCCAGCAGCACGCCGCGCTCCAGCCGCGTGCGCGGGGCGAGCACCAGCAGCAGCCCGACGATCGCCACGTCGAAGTAGTGGGGATAGACGTAGTTCTCGGGGACGCTCAGGTAGGCCATCAGCAGCCCGCCGGTGGCGAGCATCCACCACGCCGGCGACCCGAGGATGCGGCGCCACCACGGGGGCCGGTCGCCGTCTCCCCGGTCGCGGCGGCGGACGCGCAGCAGGGCGATCCCGCCGGCGGCGGGCAGCAGGCCCCCGAGCAGCAGCACCAGCTGGTAGTTCAGCAGCTGGGGCGCGCCGCTGCCGGTGTCGACGAGGAACAGCACCGGGTCCTTGACCACCACCGGGGGGACCATCGCCAGCGCGGCCAGCAGCGCGAACGCGCCCAGGCCGAGCCACGCGCCGGGCCGCCGGCGCCACGGCCAGGTCGCCACCGCCAGCGAGGGCAGCAGCAGCAGGCCGGCCAGGTGGGCGCCGGCGGCCAGCCCCGCGGCCGCGCCGCCGGCGAGCAGCGCGGTCCAGCGGCCGGTGCGGTGGCCCACCAGGATCGGGCCCACCGCCAGCGC
>CAZOYV010000351.1:0-7788 GCA_964584075.1 uncultured Rickettsiales bacterium | reverse complement strand
CACCCCCCGAGCCGCCGCCGCCCGGCGACGACACCCCGCCGACCCGGCCGGCCCAGCAGGCCTACCCGGTGTGGCCGCCGCCGCCCGGGTCGCAGAGCATGGACCCCCGCGAGGCCCGGCGGCTCTCCGGGCGGATGGAGATCCCCACCCGCCCGCGCCGCTGGTGGCAACGCGCCGACCCCCGCCGCCCGGCCGGCAACCCGGCGAGCCACGCCGGCTACAACCTGGCCTACGAGGTGGTCCAGGCGGTGACCACCGCGGCGATCCTCGGCACGCTGGCGTTCACCATGCTGGGCGGCCAGTTCGCCGATCTGTACCTGTGGCTGCGCGGCCCCGCGCCGGTGTCCGACGACGTGCGGCTGGTGACGATCTCCGAGGAGGCGCTGTACCTCTGGTACCCCGAGAACCCGGACCCGGAGATCACGCCCCGCGGGCTGCTCGCCGAGCTGGTGCGGTTCCTCGACGAGGCGGGCGCGCGCGTGGTGGTGCTGGACTTCCTGCTGGACCGCCCGGCCGCGGGGGACGACGAGCTGGTCGCCGCCGCGCGGGAGCACGGGGCGGTGGTCGCGGCGGAGCGGTTCGTGGTCGCCGAGCCGGTCACGGGCCGCGAGTTCGTGCGCGGCACCGCGCCGTCGCTGTCCGGGGCGATCGCCTCGGGGATCGCCAACTTCCAGGAGGAGCAGAACCAGCTGTTCCCCAAGGGCGACCTGCTGGTCCGCCGCGCCCCGCTGGTGCGCCGGGTCGCGCGGGCCAGCCTCTCGGGGCCGTGGCCGGGCAACATGGACGGCGCCGAGCAGACCGACGCCGAGGTCCGCCCCGCGATGGCGCTGCTCGGCGCGTGGCTGTACGTCCAGCGCGAGTCGGACCGCAGCGTGCGCGCCGACGACCTGCTGTACGGGCTCGACCGCGGCTGCGAAGGGGCCCCGCTGCGCTGCGAGCTGGCGCTGCCCGACCTGGGCCTGCCCCCCGCGCCGACCCCGCTGCACGAGCCGCTGGAGATCAACTACCGCGGCCCGGAGTGGAGCACCGAGGGGATCCCCACGGTGCGCGCCGCCCAGGTGCTGCGCGCGCTGGGCGAGGCGGCGATGTACCGCGGCCTCGGGATCGAGGTCCCGGCGGTGCCCCCCGACCTGGTCGAGCTGCTGGACGACAAGCTGGTGGTGGTCTGCCGCACCGACGAGGTCGCCGCCGCGGCAGGCGACCGCTTCGTGACGCCGTACAGCTTCCCGCTGTTCCGCGCCGCGGACATGGCCGGGGGGCGGATCCAGGCCCAGGTGATCGACAACCTGCTGCACGGCACCCACCTGCGCCACGTCCCCGTGGCGGTGGTGGTGGTCCTGACGCTGCTGCTGCTGGCGCTGGTGTGGCTCAGCCTCCGCGTGGTGCGGGACGACGTGCACACCATGCTGTGGCTCGTCGCCTGCGTGCTGCTGGTGGCGTTCGGCGCCCTGCTGTTCCGCATCACCGACGGGCTGGTGCTGGACCTCGGCCTGCCGCTGGCCAGCTGCCTGATCCTGCTGCTGGCGCTTCGGTTCCACGCCTGGGCGCGGGAGGACTGAGATGAGCGAGGGACTGTTCCTCGGCCGCACCGTCGAGGGCGACGCGGACGTCCGGCTGCAGCCGGATCACCTGCGGACCCACGCGCTGATCGTCGGCATGACGGGCAGCGGCAAGACCGGGCTGGGGCTGGTCCTGCTCGAGGAGCTGGCGATGGCCGGCGTCCCCGTCATCGCCGTGGACCCCAAGGGCGACCTGGGCAACCTGGCGCTGCTGTTCCCCGAGCTGAGCGCCGCCGAGTTCGAGCCGTGGGTCGAGCAGGGCGGGAGCGCCGAGGGCATCGCCCGGGTGTGGCGCGACGGGCTGGCCCGCTGGGGGATGGGCCCCGCGGACGTGCTGGCGCTGCGGCGGCGCCTGGAGCTGTCGATCTGGACGCCCGGCAGCGACGCCGGGGTGCCCGTCGACGTGCTGGGCTCGTTCCGCCGCCCGCCCGCCGCCGAGCTGGACGACGAGGAGGGGCGGCTGGCGCTGGTGACCAGCACGGTCTCGGGCCTGCTGGGGCTCGTCGGACGCGGCGGCGATCCGGTGCGCGACCCGGCCCACGTGGTGCTCCAGCAGGTGCTCGACGCGGCCTGGACCGCCGGCGAGGACCCCGACCTGGAGACGCTGATCCTGCGGCTGGTCGACCCCCCGTTCGAGAAGGTCGGGGTGTTCCCCGTCGACCTGTTCTTCCCCCCCGACGACCGGATGGCGCTGGCGATGTCGCTCAACGCGCTGGTGGCGGCCCCGTCGTTCGCCAGCTGGACCCGTGGCGCGCCGCTCGACGTCGAGCAGATGCTGGCGCCCCGCGACGGCCGCACGCCGGTGACGGTGCTGTCGGTGGCCCACCTCTCCGACGCCCAGCGCCAGTTCGTGCTGACGCTGCTGCTGGGCCGGCTGCACGCCTGGTCGCGGCGCCAGCCCGGCACGTCGGCGCTGCGGGCGCTGCTGTACTTCGACGAGGTCGCGGGCTACCTGCCGCCGCATCCCCACGATCCGCCGACCAAGACGCCGCTGCTGTCGATGATGAAGCAGGCGCGGGCGGTGGGGCTCGGGATCGTGCTGGCGACCCAGAACCCCGTCGACGTCGACTACAAGGCGATGTCCAACGCCGGCGTGTGGTCGATCGGCCGGCTCCAGACCCGGCAGGACCGCGACCGGCTGCTCAAGGGGCTGGGCCGTCCCGACCTCGACGACGTCGTCGAGGGGCTGGACGGGCGCTGCTTCGTGCTCCACGACGCCCGCGCCGAGGAGCCGGTGGTGCTGCGCAGCCGCTTCGCCCGCTGCTACCTGCGCGGGCCGCTGACCCGGGTGGAGATCGAGCGGCTGCGCGAGACGGGCGCGACCCGCGCGGCGGCCCCCACCCCGGGCGCCGCGATCGACCCCGACGGCGACACCCCGGCGCGGACGCTGGCCCCCACCGCGGCCGCGGGCCCCGCCGGCGACGGCCTGCTCGCCACCGCGCCCCCGGTGCCCGGCGACAGCCTCCACCTGGACCCGCGGGTGGTGCTCTCGGCCCGGCTGGCCGACACGTTCGGCGCGCACGCCGAGCCCGCGCGGGACGACGGCGCCGTGGTGTTCCGGCCCGCGCTGTACGCGCGGCTGGCGCTGCGCTTCGACGAGGACCGCGTCGGGTTCGTGCTCGACCACGCCGAGCACCGCGTGTGGTTCCCGCTCGGCGAGCGGCTCCCCGACGAGCCGCTGGCGGTCCCGCTGCAGGACGCCGACGAGCTGCCCGCGCCGCCTCCGGGGGCGCGCTACGAGCCGCTGCCGGCCTGGCTCGACGAGGGCGCCGAGCTCGAGGCGCTGCGCACCCGGATCGTGGACGACGTGTACCGCTCCGAGACCCGCGGGATGTTCGCCCACCCCGCGCTCAAGCTGTACGGCCGGCCGGGTGAGACCCGCGAGCAGTTCGAGGCCCGCTGCCGCAAGGCGCTGGTCGCGCGCGTCCACGAGCAGGTCGGCAAGCTCGAGGGCCGCTACGACAAGAAGGTCGACCAGCTCGAGACGCGGATCCGCGGCAAGGAGCGCACGCTCGAGGAGCTCGAGGGCACGCTGCGCAGCCGGCGCACCGAGGAGGTGGTCAACGTCGGCGAGACCGTGCTCGGGATGTTCTTCGGCCGCAAGAAGCGCCTGACCTCCGCGGTGTCCAAGCGCCGCCAGACGATGCGCTCGCGGGAGCGGCTGGAGCGCACCGAGGACGAGATCGCCGACCTGCAGGCCCAGGCGGTGGAGCTGCAGGACGAGCTCGCCGACGAGATCGCCACGCTGCAGGCCCGCGAGGAGGCGCTGCTCGGCGAGATCGAGGAGCGCGAGGTGCGGCTGGAGAAGAACGACATCCGGGTCGAGCGCTTCGGCGTGCTGTGGGTCCCGGTGACCCGGAGGATCTGAGGGGCAGCCCCGGGACGCGGTCGAAGGCAGGGATGCCCCCGGCCGTCCCAGGTGTTGTGACTCCGGCGACCCCGGGAGGGGTGCGCCACGGGGAGGTGGACGATGACCCGCGTCCTGACGACCGCGCTGCTGCTGCTCGGCGGCCTGGCGCTGTGGCCCACGGCCGCCGCCGCCGGGCCGGGCACGGTGGCGGTGCTGTACTTCGAGAACCAGGGCAACGAGGAGCTCGAGCCGCTCAAGGTCGGGCTGGCCCAGATGATGGTCACCGATCTGAAGGGCACGCCCGGCGTGACGGTGGTCGAGCGCCAGCAGCTGCAGGCGATCCTCGACGAGCTGGAGCTGGGCCACTCGGGGATGGCCGATCCCAAGACCGCGGCCAAGGTCGGCAAGCTGCTCGGCGCCGAGTGGCTGGTGCTGGGCAGCTACTTCGAGATGATGGGCACGCTGCGGATCGACGCCCGGCTGGTCCAGGTCGAGACCGGCGAGATCCTGTTCGCCCACGGGGTCGACGACAAGGCCAGGGCGTTCATGGACCTGGAGACCCAGCTGGCCACGGCGTTCCGCGGCGCGCTGCAGGTCCAGGCCTCGGGGCTCGGCGACCGGGACGGACCGACCGCGCCCACCGACGTGCCGGACGGCGGCGAGGGCCCCACCGGGTTCGCCGACGCCGGCGGCGACGGCGGGGCGGGCGACGCGGCGGCCGACGGCGGCCACACCGTGCGCTCCGCCGACGGCGGCGACGCGGCGGCCGACGCCGGGACGCCGGCGGTGGTGGCCGAGGACGCCGACGTGATCGGCGCCGCGGTGCAGTACAGCGAGGGGCTGATCTACCTGGACCAGAAGGACCTGCCGCGGGCGCGCGAGGCGTTCCAGCAGGCGCTGACCAGCAACCCCCAGCTGGAGGCGGCCAGGGCCGAGCTGGCCGCGCTGGACATCTGATCGGCGTTCCGCGATTCTCGGCGTGACGAGGAGCCTTTCGTGACGCCCCGCTCCCCCACCCTGCTGTGCCTCGCCCTGGCCCTCGCCGTCGGCCTCGCCGGCGTGTCGGCGGCGCAGGACGAGGAGAGCCAGCTGGGCCAGGAGGCCTTCGAGCGCGGCGACCTGGCCGACGCCCTGGTGCACTGGTCCCAGGCGCTGCAGCTGGCCCGCGAGGCCGGGGACGCCGCCGCGGAGCTGGACCTGCTGCTGCGGCTGGCCGCGATCAACCGCGAGCTGGGCCGGCTGGAGCCCGCCGCGGCGCTGCTGGACGAGGCCGGGGCGCTGGCCAAGCGCGCCGACGACCCCACCGCCGCCCCGCGGGTGGACACCGCCGTGGGGCTGCTGGCGCTGACCGGCGGCGACGCGCGGCGGGCCGAGAAGGTGCTCCAGCGGGCGTTCCAGGGCCACCAGGGCGCCGACGACCCCGCGGGCGCGGCCAACGCCGCGATCAACCTCGGGCTGGCGCGGATGGCGCTGGGCAAGGGCGACGAGGCGCGCAAGGCGTTCGCCGCGGCCGACACGCTGTTCTCGGCGCTGGGCGACCGCGACGGGCGGGCCGACGCGCTGACCGACGTGGGCATCTCCAGCCGCCGCGACGGCCGCTGGGCCGAGGCCCGGAGCTCCCTCGAGGACGCCGTCGAGCTGTACCGCGCGACGGGCAACCTGGCCGGAGAGGCCGACGCCCAGAACAACCTGGCGCTGCTGCTGGCCGACCTGGGCCAGGTCGACGACGCCCGCGCCCTGCTCGAGGACGCGCTGGCCACCGCCCGCGCCCGCAAGGACGTGCCGCGGCAGGCCACGCTGCTGCTCAACCTGGGGACCCTGGCCCACCGCGCCGGGGACGACGCCCGCGCGGCGACCCACTACCGCGCCGCCGAGGAGGCGTTCACCGCCGCCGGCCTGGAGGCCGATGCCACCGCCGCGGCGCTCAACGGTGCGCTGGTCGGCGAGCCCGACGCCGCCACCTTCGAGGCGCTGCTGCAGCGCAGCAAGGACGCCGGGGACCGCCGCCTCGAGGCGATCGCGTCGCTCAACCTGGCCTCGCAGCTGCGCGGGGACGACGACGCGGCGGCGGCCCGGTACGCCGGCCGCGCGGCCCAGCTGGCCGACGACCTCGAGCTGTCCCAGGTGCGCTGGCGGGCGCGCTACCTCGCCGGCCGCCTCGACCTCGACGCCGGCCGCGACAAGGCGGGGATCGACGAGCTGCGCGCCGCCGTCGACGAGCTCGAGCGCACCCGCCGGACCCTGGAGCCGGGCCAGGCCGAGGAGTTCGTCACCGGCCACGAGGAGGTCTACCAGGCGCTGATCGACGCGCTGCTGCAGCAGGGCGACAGCCTCGGGGCGTTCGTCTACGCCGAGCGGCTGCAGCGCACCGAGCTGCCCGCCCCGACGCTGCCCGAGGGCGAGGCGAGCGAGCGCTACCGCGAGCTCGAGCGCGAGCAGGCGTGGCTCGAGGACCAGCTCCGCGCCGAGCTGCGGCGCGCGCCCGGAGCGGCCGAGAACCAGCGCGCCGAGGCGTTGCGGGCCCAGCTGGCCCAGCTGCGGGTGGAGTTCGCCGCGTCGGTGGACGAGCTGCGCGCCAGCTACCCCGAGTTCGACCAGGCGGTGCGGGTCGACCCCGAGGACCTCGAGGCGATCCAGGGCGACCTGGACCCCGGCGTGGTGGTGCTGCAGCCGGTGCTGCTGCCCGACCAGCTGGTGCTGATGGTGTTCCGCCGCGACCGGCTGGTCTCGCGGACGGTCGTGGTCGACGCCGAGGACGTGGACAAGACGATCCGCCGGCTGACCCGCACCCTGCGCGCCGGGACCCCGTTCGACCGCGAGTGGACCGACCTGCAGTGCGATCGCCTCGGCGGCTGGCTGATCGCCCCGATCGCCGGCGAGCTGGAGGGCGCCGAGGTGCTGGTCGTCAGCAAGACCGGCCCGTTCCGCCAGCTGCCGTTCGGCCTGCTGCGCCACGACGAGCGCTACCTCGTCGAGGACGTGGCGGTGGTCGGCGTGACCCACGTCGGCTCGCTGCGCGGGCGGGCCGCCGACCAGACCCGCTTCCGCCTCGACGGCCCCGGCCTGCTGCTGGTCGGCAACCCCGACGGCTCGCTGCCCGGCGCCGAGACCGAGGTGAAGACCATCGCCAGCCGGTTCCCCGGCGCCACCGTGCTGCAGGGCCCCCAGGGCACCCGCAGCGCGCTGTACCGCGCCGCCCCGCAGAAGACCACGCTGCACCTGGCGACCCACGGCGTGATCGACCTGCGCGAGCCCAACCGCTCGTACCTGATCCTGCACGACGACCCCCCCGGCGAGGGCAAGCTGACCTACCGCGAGATCCCGGGGCTGGCGCCCTACCTCGGCCGTTGCCGGCTGGTGGTGCTGTCCGCCTGCGAGTCGGGCCTGGCGGTCGACGCCCCCGAGCCCGACGAGGGCCACCCCGCGGGCGTCTCGATCGAGGGCCTCGCCGCCCAGTTCCGCCGCGCGGGCGTCGAGACCCTGGTCGGCAGCCTGTGGAAGGTCGACGACGCCGGCACCCTGGAGCTGATGGGCGGGTTCTACGACGCGCTCGGCCGCGGCACCGACGTCGGCCGCGCGCTGCAGCACGCCCAGCAGTCGATGATCGCGTCCGGCGAGGAGTACTCCCACCCCTGGTACTGGGCGGGCTTCACCGTGGTCGGGGACTGGCGCTAGCGGCGACGGGACGAGCAGCCGACGAACCCGGGCTCAACCTTCTTCGACGACGACTCACGGTGTGGGTGGCGGAGACGTGTCGGGATCGAACCCGGCCATGGGGGGGTAGGAGAGCCCGTCGACTGTTGAGCGTGCCATTGCTGCCGGGAGCCTGCCGAGTAGGGGCCCCGGATTGCTCCGGGGCCCCTCTCACAGAACCGGACT
>CAZOYV010000350.1:0-7833 GCA_964584075.1 uncultured Rickettsiales bacterium | reverse complement strand
GACGACACCGCCGGGGACGACGACACCGCCGGGGACGACGACACCGCCGGGGACGACGACACCGCGCCGTGCGAGATCCCGCCCAACGGGTTCCTCGCCAACCCCTGCGGCGACGGCGAGTACCAGGACGCGACGATCGACACCCCGCCGCTGTGCAAGCCGCGGCTGCGCCCCGACCTGGGGTTCGACTGCGGGGAGTTCATGGACGGCTTCTCGGGGGTCGTGCAGGTGCTGACCGAGCAGGAGTGCACGGTCGCCGCGATCAACGCCGCGATCCAGACGCTGGGCGCCGGCGGCGGCGGCGCGCTGGCGCTGCCGGCGTGCACGGTCCCGGTGGACGGCGCGATCGTCGTCGACGTCGAGCACCTGATCCTGCAGGGCACCAGCACCAGCCAGACCACGCTGCAGGCGGTGGCCGGGGTGGGCTACGAGGGCCCGATGATCCACGTCGACCACACCCGCGACGTGGTGATCCGCGACCTGTCGGTGATCTCCAACGGACCCGCCGCGACGGCGGCGACACCACTGGTGATCGAGCACAGCGCCAACGTGCTGGCGGAGCGCCTCGAGCTCGAGGGCGGCCGGGACGGCGCGACCTTCGTCCACAGCAGCCAGCTGACGATGCGGTTCGTCGCCAGCAGCGACCACTTCGGCCACGGCATCGCGTCACAGGAGTGCGCAGACGCCAACGACGACGGCCTCGTCGAGCTCGCCGAGTGCGGCGCCGCCGAGGCCCCGTACGGCGTGCTGCCGTCCCGGGACTACGCGATCCACTCGTGCACGCTGGTGGACAACGGCAACCACGGCCTGGACGTGCACGCCTCGCTGGGCGAGCTCGCCGGCAACGAGCTCCACCTCGGCGGCTACGGGGCGCGGCTGCCCGAGGCCAGCCAGCTGTGGTTCCACCACAACGACGTGTGGGGCAACGACGGGTGGGGGCTGTGCTCGTACCCGATCACCCAGGACGACTCGATGGCCAACACCGAGCTGCTGGTCCACGCCAACACCTTCACCTCCAACGCCGCGCCCGGCGACCACGCCGCGCGGCTGTGGGGCCCGACCACCGGCACCCAGGGCGAGTACTGGTTCCTCGAGAACGTCTACAGCAAGAACGGGGACCCGACGCCCATCGAGGTGATCGGGGGCACCATCGCCGCGATCCACGTCTGCGACGGGGGCCAGGACGGCACCACCCAGCCAGGGCTCGAGGACCCGATCAGCTGCTCCCCGCTCCCCGATCTGGCGACGCTGTTCGGCCCGTGACCGGGCCGGCATCCGCTCCGCTTGCCGATCAAGATAGCTGTTCCTATCTATGATCTATAATCCTATTCAGGGCTGGAGAGGTGGAGTCGATGAGACAGATCACGACCTCCGAGCTGGAGCGGCTGCTGGACCGAGGCCCGCTGGCGCTGTTCGACGTGCGTGGCGACGTGGAGTACGAGCGGGGTCACATCCCCGGCGCCAAGACCGCGCCGATGGGGTCGCTGGTGTTCCGCGTGGCGCGGGTGATGAACCCCGACTCGCTGGTGATCGTGTACGGCGACGGTGGAGAGCGGGACGAGTCGGCGGAGGCGGCCCGGCGGCTGGAGAACCTGGGGATGACCAACGTGGCGCGCTACTCCGGCGGCACCGCGGCCTGGCTCGCCGCCGGCCTCGAGCTGGTGGAGTCCCCCCACGCCAAGCTGCAGGCGCGGGGGCCGGTGCTCGACGTGCGCCCGCTGGTGATCGACCGCGAGATCGCCTACTCGGGCGCGTTCCGCGAGACCCCCCGCGACGTGGCCGGCGCCGGCGGCTGATTCCGGCGCGGCGCCGCCCGGTGGCGCCAGCAGTTCGCCTGGCGGGGCGGGAGACCGCCGGTGGGAACCCGGGCCGGGGTCCCGCCGGCGTCATCGCAGGTGCCCTCGATCAGGTCGCCGATCGACGAGGTGGAGCTGAATCGTCGCCCGCCGCGTCGTCGTCGCGGGTCACGGTCGAGGTCGCGACCGGTCGCGGCTCCGCTTCCGCAGGCGCAGGGCGCCGGACCAGCCGAGCAGCCGCAGGTAGCCCTCGGGCGTCATCCGCTTGAGCCACCAGTAGCGGCGGCCGTCGGCCATCGGCACCGAGTACGGCTCGCCGCGGGCCACCGAGCGCAGGGCGGCGCGGGCCACGTCGTCGGCCGACAGCCGTGAGCGCGCCATCACCTTGCGGATCCCGTCGCGGTGCTTCTCGGAGGCGCGGGCGTGCTCCATCAGGTTGGTGGGGAAGAACGTGGGGCACAGCACCGTGACCCCCACGCCGCTGCCGCGCAGCTCGGCGGCGAGGGTCTCGCTCAGCGCGATCACGCCGGCCTTGGTGACGTTGTACGGCCCCCCCAGCGGCGGGCTGAGCAGACCGGCGGCCGAGGCCACGTTGAGCACCGCGCCGGCGCCCCGCTCGCGGAACCGCGGCACGAACGCCTCGCAGCCCCAGACCATGCCCATCAGGTTGATCTCGACGATGTAGCGCCAGTCGTCGACGGGCACCTCGCCGACCTTCCCGGTGACGGCGACGCCCGCGTTGTTGATCAGCAGGTCGGCGCCGCCCCACAGCGACTCGGCGCGCAGGGCGAGGGCCTCGTGGGCCTCGGGATCGCGCACGTCGCAGGCCTGGACGGCGGCGGTGCCCCCGCGGTCGTCGACCCGCGCGGCGGTCTCGGCGGCGCCGTCCCCGTCGATGTCGGCGACCAGCACGCGGCCCTCCCGGGCGGCGAGGGCGAGGGCGAAGGCGCGGCCCAGGCCCGAGCCGCCGCCGGTGACGACGGCGCGGGTGCCGCGCGGGAGGAGGTCTCGATGTCGGGCGAGCATGCCCCGAGTCTATCAACACCGGCGCGTCGCGCGGGGGACCGGTCAGAGGCGGACGCGGAGCGTGCCGGCGCCGGCGACCACCACGCCGATCTCGGGGTGCGGGACGCCGCGGTGCTCCAGCGCGTCGTGGAGCGCCGCGGCGCGCTCGGCCGGCACGGCGATCAGCAGGCCGCCGGAGGTCTGGGCGTCGGCCAGCAGGTCGACGATCAGCGGATCCACGCCGTCGTCGACGGTCACGGCCCGCTCGCAGTACTTCCGGTTCCGGTGGCTGCCGCCGGGGATCAGCCCCATCGCGGCCAGCTCGGCCACGCCGGGGATCAGCGGGACGCGGGCGGCGGACAGCTCCACCTGCACGCCCGAGGCGTCGGCCAGCTCCAGCGCGTGGCCCAGCAGCCCGAAGCCGGTGACGTCGGTGCAGGCGTGGACGCCGACGGCCTGCATCGCCTCGGCGGCGTCGCGGTTGAGCGTCGCCATCCAGCGGGTCGCCTCGGCCTCGACCTGCGGCGGGGCCAGCCCGCCCTTGACCGCGGTGGAGATCACCCCGGTGCCCAGCGGCTTGGTCAGCACCAGCCGGTCGCCGGGGCGCGCGCCGGCGTTGGTCACCACCCGGTCGGGGTGGATCAGGCCGGTGACGCTGAGGCCGTACTTCAGCTCGGGGTCCTCGACGCTGTGGCCGCCGACCAGCAGCGCGCCGGCCTCCACGACCACCTCGTGGCCGCCGATCAGCACCTCGCGCAGCACGTCCAGCGGCAGCGTCTTGCGCGGGAAGCACACGATGTTCATCGCCGTGCGCGGCGTGCCGCCCATCGCGTAGACGTCGCTGAGCGCGTTGGTCGCCGCGATGCGGCCGAAGGTCCGCGGGTCGTCGACGATCGGCGTGAAGAAGTCCACCGTCTGGATCAGCGCCAGGTCGTCGCGCACGCGCAGCACGCCGGCGTCGTCGGCGGTCCCGCGCCCCACCAGCAGGTCGGGGTCGGTCGTCTCGGGGAGCGCGGCGAGCGCGGCCTCCAGGTCCCCCGGAGGCAGCTTGCTCGCTCACCCCGAGCCGCCGACGCCGCGGGTCAGGCGCAGCTCGTCGCGGTCGCTCATGGCCGGATGATCCTCTGCGCGCCGGCCAGGGTCTCGAGGATGACGAACATGTTGGAGACACTGCCCACGGCCAGCCGGTCCTGCAAGCCGAAGTGCTTCAGGCAGGTGCCGCAGGCCAGCACCTCGGCGCCCATCTCCTCCAGCTGCCGGATCGGCCCCAGCACCGGGGAACCCTCGACGGCCAGCTTGACGCCGGCGTTGACGAAGATCACGTGCGACAGCTCGTCCTGGAACTGGGCCAGCGTGTCGAGGAACGCCTCCATCAGCACCGCGCCGAGCTCGTCGTCGCCGCGGCCCATGCCCTCCGACGAGACGTACACGACCAGATCGCGGGCGCCCGGGACGGCGCAGACGATCGGCGGCTGCTCGGCCGCCGGCTCGGTCTGCCCGGGCCGCACGGTGAGGTGGTAGTCCCCGCCCTGGCGCGCCACCTCGACGCCGGCGCCCTGGCTCTCGGCGAAGCGCTGCACGTTGGTGCACGAGCCCTCGTTGTCGACGATCACCACGAACGGCGCCGCCGCGTCCTGCAGCACCGCCTTGGTGTCCAGCACCGGCTGCGGGCAGGCCAGGCCGCGGCAGTCGACGATTCGATCCTCGCTCATCGCGTCTCTCCTTGTTCCATGGAACAGCTCGTTCCGTCTCCTGCCGCGGCTCGCCCGCTCAGCTCCCCCGGATCTGCTCGAGGAACGCCTCGATCCGGGTCTGCAGCTGGCCCACGTCGCCGGTGCCGTAGTCGGTGTCGAGGGTCAACACCGGCCGCCCCCCGGCCTGGACCGCCTTGGCCATCGCGCCGGCCTCCATCTGGTATGGCGTGCAGAACTGCAGCGCGTAGTGGATCACGCCGTCGGCGCCGTAGGCGGACGACATCTCCGCGACGTGCTCCCGGCGCGACTCGTTGGGCGTGAAGATCGCGCAGTCGATCCGCCAGTAGCGGTCGACGATCGCCTCGAGCAGCTCCTCGACGGTCTCGCCGGCGTCGTCGGTGAGGTGCTGCGTGCCCCGCTCGCCGACGCACGACTCCTCGCCGACGATCACGGCGCCCGCGCCCTCGACGATGCTCGGCAGCTTCCAGTTGGGCACCGCCATCGGGCAGCCGCTGATCAGCACCCGCGGAGCGTCGGCGGGGGTCACGCCCGTGCCGGCCTCGACGCGCTGCTCGAGCTCGTCGCACAGCGCGTCGACCGAGGCGGTGAAGCGCTCGGGGTCGTCGTAGAAGTACACCTGGTTGGCCAGCAGCGCGTCGAGGCCCGAGATCGGGGCCGGGCGGGCACGGCGCAGCGAGGCCAACCGGTGCATCGCGCTGCGCTTGGCGTTGACCACCGCGATGCCCCGCTTCAGCCCGGCGACGTCGAGGGTCTTGCCGGCCACCCGCTGCAGCTCCTCGGCGAGGCGCCGCACCTCGCGGGCCAGCAGCGCGCGGCCCTCGTCGCTCTTGACCTGCGGCAGGTCCATCGTGTGGAACCGCCGCACCAGGCCCTCGTACTGCTCGTAGGACTTCTTCTTGCCGTCGCAGGTGTTCTCGCCCACCACCAGGTCGCAGGCCGCGACGTAAGGGCAGACCTTCTCGAGCGTGAAGCCGAAGGCCGACTTGATCAGCGCACAGGTGTTGCGCGGCAGCAGCTGCTCGGCGGCCTCGGTGCCGAACTCGGCGCCGGCGCACAGCCCCACGGAGACGCCGTCGACGGCCAGCACCAGCTCCTCGGGGACGAACACGCAGAACGAGCCGACGACGATCCGGCCCTCCGCGCGGGCGTCGACGAGCTCCTGGATCCGCAGCCCGTGGACCTCGCTCATCACGAAGTCGAAGTACTTCATCCCCTCGGGGCGGTCGGGCTGCCCCAGGAAGGTGGCCTGGTAGCCCTCTCCCAGTGCGGCCAGCAGCGCGTCGTGCTTGTCGAGATCGAGCCCGAGCTCGGTCCACATCGGTCGGTAGTCGGTCGGTTGGTCGGTCACGGGAGACTCTCCTCGATCCATCGGCGCTCCCCGCGCCGACGGACCGCAGGGGTCCCGTCAGGGGGCGTCGCGCCGCGTTGCGAGGAGCCGGACGGGGGACCACACCGGTCCCCGTGCGGCCCCTCAGGTCACGGGTCGGGTGATCCGGTACAGGGAGCGCATCGTCGCGCCTCCTCTCTCCGTCTCGGTTCGCGTTCGGGCGAAGTGTAGCGCAGGCGGAGAGGCGCGGCCAGCGCCTTCCGGTGCAGCTCTGTGTATGCAGGTATGAAAGAACTGTGCATACTATGCGCGCCACGACCGCGGAAGATGACATACGCGGCGGCGAGAGGCAGACCGATGGCCGAGAACGTCACGCGCTACAGCATCACCGTGCCCAGCTCGCTGATGGACGCCTTCGACGAGCTGGTCCAGCGCAAGCGCTACACCACCCGCTCCGAGGCGCTCCGCGATCTGATGCGCGCCGCGCTGGTGGAGGACCGCTGGAGCCATGGCGACGCCGAGGTGATGGGCACCGTGACCGTGGTCTTCGACCACCACCAGCGGGAACTGTCGCAGCGGCTCACCGCGCTGCAGCACCACGCCCACGACATGGTGGTGTGCACGACCCACGTGCACCTCGACCACCACCACTGCCTCGAGGTGATCGTGCTGCGCGGCGAGGCGGCGCGGGTCCAGGAGATCGCCGACGCGATCATCGGCACGCGGGGGGTGGTCCACGGAAAGCTGGTGAGCACCGCGGTGGCCCCCCCGGGGGAGCACGACGGCGAGGAGGCGGTCGGCGCTTGATCCGGCGGGACCCCCTCGCGGCGGCGTTCCTCGCCGCGGCGCTGATCCTCGCCCCGGCCGGGGCCCAGGAGACGTCCGACGAACCGGACGAGGACGAGCGGTCCGGCGATCCGGGCGAGTCCGAGTCCGAGAGCGAGTCCGAGTCCGAGAGCGAGTCCGAGTCCGAGAGCGAGTCCGAGACCGACACCAAGATCGGCGACGAGATCGTCGTCGAGATCCGCGAGGAGCGCCCCAAGGAGGGCGCCACCGCCGAGGTCGTCGAGCGCGCCGAGATCGAGACGTTCCCGCACCGCGACGCCGAGGACCTGCTGCGGCTGTCGCCCGGGATGCACCTGTCGGCGCACGGCGGTCGCGGCAAGGCCTACCAGATCTTCGTGCGCGGGTTCGACGCGGTCCACGGCTCGGACGTGGCGGCGTCGCTGGAAGGCATCCCGCTCAACGAGGCCTCCCACATCCATGGCCAGGGGTACCTCGACCTGCACTTCATCCCGCCCGAGGCGGTGGTCGAGCTCGACCTGGCCAAGGGGGCGGTGCGGGCCGAGCGCGGCGACTTCGCGATCGCGGCCTCGGCGGACTACCGCGTGGGGCTGGCCGAGCCGGGGCTGTGGATCGGCGTCGGCGGGGGGACCGATCGCTCGCTGCGGGCGATGACGGCCTACCGCCCGCTCCGGGCGCGAGAGGACACCTTCGTCGTCGGCGACGCCGAGTGGTCCGAGGGCGTCGGCGAGCGGCGCGGGTACCGCGCGGCGCGGATCCTCGGGGGGGTCGGGACCGACCTCGGCGCGGCCCGGCTGCGGTTGCTGGCGGGGGCGTACAGCGGCGAGTTCGAGTCGCCGGGGGTGCTGCGCCAGGACGACCTCGACGCGGGGCAGGTGGAGTTCTACGACTCGTACACCGACACCGACGGCGGCACCTCGCGGCGGTTGCTGGGCGCGGCGATCCTCGACGTGCCGGGGATGTTCGACCGGTTCGGCGCGCTGGCCTACGTGACCTGGCGGCAGCTGGCGCTGGTCCACGACTTCACCGGGCGCTGGCACCACCCCGACAGCGGCGACACCCGCCGCCAGGAGCAGCGGTCGCTGACCTGGGGCCTCACCGTGCGCTACCGTCGGGGGTTCACGATGGCCCAGGACGCGACCACCCTCGAGGCCGGGGTCTCGCTGCGCAGCGACCACCTGACCCA
>CAZOYV010000349.1:0-7845 GCA_964584075.1 uncultured Rickettsiales bacterium | reverse complement strand
CGCCGTCGCCGTCGCCGTCGCCGTCGCCGTCGCCGCTGCCGTCGCCGTCGCCGTTGCCGTCGCCGTTGCCGCTGCCGTCGCCGTCGACCCTGACCCCGACCCCGACCCCGACCCCGACTGCCTACCCCCCGAACGCGGGCAGGATCACCTCGACGCGGTCGCCGTCCTCGAGCACGACCTCGTCCAGCCGGGCGGGGGCCACGAGGGCGCCGTTGTGCTCGATCATCGCGACCTTCAGCGGCTCGCCGCGGTCGCGCAGCAGCCGGCCCAGCGAGGTCCCGGCCGGGACCGACTCGGCCAGGCCGTCGATCACGACCGCGATGGTGGCATCCTCGTGCATGCGCAGGGTTCTATCTCTAGATCCTTCTCACGCAGACGCCATGGCCCGTGAGAAATGAAATGGTCCAGCCTGAACCTGCGTAGACGAAGCTGACGCGTCGTTCAGTCCACTGCAATTCGAGTTCTGGTTTTTTGGGAATGCGTTCACGAGAGTGAATAGTGGTACTTGAAAGTGAATTCAGATTCAGGTACCTTGACCCGGACCCGTGGGGGCCCGGGTGCGCCCGGGAGGGGGATCGTGTGGAGGTGAGCCGATGAGCGACGCCCCGGCGTCCCCGCGCCAGACGCGCAAGGAGCTGCAGCGCGAGCGGACCCGCAACGACATCCTCGACGCGGCGCTGGAGGTCTTCCAGCGAGTCGGCTTCCAGGCGTCGACGATGGAGGAGATCGCCACCCAGGCGGGGTTCTCCACCGGTGCGCTGTACAACTACTTCGAGAGCAAGCAGGACATCTTCAACTCGGCGACGCGGCGCGTGCTCGACGACATCGTGGCCCAGTTCGACGACGTGCTCAGCCGTACCCTGCGCTTCGAGGACGGGCTCGACCTGCTGATGCAGATGTCGGTGGGCTTCGCGGTGCAGGCCTCGTCGGCCCGCTATCGCTTCATGATCGGCCCCGACGCGCGCCAGGCGTGGGCCGACGACGAGCTCCACGAGTACTCGCGGCAGCGCTACATGGACATCGTCACGCGGGTCCAGACGATCATGGAGATGGGGATCCGCGAGAAGGCCCTCCGCGAGCAGGACCCGCACGCCGCGGCCCACGCGTTCATGGGGCTGATCGGGCACTTCATCCAGGGTTCGGTGATGTACGGCCAGGAGGACGAGAGCCACGATCCGCAGGTCTTCCTGGAGAAGGCGCGAGAGCTGTTCCTGTGGGGCACCGCCTCGGACCGAACCGTCCCGCCCTGGAAGGGCACCCGGGACCAGGGAGAGGAACCGGCATGATGCGAACCTGGATCACGACGACGGCCGCCCTGATCGCGGTGGCGCTGGCCCCGGCCGCCGGGGCGCGCACGCTGACGGTCGAGGAGTCCGTCGCGCTGGCGCTGGACCACAGCCTCTCCGTCGACGCCGCGGAGTACGGCGAGGTCAAGGCCAAGGCCGAGGCCACCGAGGCGCTGCTGCAGTTCTTCCCCAAGCTCAACGCCACGTTCAGCTACACCCGTCTGGAGCCGGTGCCGTTCATCGAGTTCGACACCGGCGACTTCCTGGGCGGCGACACCGGGGGCGACCCCTGCGCCGACATCACCGAGGACGACGTCGAGCCGCCGTTCACCCTCGAGATGATGATCGCGATGTGCGAGATGATCACCGGCTGGATGACGCCGGACGACTCCGGCGAGCCGACCCGGATCGAGATGGGCCGCGCGGACAACTGGGCCGCGGGTGGGTCGCTGGAGCAGATCGTGTTCGCCGGCGGGGCGCTGCACCAGGCCCGGGCGGCCAGCGTCGACATGCACCGCGCCAGCGAGGAGCAGATCCGCTCGGCGCGGCAGCAGACCGCGTTCGATGCCGAGCAGATGTTCTTCCAGCTCGTCGCCGCGCGCGAGGCGGTGCGGGTCACCGACGACGCGGTGGCGCTGACCGAGGCCTACGTGCAGGACCTGTCCAACCTCAACGAGGTGGGGATGGCCAGCCGCGCCGACCTGCTCGCCGCCCAGGTCCAGCTCAGCCAGGCCAAGCTGGATGCGATGAAGGCCAGCCGCGGCACGAGGCTGCTGGAGACGATGTTCAAGATCCAGCTGGGGATCCCGCGTGACGAGCAGGTCGAGCTGGTGATGGACGGCCAGCACCCGGTCAGCGAGCTGCCCGCCGAGCGGGACGAGATCCTGACGCTGGCGCTGCGCAGCCGCCCGGACCTGGCGGGCCTCGACTACACGCTCGACGCGATGAAGCACTACTCCAACGCGACGTGGGCCTCGTGGCTCCCGGCGGTGGTGCTGATCGGCAACCTCAACGCCCAGAACCCCAACTACTCCAACGAGCCGGAGTGGATGTTCACCGCCAACGCGACGATCGCGGTGAGCTGGTCGATCTGGGACCGGGGCGCCGCGATCCAGAAGAACCGCGCGACCAAGGCCGCGTATTCCCAGCTGCAGAGCCAGCGGCAGCTGCTGGCCGAGATGATGGACGTGGAGCTGGAGTCGGCGGTCACCACGTTCGACGAGGCCGAGGTGGAGCTCGCGGTGGCCGAGGAGGGCCTGGCCCAGGCCCGCGAGAGCCTGCGCCTCGAGCAGGAGCGCTTCGAGGCCGGGGTGGCCAACAACACCCAGCTGCTCACGGCCCAGACCGCGCTGGCCGGAGCGGAGCTGGCCGTGCTGCAGGCCGAGACCCAGATGCACATCTCGTACGCGGCCCTGCGCAAGGCCGTCGGGATCGATCCGGAGGTGGAGTGATGAGCAGGACGCTGTGGAACACCGCGGCGCTGGTCGCCGCGTCTTGGGCGCTGCTGTCGGCCGGGACGGGCTGCGAGGCGATGGGCTTCACCACCGGCGAGGTGCAGGAGGTGGGCGCCCTGGTCGAGGTCGCGCCGGTGCAGCAGGGGACCCTGGAGCGGACCCTGGAGCTGACCGGGACGATCGAGGCGGGCCAGTCGATCCGGATGGTCCCCGACATGCCGGGCAAGGTGATCCGGCTGCCGGTGCAGATCGGCGACGAGGTCGAGAAGGGCCAGCTGCTGGCCCGGCTCGACACCGACATGGCCGCGCTGCAGGCGCAGCAGGCCGACGCGGCGGTCAAGCTGGCCAAGCTGGGGGTCGAGACCGCCGAGCGGGAGTTCGGCCGCGCCGAGCAGCTCAAGGCCAGCGGCTCGATGACCCAGCAGCAGTACGACGGGGTCAAGGCCCAGATGGAGATGGCCCAGCAGCAGCTGGCCCAGGCCCAGGCGGCCAAGGGGCTGGCCAACAAGCAGATCAGCGGCGGGGCGCTGTACGCGCCGTTCCCCGGCGTGGTCACCGAGGTCGGGTGCGAGCAGGGCGAGTACTTCAACCCGATGGGGATGTCGATGACCGGGGAGTCGCTGGCGCTGGTCGCCCTGATCAACCTGGACACGATCCGGCTGGACCTGCAGGTCGCCGACGAGGACGTCGGCAAGCTGGCCGAGGGGATCAAGGTCCACATCCTCGTGGACTCCATCGCCGATCGGCTCCCCGAGGGCGGGATCGAGGGCACCGTGGAGTTCATCGGGCTGGCGGCCGATCCGACGAGCCGCACCTTCCCGGTGCGCGTCGTCGCCGACAACCCCGACCGGGTCGTGCGGGCCGGGCTGCACGCCCGCGTGCGGCTGGTGCTCGACGCCAAGGACGACGTGCTCTCCGTGCCCGACGAGGCCGTGCGCGAGCTCAACGGGCAGCCGTACGTGATGGTCGCCGAGGGCACCACCGCCCGCCGGATCAACGTCGAGACCGGCCTCGCCGGCGACTCCGGCACCGAGATCGTCTCCGGGCTGAGCGGGGACGAGCAGGTGATCGTCGAGGGCAACTTCGGGCTCCCCGACGGGGCCCTGATCGAGGTGGCGCAGTGAAGCTCACCGACTTCTCCGTCGACAAGCCGGTCACGATCACGATGGTCGTGTTGATCGTGGTCGTCGTCGGCGTGATCTCCCTGACGAAGCTCGGCATGGACATGATGCCGGACATCGACTTCCCGACCCTGAGCATCATGGTCCGCTACCCCGGCGCCCAGTCGGAGGAGCTCGAGACGATCGTCGCCAAGAACTACGAGGCGTCCATCGCCGCGGTGAACGGCGTCAAGAAGATCCAGACCATCTCGCAGGAGGACGTCTGCTTCATCCTGGTCGACTTCATCTGGGGCACCAACCTCGACGAGGCGGCCAACGACATCCGCGAGACGGTGTCGTGGATCGAGCCGTATATGCCCGAGGACGTCGAGTCCCCGATCATCATCAAGTTCAGCCTCTCCACCATGCCGCTGGCGGTCTACGGCGTCACCGGGATGGAGGACACGGTGGCGATGAAGAAGATGATGGAGGACGTGGTCCAGGCGCGGCTGGAGCGGCTCGACGGGGTGGCGCAGGCCTCGTTCTTCGGCGGCAAGACCCGCGAGGTCCAGGTCCTGCTCGACCGCAGCGCGATGCTGGGCTCGGGGGTGACCCCCGAGCAGGTCCAGATGGCGCTGGCGTACCAGAACCTGAACATGCCCGCCGGCCGCCTGATCACCGACCGCCGCGAGGAGCTGCTGCGCACCGTCGGCGTCTACCAGAGCCTGGACGACATCCGGAACACCGCGGTGGGGATGTCGATGAAGACGATGGCGCCGGTGAAGCTGTCGAGCATCGCCGACGTGGAGTGGGGCTACAAGGACGTCCGCAACATCATCCGCAGCGACAACATGGACGCGGTGATGTTCATGGTGATGAAGGAGGCCGGCGCCAACCCGCTGCAGGTGCGCAACGCCTACCGCAAGGAGCTCGAGTCGGTCAAGGAGCTGCTGCCCCCCGAGATCGAGTTCGGGATGCTGATGGACATGGGCAAGGTGATCGCCAAGCTGGGCGTGTCGGTGGCCCAGAGCGGCACCATCGGCGCGCTGCTCGCGGTGCTGGTGATGTACCTGTTCCTGCGCAACATCCGGCCGACGATGACCATCGCGGTGGTGATCCCGCTGAGCCTGCTGGCGACCTGCATCCCGATCTACATCAGCGGCGACACGCTGAACATGATGACGATGGGAGGTCTGGTCCTCGGGATCGGGATGCTGGTGGACAACGCGGTGGTGGTGATCGAGTCGATCTACCGCCACATGGAGCTGGGCAAGGACCGCAAGACGGCGGCCAAGATCGGCTCCGGCGAGGTGGCCACCGCGATCATCGCCTCGACGCTGACCACCGTGGTGGTGTTCCTGCCGATCGTGTTCGGCGGCGGCCTCGCCGCGCGGCTGGCCCGCGGGCTGGCGCTGACGGTGGCCGCGGCGCTGTTCTGCTCGCTGTTCGTGGCGCTGACGATCGTGCCGATGCTGGCGTCCGTGTTCTTCAGCAGCGCGGGCGTGAAGAAGGCGCTGACCGGCGGCCGGTTCTTCCTGCCGTTCAAGGAGCGCTACCGGCGGGTGCTGACCTGGGCGGTGCACAACCGCGTCAAGACCGTGATCGCCGTGGCGGGGCTGTTCTTCGCGTCGCTGCTGCTGTCGCCGGTGATCGGCGCCGAGTTCATGCCGCAGTCGGACGCCCCGATCATGATGATGAAGATCTCCTTCCCGGTGGGCACCTCCATCGAGGAGACCGACGAGGCGTCCTCCCGCGTCGAGGCGGTGGTCAAGCAGTTCCCCGACGTGATGACCGTGGGCCAGATGCTCGGCGTCGACGAGAACGACCCCACGTCTGCGATGAGCTCGACCAACCCCTCGGGGGTCCACGAGGCGGTGTCGTTCATCCGCCTCAAGGACAAGAAGGATCGGGAGGTCCAGAGCGTCGAGGAGCTGACCTCGATGATCCGCGAGAAGCTGCCCAAGGTGGAGAGCATGGAGGTGGAGTTCACCGACATGGGCGGCTCGATGGGCGGCGACGCCGCGCCGGTGGACATCAAGCTCTACGGCCAGGACCTCGGCGTGCTGCGGGAGTGGTCGGACCGCATCGCCGAGGAGGTCGCCGAGGTCGACGGGCTGACCGACGTCGACACCACGATGCGCGAGCGCAAGCCCGAGCGGCACATCATCATCGACCGCCAGAAGGCGGCCGGCTACGGGCTGACCGTCGGCCAGGTGGCGATGGCGATCAAGACCGCCACGCTGGGCAGCGTCGCCACCCGCTACCGCGAGGGCGGCGAGGAGTACGACGTCCGCGTGCGCTACAAGGAGCAGTACCGCGACAGCGCCGACGCGATGCGCCAGATCCTGATCCCGCTGCCCCAGGGTGGCACGATCCCGCTGGGCCAGGTGGCGCGGCTGGAGAAGGGCACCGGTCCGGTCCGGATCACCCGCGAGAACCAGCAGCGGCGGGTCTCGATCACGGCCAACCTGGACCACGACACCAACCTCGGCGACGCGATGAAGGACGTCGCCGCGACGCTGGCCCCGATCCGCAAGCAGCTGCCCACCGGCTACACCATCGAGTACGGCGGCGAGTACGAGCAGATGATGGAGGCCTTCGGGCAGCTGATCCTGGCGCTGATGCTCGCGATCCTGCTGGTCTACATGGTGATGGCGAGCCAGTTCGAGAGCTTCGCCCACCCGTTCACGATCATGTTCACGATGCCGCTGGCGCTGATCGGGGTGCTGTGGATCTTCTTCCTGACCGGCACGCCGCTGTCGGTGGCCTCGTTCCTCGGCGTGATCATGCTCGCCGGGATCGTGGTCAACAACGGCATCGTGATGATCGACTACATCAACCAGCTGCGGGCCCAGGGGATGGACATCATCGACGCCACCGTCGAGGGGGCCACCGTCCGCCTGCGCCCGGTGCTGATCACCTCGCTGACGACGATCTTCGCGATGGTCCCGATGGCCGTCTCCCGCGCCGAGGGCTCCGAGACGATGTCCCCGCTGGCGCTGACCGTGATCGGCGGCCTGGTGGCGGCCTCGTTCTTCACCCTCGTGATCGTGCCGGTGGTCTACATCATCGTCGACAACGTCGCGCGCTGGGGCTCCAACGCCTGGATGCGGCTGTTCCACAAGGAGGAGCTGACCAGCGGCGACGGCCCCGGCCCCGAGGACGGCCCCGGGGAGGAGCCGCGGTGGACCGAGGTGAATGGCGCCTCGGCGGAGTAGGGGAGGCGCCGGCTTCTAGCGCGGCCGGAGACCGTCGAGGACCATCTTCTGGAACTGCACCTGGTACGCGCTCATCGCGCGCCGGCTGACGAACCGGTGCTCGTCCACCCCCCGGAGCGCGAGCACCAGGATCTCGGCGGCGATCCTCGGGTCCTCCATCGAGAACACGCCCCGCGCGAGCCCTTCGCGGAGGATCTGCTCCGCGAGGCCGAACTCCGCCTCGAACATCACGAATTTGGCCTCCTGGGTCAGCGGGTCCATCTCCAGCACCTGATCCAGCGTCAACTGGTGGCTTTCCTGGAGCTCCTCGAGGATCCGGAACCGCGTGGCGAACATCGCCGAGAGCTTCGCCTCAGGCCCGCGTGCCCGGTCCACCGCGAGCTCGACCGCCTCGATGATCTGACGGGCGATCCGCTGGATCGTGGCGCGGAAGATCGCCTCCTTGCTTGGGAAGTAGTGGTACAGCGCGGTCTTGGTCAGCCCGACCCGCTCGGCGACGTCGTCGAGGGTGACCTTGCGTGGCCCGAGCGTCAGCAGTAGCTCGAAGGTGGCGTCGAGGATCTGGGTCTTCTTGTCGTCCTTGGGCATTGGGGGCTCCTGCAGCGAGTTCCAATATTCGAACGATCGAATTGTAGACTTGAATGTTCGAAAGATCGAGATCGCAGGATGGGAGGTTGAGTCAGGCTGCAACCGGGGTCAAGTCGCGTGTTGTGTAGTTGTGGGCTGTGCGATTTGGGGTCAAAGGGGTATGCCCTTGACTCCAGTGACCACTACCCCTTGTGGTCCT
>CAZOYV010000348.1:0-7865 GCA_964584075.1 uncultured Rickettsiales bacterium | reverse complement strand
TTCCTGGCTGAGTGGCTCTCAACTCGACATAACGCGGCGCTCGACATTACCGCCCGCGCCGCCGCCGATCCCCAGGGCCAGGAGCACCATCGAGAGCTTCCAAGCGCGGGCGTCGACCTGGTCCTGGCGGTCGCGCATCTCGCCGATAGCGTCCATGACCTGCTGGTGGCGCTCGGTTTCGACACGCTCCTGGGACTCGATGGTGGCCTCGAGGCGGGCCAGCCGCTCGCGCACGGACGCCAGTTCGGCCTCCACCGCGGTCATCCGGCGCGCTCCGTTGGTGGTGTCGTCGGCCATGGCGATCACCCCAGGTCCACGGGCTCGTCGGAGAGGTCGGGGTCGTTGACGATCCCCATCCGGCGGCGGTGGATGGCCTTGTAGAGGTTGAACTTGCCGGCCCACAGGTGCCACTCGTTGCCCTCCTGCACCCACCGCAGGCGCCCGCTGGACGAGCTGCTGGGCCGGGTGAGCGTCCGGCAACGGTCGGCGGCGCGCTGGGCGTAGGCCAGCAACAGCTCGCGGTAGGGCACGGACGTGCGGCCGGCCTTGCTGAAGCGTTCGGCGACCTGACGGGCCACCTTGCGGGCGGTGCCCGCGCCCTGCTGGACCGACGTGTCGAAGAACAGCGACATGGAGCGCTCGGTGGCCACGCCGAGGATGCGGGCGGCGTCGACGGCGCCCCGGAAGTGGGAGCCCTCCTGGGCCATGCGGCGCTGCACGGCGCGGAACACCTCGTAGTTGCCGGCCTCCTTGAACCGGGTGGTCCAGGGGCGCTTCCACAGCACCTCGCCGCCCACCGGGGCCAGGCTGCCGGCTTTGGTGGTAGCGAGGAGCTGCCGCCACTCCGGGCCGAAGATGCGCGCGAACGCCGCGGGGTCGGCCTGCTGCATGGCGGAGAGCAGCTTTCCCAATGAGCCGGGCAGCTGCGCCCATTGCAGGATGCCGAACGATAGCCCGGCGCCGTCGCTGTTGCGGTTCTGGGATGCGTAGCTGCCTTCGTGGCGGCTGGTACGGGCGATGACGCGTGCGACCCAGTCCATGCGGTGTCCTCTCGGCTGCTTGCGTCCACCGGCGAACGCGGCGGCCAGGGCGATCACGCCCACGGCGCCGGCTCCGCCGATCAGCAGCAGTGCTCCGGTGTTCTTGGCTTTCATGCTGCGGTCCCTTCTTCGGCCTCGTCGGTCTTGCGGGCGGCGGCGAGCAGATCGCGGGGCACCTTGCGGGACCACCAGTACTCGCCAGCCTCGGCGAGTTCGCTCCACTTGAGGCCGCTGGCCGGGGCCAGGGCCAGGAACTCTCGCCAGCCCTCGGCGATGGGCGGGATGACGTCGCCGCTGCGCAGCTCGGGTCCGGACGCGATGCGCAGCGTGCCGTCGATGACGACCGGGACCTTCTGGTCGGTGACGTAGTAGCGGCTGGCGCCGGCGAGGGTCTCGACGACTTTACTGGCGATGCGCGGCCACCACTTCTCGGCCCAGGTATCGGCCACCAGCTCCCAGTTCAGCGCGTGCCAGTTGCCCCAGCGGCGCAGGTCGCGGTCGAGGCGCTGCTCGAGGTCGCGGGCGGTGCGGTCGTCGTCGTCGTCGGGCCAGTCGGAGGTGAAGTGATCCGGAGCCAGGGCCAGGCTGTCGAGCTCGGCCAGGTCCATGGATTGCCAGCGCGCAGTACCGGCCTGGCGGAATCCCACGGATGTGTTGGTGGCCCGGCCGAACTCCGCGTACTGGATGTCGTCGGGATTCCATTGGGACGGCGTGCCGACTCGTAGGCCCTCGTAGACCGGGGCGCCGGTGTCCTTGGTCACCAGCACGTTGGTCTCGCGCACGGCGTACATGAAGCGGGCCCAGGGCCAGGCCTCCGGATCGACCTTGGCCAGGTCGTCGAGGCGCTCCTCGCCCTCGAGTCGCAGGCGGGCGGACTCGACCTGGTCGTCCAGCCGTTCGGCCTTGCGGAAGCGGGCGTTTGCGGAGCGCAGCAACCTCGCTGCGTCGTCGGCGACCTTGGCCCGGGCCTCGGCCTCGCGGCGGGCTTTGACCTCGGCCAGACGCTGAGCGGTCTTCTCGGGCTCGCGGGAGATCAGGAGCAGGATCTCTTCGGGGCCGAGCTCCATCTGCGCGCCGGGGTTGTTGGTGTCGCGCTTCTGGGATTGCAGCAGCTCGGTCATCCAGCCGAGCTTCCCCTGGATCAGGTTGAACCGGAGCCCGTCCTGCGAGCGGCGGGCGAAGTAGTAGTTGATCTCGATGGTGGACAGAGTGTTGCCCTGGCGCACCCCGCGGCCGTTGCGCTGCTGCAGGGTGGCCGGCTCCCAGGGCAGGTCCAGGTGGTGGATCGCGCAGGTCCGCTTCTGCAGGTCGATGCCCTCGTAGGCGATGGCGTTGGCGATCACCACGTCGTACTTCGGCGCGATGCCCTCCTCGGGCACACCGTTGAACTCCCGGGCGATCCGTTCGCGGTCGGCCGAGCCCTTGGCGGTGCGGGCGTTGAGCACCGCGATGCGATCGGCGGCGATGCCCTTGCCGACCAGGACGGCCTTGGCCCAGACGTGGGCGGCGATGTTGTCCACGAACACGATGTGGCCGCAGGTGCGGTTGGCCGCGACGCGCTTGGCCATCGCGTCGAGCTTGGGGGCGTGGGGATCGACGCCGGAGGAGGTGGCGGTCTTCCAGTCGTGGCCCTCGTCCAGGTCGGGGTGGATCGCCACGAGCGCCATGCGGGCGAGCAGGCCGAGGATCTTGGAGCGGTCCTGGATCCGCGTGGACTCCAGGGCGTCTTCGATCTGCGAGACGTAGTCGTCGTACTTGGCGTCCTGCGCCGAGTTCATGTCGACCTCGACGACCTTGACCGAGGGTTCGGGGAGCTTGAGGCCGACCTCGTCGGCGGTGCGGAACTCGCCGTAACGGAAGATGGCGTCGCGCAGCTCGTGGAGGTTGACGAAGCCGGTGACCGCGGCGCGCTCCTCGACCTCCATGCGGGTGTTGACCACCGGCTTGAGCTCGATGCGCAGGTAGCGGTCGATGAACTGCTCCGGATCCCTGATCCCCATGCGCGACCAGGCGTGGTGATCGACGTACTGGATCAGGTTGTAGAACTCGAGGGGGGAGTTCTTGGCCGGGGTGGCGGACAGCAGCACGATGCCGGCGCCGCCGGTGCGGGCGCGGACGGCCGCGCAGCGGAAGTCGAGCTGCCAGGCCCGCTTGGATCCCTCGCCGCTGTTGCCCATGAACCGCGGGACGCCTCCCTCGCGGGCCTCGGGGAGGTAGAGGTTCTTGTAGTTCTGGGCCTCGTCGACGATCAGCATATCGATGCCGATGTCGTCCCAGGCGATGCCCGGGTCGTACTTCCACGACGGCGGCAGCTCCATCTGCTCGGCGACCCAGGCGGCGACCCCTTCCTTGAGGATGGCGGCCTGGCGCTCGGTGATCCGCTTCTGCTTGTCGGCGTTGCGCTGGCGCAGCTTGACCTCGCGGCGGATGGCCTCGGTCTTGTCGGCGTAGGCGCGCACGGCCCGCTCGTTCATCCGGGTGCGGGCGAGCGCGGTGTAGGTGAGCAGCACCACGTCGTACTCACCGGCCTGGAAGCGGGTCCACTTCTGAGCGCGCTCCTTGGGCGTGTCGGTGGCCGACGTGACCAGGCCCTTGCGCGGTCCGCGGGAGACGACCGTGCGCTTGGAGCCGATCACGGCGATGCGGTAGTCGGGCAGCACGCGGCGGATATCGGCTTCCCACTTCCAAACGATGGAGTTGGGGACCAGGACCACGGGGCGGCGGACCCAGCCCTCCTGGCGAGCGCGGGACAGCAGGAGGATGGCGCAGTAGGTCTTGCCGACGCCCACGTCGAAGGCGAGCAGGCCGCCGCGGTTGGCGATGACCCTGCGGGCGCCGGCGACCTGGTGGGGGTGGGGCGTGGGGCCGTCGATGGCCCAGCGGGCGACAGCCAACGGCTCGGCCGGGTAGTGCGGGGGCACGAAGCCGAGGAAGGTGCGGTTGTAGACCTGCTCGACCTGGGCGCGGCGGTCGTCGTCGGCGCCGATCCAGGCGCGGAAGGACGACTCCCACTCGCGGGCCTTCTTCATCCGGATCTCGTCGAGGCTCTGGTCACGCCGCTTCTTCGGCCGGAACTCGGTCTTGTCGTGGTTGATCCAGCCGATGCACCACCGGGCCTCTGGGGTGAGCAGGCCCGAGTCGCGCAGCTCGCTGTAGTCGCCGGCCCCTTCGGGCACGACCAGGCCGTCCTTGCGGATCAGGACCACGTCGCCGTAGTGGCGGTTGAGGGTCACGGTGAGCCACTGGGAGACGAGCTCGAGCGGAATCCAGCCCTGGCGCGGGGACACGCCCTCGATGTCTTCGAACACGGCCTGGCCCATGGCCGACAGCAGCCGCTTGGCCTGGGCTGCGGCCTGGGCGTCACCCGCCTTCGCCCGCTGGGTGGCGCGGTCGTATCGCGGCCACAGGTGGCCGGTGTAGTAGTGCTCGGCCGGCACCAGCTGGTCCCAGTCCTTGCCGTCCAGCGCCCAGCCGGCCTTGAGCAGCAGGGCCTGGATGCGCTTGGGCGGCGTGCGGCCGCCGAGCTTGCGGTGGAGGTCGGCGAGCTCGGACAGCGTGAGCTTGCGCCGCTGGCGGAACAGCATCTCGGCCTGGGCCACCACGTCGTCGCGCTTGCCGGTGTACCGGGGCCGGTAGGTCGGGCGGCGGGCCAGGCCGGAGATCACCCGGCCGGAGCGCTCGAACGCAGACAGGAACCGCTCGGCGCCGGTGTCTCCCCGCTGGGCCAGCTTCTGCAGGTCGGTGTTCGCCCAGGGGTTGCCGTGGGTTTCGACCCAGGCGGTGAGCGCGTCGTGCAGCTCTTTCCATAGCAGGGACGGGGCCTCGGAGTCCTCTGCGGACAACGCGGCGAGGTAGCCATCGACGCGGATGCCGAGCGCGGACGCCGCGGCGAGCGCCGGGGGCAGCTTGGCCGACGCCTGCTGCAACTGGCGCGTGATTCCACCTCGCGCCTTCGGCTTCTTGGCCTCGCCCTCTGTGGCCGCGGGAGGCGTGAAGCGCCTGATCTCGCAGGTGGTGCACAGCGGCCGCTCGACCACGTCGGGCAACTTGGTGAACTCACCTTGGACCTGGTAGCCCCAGCGGGGCTTGGCGGTCTGGTCCGTCTCGTTGCCGGCCTTGCCGATCTCCTTGCCGAGGATGTGGTTCGGGAACACCTCGAAGTACTGGCCGTCGAGGATGGGCTGGTCGTCGTCGAGGATGTCGGCGAGCTCTCCCCCGCGTGCGCGGAAGAACAGTAGATCCGTGACCAGCTCGGCCCCGGGGAACAGCCGGGACGGCAGCCGGTACGCGGCGGCCAGGTGGTGGCGCTTGAGCACCTTGGTCCGTAGCGAGCGGTTGCGGGCGCCCTGACCGGTCAGGAACCCGTAGGGGACCAGGAACACGCCGACGCCGTTGGGGACGAGCAGGTCCAGGGCGCGCCGCATGAAGTAGGCGTAGGCCTGCTTCTCGCGGTACGAGCGATCCGGATCGTCGGCCACGGACGCCCCGCGGGCGCCGTAGGGCGGGTTGGCGAGCACCAGGTGGATGCGCCCGTTGTAGTCGTCGCCGTACTCGCGCACCCAGCGCTCGAACGGCCCCAGGTACAGGCTGAGATCGGGACGGATCGCCCCGAGCATCCGGCCGGACAGCTCGGAGTACTCGACCGACAGCCACTTGACCTGGCCCCAGCCCTTGCCGGAGGCGGCGCGGATCATCCGGCCGATGCCGGCGGCGGGCTCAAGGGCCAGCAGCGAGCCATCGCTGGCCAGGCCCTTGAGCATCGGACGGACGACGCGGGTGATCTCCGCGCAGACCTTGGACGGGGTGTAGTACTCGTGGATCAGCCCCCGCTCCTCGGGCACCGGGAAGCCCGCGGGGAACTCGTCCTTGTGCGCGGCGATGGACAGCCCGCCCCAGCCGGAGTAGCCGGCGAGGATCCGCTTGTCCTCGGCGGTCATCTTCTCCGGCCGCTTGGACGCGGCGATCCGCATCGCGGCGAGGTTGGCCTGGGTGCGGCGGGCCGCGGTCCACTCCTCGGGCGGCACCTTGGACTCGTCCAGCACGCCCGGCAGGTCCACCAGGTGACGCTCGATGACCTGCAGCAGGGTGGGGCGGTTGCGGCGCAAGAAGCCGTCGAGGTACTCGGGGGTGATCGACGGCGGCAGGTGTCCACGCACCGCATCCGCGATGTGGTCGAGGATGGCCGCAGCGCGGGGGTGGACCACCATCTCCATCTACGCGGCTCCCTTCACCGCCTGGGCGATGGCGTTGCTGAACGCATCGAGCAGGGCCTTGTCCTTGTCCGGGTCGGCTGCGGGTTCGGCCGCGACCGCGGCCGGGCGAGCTCCACACGAGCTGCCGCCGTTGCCGTTGGTCTTGGCGGCCTTGCCGTTGCCGTTGACCTTCGCGCGCTTCTTGGCCGGCGCCTTCCTGGCCGGCTTCTTGGCTGGCTTCTTCGCCCGGGGGACGGCGACGCCTTCCTCCTTCATCAGCGCCCGTAGCAGCTCGAACGGGGCGGCGAACTCGTTACCGCGGCCCTTGCCGGCGTAGGCGGTAGCCTTGCGTCGAGCGTCGGCGAGCGGCTTGAAGCACACCTTCAGCGTTGAGCTCCGGTCGCGGAACAGGTCCTCGTTGGACACGCAGGAGATCGCCTGCTCGGCGAGCTGTTGGACCATGGCGTTGTCGGCGTCGAAGGCGTCGAGCTCGTCCTGGTTGGCGACCTCGGAGAACTGCCCGACCGGCTCGGGCCGGCGCGCCGCGAACGTGTCCGCGGCGTTGGAGATGGCGGCCTGGAGCTTGCTCAGCGTGGAGGCCTTCGCCGCCGCCTTCGGGGCTTTGCGCTTCTTCGGCGCGGCCTTCTTCTTCGGCGCCGCCGGCTTTTTCTCTGCCGCGGGCTTCGCCGGCTTCTTCTTGGCCGCGCGCTTCTTCTTCGGCTTGGGCTCCTTCAGACGCTCGATGGGGTCCTTGGGGGTCTTCTTCTCCCGCGGCTTGAGCGGGTGGGCGGCGGCCCACTCGGGATCGGCCTCTCGGCGCCGGTGGGTGTCGCGGAAGCTGCACGCCTCCTTGACCGGCTCCATGGCGCCGAGCACGGCGCGCTGCAGGGCCTCGACCAAGGTGTCGCCGCCGTAGCCGCTGACCACGCCCTCGTTGGCGAACCACTTGCCCGACCGCTGGAACTCCCACTCCCAGCCACCCTCGGGCGACGAGGTGAGGAACAGCGTCCCGTAGGTGGCGAGCTTGCGCTTGAGCTGGATGCGCGGCCGGCCGTCGTCGCAGACGTAGAGGCCGGTCCAGGTGCCGCGCAGGGTGACCGAGCCCTTGGACGGCATGGGCTTCTGCGCGGCCTTGGCCAGCTTCACCGCCTCCTTCGCGGGCACGACCTGCTCCGGTACGTGGAGGTAGTCGGCGTCGCCGTCCGCCTCCCAGACCAGGGCCTCCTCGGAGGTAGCCATGCGGACCAGCAGCGCCTTGCGCTCGGCCGGGCGCAGCACGACGGCCACCTCGCCGGACACCAGGCGGCCGTAGCCGCGGATCAGGCGGGGCACGTCCTCGGTGTTGCCCACGATGGAGAGTCGGAACTGCGTGCGCTTCGTCGCCATGTCTTCCTCCGGTGGTCAGTTCTTGAGGAACATCGGGACGGCCAGCCCGGCCGCGACCAGAGCCAGCACACCCACCAGGGCCAGGCCGACCTTCGCTCCCGTTCCACCCGTCACGTCGGGTGTGGTCGCCGACAGCAGCGGCGCGCTCTCCGGCTGCTCCGGCAGGGTCGTCTCCTGCAAGACGCGGCCTTGCTTGCTGGCCTCGACCCGCGCGGTCAGCTCGTGGTCGGCCAGGGCGGTCTGCTCG
>CAZOYV010000347.1:0-7946 GCA_964584075.1 uncultured Rickettsiales bacterium | reverse complement strand
CGTGGCGCTGCGGCACTCAGGCTCGGTCCGGGGATAGATTCACAAGCTCTGAGGAGCGGGCGGGGACCGCCCCGGCTCACCCATCACGCCGGCAGTCCAGGCAGACGAACGGCACCGTCAGCGTCAGCGAGCCGTCCCGCTGCGCCTGCTCGTCCAGCCGCGCCGCCACCGCCCGGAACACATCGGCGCGGTCCCCCTCGTCGAGGATGCTCTGGAAGCCCGGCAGGAACGCCTCGCGGAGCAGGACGTGGCCGAGCATCGTCGTGCCGTCGAGGAAGCGCATCGGGAAGGAGCGCCGATCCTCGCCGACGACCTCGAACTCGGACGCCTCGAGCAGCGCCCGGGTCTCCTCGACGGGCTTGCGCTTGTCGCGGATCTGGACGTGCATCGCCGGGACGCGATCGGCGTGCCCGAGCTCGCGCAGCACCTGCTCGTAGGCGCGGTAGAACTCCACCATCGTGTCCGGCAGGTTCTCGGTCAGCACCAGCTGGGCGCCGGGGCGCGCGACCCGGTGGCACTCGCGCAGCGACCGCACCCGGTCCTCGACGTTGTTCAGGGCATTGTTGGACGTGAGCAGGTCGAACGTGTCGTCCTCGAACGGCATCGCCTCGGCCACGCCGGTGACGACGTCGACGTGGTCGAGGCCGTACCGCGCCCGCTTGCGCTCCAGGCAGGCGGTGGCCGCCTCCCAGGGGTCCAGCCCGGTCAGCCGCGCGCTGCGCCCCAGCCGCTGGGCCAGCTCCAGCAGCGGGAACCCCAGCCCGCAGCCGACGTCCAGCACGCGCAGCCCGGGCCGCAGCACGACCCGCTCGAGCAGCGCCAGCCCGAACGGCACCGACCACAGCGGCGCCTCGTCGAACAGGGCGACCCGAGCGGGATCGTCCCAGTCCCGGGTTCGGGGGTCGTCGGTCGTCATCGCCGGCTCACACCCCGACCACCCGGTCGCGCCCCATCTTCTTGGCCCGGTGGAGCGCCTCGTCGGCGCGCTCGACGAGCTCGCCGGGCTTGGTGCCGCGGGCCGGGCGGGTGGCGGCGAAGCCGGCGCTGACGGTCACGATCCGCAGGATCTCGGACCCGGCGTGGGGGATCTCGAGCTCGGAGACGCGGTCGCGGATCCGCTCGGCGATCACGCCGGCGCCGTCCTTGGGGGTGGCGGGCAGGATCGCCCCGAACTCCTCGCCGTCGTAGCGGCCGACCACGTCGCCGGCGCGCTGCACGGAGCCGCGGATCGCGTGGGCCACGCGGCGCAGGCAGTCGTCGCCGGCGCGCTGGCCGTAGTGCTCGTTGAAGGCCTGGAAGTGGTCGATGTCGACCTTGACCAGCGACAGCTCGCTGCCCTGGCGCTGGGCCCGCCGCCACTCCAGCTCCAGGGCGTGATCGAAGGCCCGGCGGTTGCCGATCCCGGTCACCGGGTCGACGTTGGCCAGCACCACCGAGAGGTGCAGCCGCACGCGGGCCAGCAGCTCGGCGCGCGAGAACGGCTTGGTCAGGTAGTCGTTGGCCCCCACGTCGAAGCCCTGGACCACGTCGCCGAGCTGGTCCCGCGCGGTGAGCATGATCACCGGCAGCTCGGTGGCCGGGTGGTGCTCGCGGATCCGCCGGCAGACCTCGAAGCCGGACATCCGCGGCATCATCAGGTCGAGCACCACCAGGTCGACCTCCCGCTCGCGCAGCAGGCCCAGCGCCTCGGGGCCGCTGGTCGCCGGCAGCACGAGGTACTCCTCTCCGGCCAGGTGCTGCATCGCGACCCGCAGGCCGACCGGGTCGTCGTCGACGACCAGCACCCGGTAGCGCGGGCGGGCCGGGTCGACCTCCTCGAGCCGCTCCAGGGTCGGGAACCCCTCGCCGCCGAGGAGGTCCCCGGTCGGGGCGTCGTGGTCGCGCAGGTACAGCGCGCCCGACACGGTCGCCCTGCGCTCGCCGACGAACTCGTCGCCCACCGCGTCGGCCGGGGGGATCGCCGGCACGGTCTGCATCAGCACGTCGGACGCGACGGGCAGCGTGAAGCGAAACCGGGACCCCTCGCCGGGCCGCGACTCGACCTCGATCTCGGAGCCGTGGAGCTGGACCAGGTGGCGCGTGATCGACAGCCCCAGCCCGGTCCCGCCGAACCGCCGGTCCCGGGTCCGCTCCAGCTGCTCGAAGTCCTGGAAGACGACGTCCAGCTTGTCCTCGGGGATCCCCACCCCGGTGTCGGCGATGCTGATCTCGACGCAGCCCTCGGGCGCGGTCACCAGCACGGTCACCGAGCCGCGGTCGGTGAACTTCACGGCGTTGCCGATCAGGTTGTGCAGGATCTGCTCGAGGCGCTGCTCGTCGGCGTAGACCGCCGGGATCGAGTCCGGCACCACCGGGATGATCTCGAGCCCCTTGGCCTCGGCCGCGTAGCGGTGCAGGGGCAGCACCACGGCCAGCACGGCGTGCAGGTCCACGTCCCGGCGGTTCAGCTCGACGTCCTCGTTGCGCAGCCGCGAGAAGTCGAGGATGTCGTTGACCAGGTAGGCCAGCCGCCGCCCGCTGTGCGCGATCAGCTCGAGGTTCTCGCGCTGGGCGGTGCTGACCGGGCCGGCCAGCCCCTCCAGCATCGACTCGGCCAGGCCGTGGATCCCGTTGAGCGGCGTGCGCAGCTCGTGGGACGTGCGGGCCAGGAACTCGTCCTTGACCCGGTCCAGCGCCTGCAGCCGCTTGCTCAGCCGCTCCACGGAGCGGTACGCCAGCGAGAACCGCAGCGACAGCAGGAACGCCTGGGACAGCAGGAAGACCAGCAGCCCCAGCGACATCAGGTAGCCGGTCTGGATCACCTGGGCGGTGTGCAGCAGGTCGTTGATCCCGCCGACGAAGAACGCGACGAACCCCGCCAGCACGATCCACGCCCCCTCGCGGCGGCGGATCGTGGCCAGCACGATGGCGCACAGCGTGGCCCACGCGATCACGCCGCCGGTGGGGCGGTAGGCGATCATCGTGTGGGTGAACGCGTAGCCGCTCGTCGCCAGCACCTGCAGCACCAGCAGCGCGTGCAGCGCCAGCACCGCCCGCGTCGCCCAGCGGGGGATCTCGTCGGGGAACAGCGCGCGGAAGTACAGCAGGAACAGCGGGATGATCAGGTAGTTCGCGGTGTACTCGAGCTTGACCTGCAGCTCCCACCACGCGTCGGGGAACAGGTCGGTGTAGAACACCTCGCCGACCACCAGGGCCCGCAGCGCCATCACCAGGCAGCCCAGCCCGAAGTACAGCGCGGCCTGCTGGTCCCGGCGCCGCAGCAGGTACAGCACCAGGTAGTAGAACCCCATGATCAGGATCGCGCCGAACAGCAGCATGTCGCTGGCCAGGCGCCGCTGCGCGATCCGGCGGACCGTGGACTCGTCGCCGAGGCCGATCGCGTTCCAGGGCCCCCCCTTCTCGTGGTGGTAGTTGGACATCTGGAGGACCAGCTCGAAGCGGTCCGCCGGGGCCTCGAAGGAGGCGACGAGGGGGTCGTAGCACGCCACGGACGACGCGCGGTCCTGGCCGACCGTCCCGGCGTGGGCCACGGGCTCGCCGTCGACGAACAGGCTCCACGCGGTGGACATGTCGCCGAAGCGGAACGCCAGCGGGGTCCCGGCGGGCAGGTCGTGGACCACCGCCAGCGTCAGCGTGGCGAAGCCCCGGCCGCCGACGCGCTCTCCGTCCACCAGCGTCGCGTTCCACGTCCCCGGGACCTCGAGGTACGCGTCGGGCTCGGGGGCCGGCTGGCCGCGCGCGACGTGCAGGTCCGCGGGCGACAGGATCTGCTTCCAGTACAGGGCCCACTCGCCGTCGAGCGTGACCGGGCCGTCGACGGTGGGGCGCCAGCCCCGCAGGTCGAGCTCGCCCTGCTCGGCGCTGGCGCGGAACCGGCGGTCGTCGCCGGCACATCCGGCGTGCACGGACGCGACCGCGCAGAGCGCAACGACGACGGCGAGCGTGGCCGGTCCGCGTCGCATCGGTGGATCCCATCGGCCCCGCCCCCTCCGCGGGGCCCGGGGATCAGTATCCCACGGTCGAGGTGGATCCGCTCGGGAGGTTCGGGCGGCCGCCTCCGGGACACCGGCCGGCGAGCCCGCCCCGGCGATCGGTGTAGGCTGTCCGGGACCGACCGCGGAGGAGGCCGCATGGACCGCACCATCGGGATCGGAGCGCTGCTGGCGTCGCTCGTGCTGGGGGGGTGCCCGGCCGCGACACCCACCGACGACGACGGGGACGACGACGTGGCCGACGACGACAGCGGTGACGACGACGGTGGCGACGACGACACCGCCGGCGACGACGACGGTGGCGACGACGACAGCGGCGACGACGACAGCGGCGACGACGACAGCGGGGACGACGACAGCGGCGACGACGACACCGCGCAGGTCCCGCTGCCGGGGTTCGGCACGATCACCGGCGACTGCGGCGAGATCGACCAGGCCGAGTGGGGCTCCGCCGACTCGGTGCTGTTCCGCAACGCGATCGACTTCGGCCAGAACGCGCTGCAGGACGAGCTGCTGTCCCTCGGCGGCCAGGAGATCCTGGCGGACGGCAACCTCAACGACGGCTCGCTGTACTCCGAGATCTTCGCCTTCGAGCTGCTGTACCGCTGCGAGCTCGCCGATCTGGTCAAGACCGAGGGGGAGATCCTGTACCAGGACCCCAACGGCAAGAAGACCGACCTGCTGCTGACCGTCGACCAGCACGCCGTCGGGGTCAGCGTGACCCGCGCGTTCCACTACCCGCCGCAGAACCCCTACACCGTCGAGGAGGCCGAGGACCTGCTGATCGACAAGCTCTCCGATCTGCCGCTGTCGGCGGCCAACGTCACGCCCGCCGACGCCTGGGAGCGCTCGTTCCTGCACGTCGTGGCCTACGACGGCCAGTACGCCGACCAGATCGAGGCGGCCTACGCGACCCTCGATCCGGCCGTCACGCTGGACGCGATCCTGGTCCTGACCGTCACCGACGGGCTGGACGACTTCCTGTACTAGCGGAACCGCGGCACGCCCGCCGCTGTCCCACCCGATCGAGACAACCCGGGAGTCACAGCGAGGTACCCATGGAACCCAGCAAGCGCGCCCCGATCCCCGCCCTGGCCGCCGCCGCGGCGCTGCTCGCCGTCCCCGCCGGCGCCGGGGAGGTCGAGGACTACGAGGCCTACCGCCAGGTGATCGCCGACTCGGCGGCGATGGTCCACGACGCCCAGGCCACCGCCCTGGCGGCGGAGCACGGCCTGCAGGTGCTCAACGTCACCTGGGAGGACACCGGCCGCTACAAGGGCTCGTCGGTGGGTCCCAACATCTCGGACATGACGATCCAGGTCCAGCAGCTGGACCCCCGCACCGAGCAGTACCAGCTGACCTGCATGCCGGTGATCCGCTACCCCAACTTCGAGGACCGCAGCGCCGACCTGAAGATGGAGGACTTCTACCTGATGGTCGGCAACGAGGACGGGGAGGCGCTGGAGCCGGTGGACCTGCGCACCTTCCTCGGCGACATCCGCAGCTACCTGCACGACGGGGACTCGTGGGCGGGGGACGGGACCTCGCTGCTGGCCGAGCGCGACACCCACGTGCTGGTCAGCGCCCAGGCGGCGTTCCTGCCGATCCCGCGGCAGGGCATCGCCGGGTTCAACCCGGTGCTGTTCAACTACCAGTCCTACCAGGGCGATCCGGCCGTGCTGACGATCCTCGCCACCCGCGAGGGCACCAGCGTGACCGTGATCGACAACGTGCGCGACGGGTTCGCCGAGGGGGGCAGCTGGGGGCAGCGGTTGTTCTTCAACCAGGCCGGCGAGCGGGCCTCGCTGACCGGCCAGCGGCTGAGCGACTTCGTGGCCGAGCAGGCCGCGGACGGCGGGGACGGCGGCGACGGCTCGGTGGAGGCCGCCGGGGAGCAGGGCCTCGACATGGTGCTGCTGATCCAGGTCCCGCTGAAGCAGAAGACCCCGATGTACGCCGACTACGACTACGGGATGGTCTACGAAGACGACGACGCCCCGATGGGGGCCGCGCGCAGCAGCGACGTGGAGCAGGCGGTGATCGGCCACGGCGCGGTCGAGGGCCCGTTCACCGAGATCGACGGCCTCGAGATCGAGCGCGATCCGGCGTTCCCGGTGCGCGTCACCGTGCAGTTCTACAAGGCGACCAGCAACGGCGTGGTGTCGGCGGCGGACATGGCCGACATCGCGGCCCAGATCCAGCGGGTCTACGACGACGCCGACTACGTGGGCAGCCTGGTCACCGAGGGGGACACCGGTCGGCCCACGGAGTACGACGGGCCCAAGACCCAGCCCCCCGACTGGTGGGATCGGTTCTGGCAGCGCCACTACGACAACACCGGGATGACGCCGGAGCAGACGATCGAGCACCTCGACGAGGTCCTCGGCCCCGGGTGGCGGGAGATGAGCCGCCGGCAGTTCAAGGCCGAGCGCAGGCGGGTCCGCCGCGAGACCGGCGAGGAGATCTGAGCCGCCCTCGGCTCAGTCCTGCGGATCCGACGACGACCGCTCGCCCGACCACGACGTCACCGCCCCGCCCAGCTGCTGCAGGGACTCCTCGACCTCGAACTCGAGGACCCCGTCGGTGTCCTCGTCGCGGTCCACCAGCGCGCTGAGCGTGTGGGGCTCCTGGCCCGTGGCGAACCCGGGCTGGACGTGATCGGGGAGCGCGTCCTGGTCCGCCCGATCGCGGAACTCGTCGACCCGCCGCTGGAGGAACGCGGCCGCGGCCTCGGGATCGCCGTGGCGCTCGGCCAGCGGGCGCAGCGCGGCGCGAACCTCGGCGGCCGTCGCGAAGCGCTGTGCGAGGGGCCGGGCGAGCATCCGCTGCAGCACCGGGCCGAGCCCGGGCATCTGCGAGTCGGCCCGATCGATCCGGAGCCCGAGCGACATCTCCAGCACGAGCAGCAGCGGATCGGCGTCCGGCCCGGCGTAGAACAGGTGCCGCAGCAGGACCAGCTCGTACAGCACCGCGCCGAGGGCGAACAGGTCCGAGGGCGGGCCGATCTCCTCGGGGCGACGGATCTGCTCGGGGCTCATGAACCGCGGCGTCCCGCGGATCGACCTGCTGTCGGCGCCCTTTGCGGCGCGGGACATCCGGGCGATGCCGAAGTCCAGGATCTTGACCCGGCCCTGATCGGTGACGGCGATGTTGGCCGGCTTGAGATCGCGGTGCACCACGCCGAGCAGCCGGCCGTCGGACTTGGCCCGGGCGTTGTGGGCGTAGTCCAGGCCGTCGAGGACCTGCTGGACCAGGTGGAGCACCACGGCGTGGGGCAGGGGCTCGCCGAGCTTGCGCTGGCGCTTGATCAGGTACGCCAGCGAGATGCCGTCGATGAACTCCATCGCCAGGTAGTAGCGCCCCTGGATCTGGTCGAACTCGAAGATCTCGACCACGTTGGGGTGGTGCAGCTGGCACCCCAGCAGCGCCTCGTTGACCAGGATCGACTCGAACCCCTCCTCCTCGAGCAGATCGGTGCGGATGACCTTGAGCGCCAGGTCCTTCTCGAACCCCATCGGCCCGGGCAGCACCGCGCGGTAGACCGTCGACATGCCCCCCTTGCCCGCCACGCCGGTGAGCCGGAAGCGGCCGAACTGCAGCGGGAAGGCGAGCTGGAGCGCGTCCCTCGCCGAGAGCGTGTCGCCAGAGGGGCCGCTGGGCTCGGCGTCGCGGATCCGCTCGTCCACGGCGTCGGGGTCCGCGTAGCCGTGCTCCGCCATCGGCGTGCGCTGGAGCACCGGGTCCGTGCCGGGGGCGGGCTCGTGCCACGGCGCGGGGGGCTGGGGCTCGCGGTCGCGGGCGTCCTCGCCGGGGGACGGGGGAGGTGGCCCCTCGCGGCGGATGCGAGGGGGGCGCGCGGAGGAGCTGGCGGGGGCGCCGCGCTCCTGGTGCGGGGGTGCCACGACGTCCGGCTCACCGCGGCTGAGCACGTCCAGCCCCAGCCCGGCGGCGACG
>CAZOYV010000346.1:0-8197 GCA_964584075.1 uncultured Rickettsiales bacterium | reverse complement strand
GTCGTCCCCGCTGTCGTCGTCCCCGCTGTCGTCGTCCCCGCTGTCGTCGTCCCCGGGGGGCTCCTCCTCGGTGGGGCAGCCGGGCCCGAACGTGGCGGCGAGCCCGCAGGCGATCAGGATCGAGAACAGCTGGCGCGCATGGATCGGCATGGTCGCTCCCTCCCCCTGGCGGATCTCGTTCGTGCTCGCGACCTGCGGGTCAGGTGCAGAGCTCGTTGAAGCACACCGTCCCGCAGTCGAAGTACCCCTGGCAGGTCTCCTCCGCGAGGCACTCGCAGTTGCAGTCGATGTAGCCCTGCATGTCGGCGCAGTTGACGGGGCTGTCGTACCAGGCGGTGCAGTCCTCGAGCGTCATCTCCGCACCGCACCCGTCGATGCTGCGCAGGCACAGGTCGATCGGTCCGCAGCCAGCGCCGGTGTCGTCGTCGCCACTGTCGTCGTCGGCGGCGTCGTCGTCGGCCGCGTCGTCGTCGTCGGCGCTGTCGTCGTCGTCGTCGTTGCTCGGGCAGCCGGCGGTCACCATCCCCAGTGACATCAGCAGCGCCAGCGTCGCGATCCAGATCCAGTTCCAGCGGTCCATGGACATGTCCATCCCTCCCTCGTACTGCGGTCGACTAGCCGGAATGCTCCCCCGACAGGGTACACCGCATCCCGCTCCGTACTCAACCAAATCCCCGGAAACGCTGGGCTTTCTCGCCACGGGAACAGGAAGTCCCGCAGGTCCCCGTCGTCGCCCAGGTACTCCAGGTCCTGCTGGGTCCAGGTGGCCGGGTGGACCGGGATCACCTGGCCGTGGGCGAACCCCGCCTCGAGCCCGTCGAGGTGGATCGTCAGCTCGTCGCGCCGGGTCACCACGGTGGAGCTCGTGGCCTGCGACTGCCACCCGTGGATCGGCGAGAACGTGAAGTGGAGCCTCGTCCAGGCGCCGTCGATGAACTGGGCGAGGTAGGCGCCGTCGCCCCGGTCGGTGGGGCACCCGCAGGCATGGTCGGCGGCGGTCTCGGCGGCGGCCGGCACCGTGTCGTCGTCCTCCTCGGGACAGCCGACGCCCACCGGCGAGGCGATCGACCCCAGCCCCGGCAACGGGACCAGGGCCACTGCACTCCGACAGGTTGCGTGGCTCCTCCCCCTGGCAGGACCCCGGCCCCGACGAGGGGACCACGGACGGGCTCGGGGGCCGGCGTGACGGGCTCGGCCGCAGGAGCCCACCGGGGTGGGCATCGGCTTCCACCTCCCACGGGGCACCCGATCCCGGTGCGATCGGGTCTACGGGGACAGGGGCTCTCGCGGGGACGGGGCGTCCCCGGGGCCGGGCGCTGGCGGCGCGGCGACGCCGGCCCTGCGGCGCCACAGCACCAGCCCGACCAGGAGCATCGTGGGGAGCGTCGCCAGGCTCACGACGCGCGCGAGCTGGCGGATCAGGGTGTCCTCGAAGCGGGCCTCGACCGCGGTCGTGCCCGGGGGCACGCGCACCCGGATCAGCCCGGTGAGCTCGGACGCCTCCACGCCGACCGGAACGCCGTCCAGTCGCACCGTCCAGCCGGGGAAGAAGTGGATCCCCAGCTCGATCGCCGCTCCCTCGGGCGCCGCCACGGTCAGGGTCCAGCGATCCGGTCCCCGCTGCAGGTCGTCGACCTGCGCGTCGCCCTCGACCACCGCGACCCGGCGCTCGAAGCAGGCGGTGGGGATCGCCGCGAGGCCCGACTCGTACTCCCGCCGGCTCGTCGCCGTCACGTCCCGCGCGGCGATCTGCTCCGGCGTCCACTCCGCCCAGTCGAGCTCGTGCCAGCCGTACGCCCGCAGGTGATCCAGGCTCGGGGCGATCAGCAGGATCAGCGCCACCGCGACCTCCCACACACGCAGCCGCAGCGGCGCCGCCAGGGCCCCGATCAACAGGGCCAGGAACAGGGCGACCGGGCCGAGCACCCGCCACGGGAACTCCACGTACTGCAGCAGCCGGACGTGGTCCCACAGCCACTCCGCCCACGGCATCATCGACAGGCACCCGACCACGACCGCGCCGGCGAACAGCAGGACCCAGGCCCGCTGGCCGCGGCGCCGGGGCCGTCGCTGCCCGTACCACAGCAGCACCGCGACCAGCAGCAGGTGGGGCCAGCCCAGCGAGAACGACATGTCGTCGCCGGAGCCCGCCACCGAGAGACCGAACCCCCAGCGGCCGTCCACCAGCTGCCGTGGATGGACGAAGTGGTGCTGGTAGTGCAGGTAGCCATCCACCAGGCCCAGCAGCTTGGAGAACCGCATCTCGGCCAGGGCCGGCCACCACCAGACCGCCGTGAGCCCCAGGGCCAGCACGACGGACAGGCCGGACCAGGCCAGGTACGACCACGATCGAGCCCGCCGCGCGAGGAACACGGCCACCGCGAGCAGGAACGGCCCGAACAGGAGCGCCGCCGGGAAGTGGCAGCCGATCACCGCCGCGAAGCCGAGGGTCGTCGCCAGCAGGTACCGGGGGTCCCTGCAGCGCTCCGCCCGGACCAGCCCCCACAGGACCAGCGGGTAGAACGCGAACGCGGCGAGCTCGGCCAGCGCGGTCCGCACGTACAGATCGACGAGGAAGTACGGGGCGTAGACGTAGGCCGCGGTCGCGAGCCAGGCCGCGGCGGCTCCCCAGCGCTCCCGGGCCAGCAGGTACATCGACCCCGCCGAGCCCAGCACGATCAGCCACACGGCCAGGCCGAGGGCGCCGGTCGGCTTCATGCCGAGTGCCAGTCCGATCTCCCCGAGCCAGTAGATCACCGGGGGCGCGAAGACGAAGAAGGGCTGACCGCACCCCTGGCTCAGGTCCGGCGCCCAGCGGGGGAGCAGGATCCCGTGGCGGACGTTCTCGTGGAACTCGATCAGCCGGGGGACGTACTTGAGGGAGTCGTGGCCGTGGGGGTAGTTCCCCCCGAGGAGCGGTGCGACCAGCGGCAAGGACAGGGCGAGCAGGCCGAGGACCACCAGCAGGCGGTCCTTGCGGAAGAGGTCGCGCAAGGCGGTGCTCCACGGAACGGACTCGGCGCGAGGATACCACAGCGATCCCGGCGCCTTCGCCGGACTCCACCCGCCGCGCCGGCGCCACGGCCAGGTCGCTCACGGCGAGGCCGACCGGACCGCGACCGAGCTCCGGGCTTCGTCCTCCCGGGGATCACCCCGGCTCCTCGTCCGGGCCCGCTCCTGGCTGGCTCCGGGCCGGTCGTGGGCCGTTCATCATCCCCTTCATCCCACCGTTCACCGACACGTTCTGCGACCTTCCCGACCAAACGGTAGTCTCGGAGCTACCGGACAGTTAGGAGGGCTCCACCCCATGCGCGCACCCATCGCGATCGCCATCCTCTCGATCTTCTTCCTGTTCTTCTACGGCTGCGGCGAGACGCTGTACGAGCAGCCGCCTCCGGGCGGGGACGACGACGACGCCGCGGGCGACGACGACGCGGCCGGCGACGACGACGCGGCCGGCGACGACGACGCCGGCGAGTTCGATCTCAGCGGCGTGTGGGCCCAGCGGTTCTGCCAGAACGAGCACTACGACACGTCGCTGGGCTCCGAGGACGGCACCCGCGTCACCCTCGCGCTGATCGATCTCGAGCACGTCGACACGACGCTGTACGAGACCTCGGAGGTCTGCGACGTGCAGGTGCCGCCGATGGGCGAGGTCGAGGTGACCTTCCCGCCGCCGCTGATCGACGCGATCCCGATCGTCGAGTCGGCGCGCGAGCTCGACCGCAACGAGCCCGGCGCGCTCTACGAGAACACCGCCGACCCGCTGGTGCAGCTGATCGCCTGGCACCCGGACGGCGACGCCGCCACCGAGGCGGTCCCCACCGATGCCTCCGATCCGCGCGTGTTCGACATGGACGCCGACGGCAACCCCGGGGCGTCCGCGGACATCGAGGTGAGCATCCTCAGCGGCCAGATCTACGTGGTGGCGCGCACCGTGATCCGCGTGGACGGCACGGTGATCAGCGAGGACGAGATCGCCGGCTCCGTCACCGCCGAGTCCCAGCAGAACACGCTGGGGGCATCCAACGACCTGTTCAACACCTCCGCCACCGTGACCCAGATGCCGGGCAGCGCGTTCCTCAAGGTCCGCGTCGACCCGGGGATGTCCTGCCAGCAGCTGATCGACCAGGCCGACACCGTCTTCGGCGGCCCCTGCGCCGCGTTCCCCTGATCCCCCGCCAGTTGTCGCGCCCCTCCCGGCACCGCTACCATCGCGGGACCGGGAGGGGCCGATGCCCACGACGATCGCCCGCACCACCCTGACCCTGCTCGTCGCGCTGACCGTGACCGCGGGCTCGCTGCACGCTGCGGCCGCCCCCTCCAAGAACCAGATCGCCCACGCCCGCGACTCGATCTACCGCACGCGCGGCCTGACCACCGCGGGCTGGATCCTCGGCGGGAGCGGCACCGCCGCCGCCGGGGCGGCGTTCGCGCTCGGCGCGGGCGACGAGGACGAGGCCTCCGCCGGGGTGGCGTTGCTGGCCACGTCGCTGTTCGGGGTCGGCGTCCCGCTGGCCGGCGCCGCGGGCGGCTGGGCGCGCTCGGGGTGCAAGGCGCTGAAGGCCCCGCGGCTGTCGATCGGCGGCCGCGTCACGGGCTGGATCTTCTACGGCACGGCGATGGCCTTCGGCCTGGCCGCGGCGGGGCTGGGCTTCGCCGAGGTGGACATCGCCGGCGACGTCGCCGGAGCCGTGGCGCTGGTGATGGGCATCGGCGCGCTGGTGCTGCTCGAGATCGACGCCCACGCCCACCTGACGATCCTGCAGGCCGCCTACCGCGACGCGCGCAGGAAGTCCGAGCGGCCGGCCCCGACCACGCCCGCAGTGCGGCTCGCCGTGACCCCGCTGGGCGTCGTCGGGAGCTGGTGAGAGGAGCCACGATGGCCAACCCGATGGTCACGTTCGAGACGTCCAAGGGCGTCATCCGCGCCGAGATCTACCGCGACCAGATGCCGGTCACGGCGGGCAACTTCCTGACGCTGGTGGAGATGGGGTTCTACGACGGGCTGCACTTCCACCGCGTGATCGAGAACTTCATGATCCAGCTGGGCTGCCCCTACTCCAGGGACCCGCACCACACGGCGGTGGGCACCGGCGAGTCGCCGCTGGGGACCATCGCGGACGAGTTCCTCAAGTCGGCCAAGCTGTCCAACGAGCCCGGGACGCTGTCGATGGCCAACGCCGGGCCGGGCACCGGCGGCTCGCAGTTCTTCGTCAACTGCGCGCACAACAAGCAGCTGGACTGGTTCCGCTGGTTCGGGCGCAAGGGACAGCACCCGGTGTTCGGGCGGGTGACCCAGGGGATGGACGTGGTCCAGGCGATCGAGTGCGCGCCGGTGGACGAGTGGGACGTGCCGGTCGAGCCGGTGAAGGTCGAGCGCGTCACGATCGAGGAGCCGTAGATGCGAGCCATCGCGATCGTCGTCGGGGCGCTGCTCGGGGTGGCCGCGGGGCCGACCTGGAGCACGGCGCAGGAGCAGGACACGCCCGCCGCGGCGATCGGCGCCGAGGCCCCGGCGGACGAGGCGGGGCCGGCGCCGGAGGAGCAGGCGGAGGCCCCCGCGGTGCCGGTCGAGGAGTGGCTCGTGCTGGGCCCGGTGGCCACGCCGCGGCCCGCGTTCCACGACGCGGCGCAGGCGGGCTACGGCGTGGAGCAGCAGGCCGCCCGCTGGCCGCTGGCTGCGGAGACGCTGCAGCCCCGCGCCCGCGCGGGGGTGGCCTGGCCCGGGGCGGGTCTGCAGTCGTGGTCGCGGTCGGCCGCCGCCGCGGGGACGCTGGCGCTGCCCGACGGCGGGGACGCGGCCGAGGCCCTCGCCGCGACCTACCTGACGGCCACCCGGTTCCGCGAGGTGACCCTGGCGCTGACCTCGGCGCACCCGCTGGCCGCGGCGCTGGACGGCGCCGCGCTGGAGCTCGCCCCGGGGGAGGCCGACGGGGACGGCCCCGCGCCACGCACCGCCTCGCTGGCGCTGGCGCCGGGCAAGCACCTGCTGGTGGTCCGCGCGCTGCGCGACCCCGGGCTCGAGGAGCCCTGGACCCTCGCCGCCGAGCTGCGGCCCGGCGACGCCGCGGAGCCGTGGCCCGTGGCGACCCTCGATCCGGGGCGCCCGATCTCGATCCTCGACGTGGTCGACGGCCCGGCGATCGAGGCCGTCGCCGTCGCGCCGGACGGCACGCGGGTCGCCGTGACGGTGGCCGAGAACCGCCCCGACGGCACCCGGGAGCGGTGGGTCGAGGTGCGCCGCACCGCCGACGGGGGGCTGATCCGCTCGTGGCGTGGCGGCGCCTCGATGTCCGGGGTGCGCTGGGCCCCCGAGGGCCTCGTGCTGTCGTACCTGACCCGCGACGAGGGGCGCGCCACGCTGTGGCTCCACGACCTCGCCGGCGGGGGCGCCAGCCCGCTGCTGCGCGACGAGGAGCACCTCGAGGACTACCGCTGGGCGCCGGACGGCACGTTCCTCGTCGTCGCCGACCTGATCGAGGCCGAGCCCGACGAGCGGCAGGTCAAGCGCGTGCGCGACCCGGCCGACCGCCTGCCGTGGCACCGCGACCGCCGCGAGCTGCGCCAGGTCTCGGTCCCCGACGGCGTCTCGCGACCGCTCACCGCCGGGCCCGACAGCCCCGAGGCGTGGTCGATCGCCCCGGACGGCAGCGCCCTGCTGTTCACCGTGACGCAGCCCGACTGGGGCCAGCGCCCGTTCACGACCCAGCAGCTGTGGCGGCTCGAGCTGGCGACCCTCGAGGCCACGATGGTGGTCGAGGACCGCTGGCTGTGGAGCGGGTCGTGGACCCCGGACGGCGCGCGGATCCTGGTCCACGCCAGCGGCTCGGCGTTCGACGGCGCCGGGCTGGCGGTGCCCGAGGGCACGACGCCCAACGAGTTCGACGGCCAGCTGTTCCTGCTCGACCCGGTCAGCGGGGCGGTGCAGCCGCTGACCCGCGAGCTGCAGCCGGCGGTGGAGTGGGCGGCCTACTCGCGCGCCGACGGCGTGCTCTACGCCCGCGTCGTCGACGGCCAGTTCTCGCGCCTGCTGCGCCGCGACGCCAAGAAGGAGCGGTGGCTGCCGGTCAAGGTCGACATCGAGGTGATCCGCGACGTGGACCTCGCGACCGACGCACCGGTCGCGGTGGCCGTCGGCAGCGGCGCCACCACGCCGCCGCAGCTGGCCGTGCTCGATCTGAAGAAGAAGCGCTCCCGCGTGGTGCTGCGCCCCGCGGCGGAGCGGCTGGCCGACGTGTCGTTCGGCCGCGTCGAGCCCTGGACCGCCACGCTGCCGTCGGGCGAGACGCTGGACGGCCGCGTCTACCTCCCACCGGAGTTCGAGGCGGCGCAGCGCTACCCGGCGATCGTCTACTACTACGGCGGCACCTACCCCGTGACCCGCGACTACGGCGGCCGCTACCCCAAGAACCTGTGGGCCGCGCAGGGCTACGTGGTCTATGTCGTCGAGCCCAGCGGCGCCATCGGCTACGGCCAGGCGTTCAGCGCGCGGCACGTCGGCGAGTGGGGCGAGCGCACCGCCGGCGAGGTGATCGCCGCCACCGAGGCGTTCCTCGCCGCCCACCCCTACGTCGATCCTGCACGCGTCGGCTGCATCGGCGCCTCGTACGGCGGGTTCCTGACCCAGGACATCGTGACCCGCACCGACCTGTTCGCCGCCGCGGTCAGCCACGCCGGGATCTCGACGCTGAGCAGCTACTGGGGCGAGGGCTTCTGGGGCTACGAGTACGGCGCGGTGGCGATGGCCGACCGCTACCCGTGGCAGGACCCCCAGTGGTTCGAGGACCACAGCCCGCTGTTCCGCGCCGACCGGATCACCACCCCGCTGCTGCTGCTCCACGGCACCGACGACACCAACGTCCCGCCGGGGGAGAGCGATCAGCTGTTCACCGCGCTGCGGCTGCTCGGCCGCGAGGTGGAGTACGTCCAGGTGGTGGGCCAGGACCACCACATCCTCGACCGCGACCGCCGCCTGGTGTGGAACGACACGATCCTGGCGTTCTTCGCCCGGCAGCTGCAGGACGACCCGGCGTGGTGGGAGCACCTCTACCCGGACCCGGCGGCCGCCGGCGAGTAGCCGGCCGGACCGGTGGTCCAGACCCTCCTGGGCCCTCCAAGTTCCCCTCAGCGGAACTTCAGGGGCCCACCACCCCCTCCTGGGCATCCCAAGTTCCGCCCAGCGGAACTTCGAGGG
>CAZOYV010000345.1:0-8263 GCA_964584075.1 uncultured Rickettsiales bacterium | reverse complement strand
GCCGGGGTGGTTGGCCCCGTCCCCGTCGTCGCAGTCGTCGCCGGCGGCGACCCAGCCGCTGGGCTGCAGGCCGCACACGGCGATCCCGCCGTCGCCGTGCCCGTCGCCGTCCGCGTCGAGGTACCACATCGGCGGGGTCGCGTTGCCGACGCCCAGACACGCGACGCTCTGCAGTGACTGGGTCGCGTCGAACGCGTCCGACGGGTTCTCCGGCAGCGTGTTGGGGCTCGGGACGTTGGTCCCGTCCGCCGACGTCCACGCGGCCAGGGCCAGCACGGACGGGTTGCCGAGGTCCGCCAGCGGGAATGCCGCCTCGATGCCCTCCGGCGCCGCGTAGCCCGCCCCAGGGGCGGCGGGGAGCGAGTTCCCCACGGGGCCGATCGCGATGTCGCCGAGCGTCAGGTAGTCGCCCAGGAAGGCGAAGTCGTCGAACAGCCCTCCGACACCGTCGGTCCCGATCCCACGCAGCCCGCAGGTGTCGTTGCTGCCGCAGCCGTCGTGCGTCATCCCCAGCAGCAGGTCGAAGCGCACCCCCGCGTCGGCCGGCCCGGTCCCCAGCACGACCCCGGACAGGGTGAGGTCCGCGTCCAGCGTCCCGGTGAGGTCGCCGAGGTCCACCCCGACGGTGTCGAGCGCCGCCGCGCCGTTGCCGGACCCGGGCAGGAGATCGATCCCGACGAACGTCCCGTTGCTGTCGGCGAACGAGGTGAAGAACTCGCCGCGGACGCCGAGCCACAGGGTGTCCTTGGTCCCGTCCCCGGTGGTGTCCACCGCCGCGGCGTACAGCTCGGTGATCGTCCCGTCCTGCCCGAAGTCCGCCACGGGGCCCACCCCGGGGCCGTCGGCGCCGGAGACCGCCAGCGGGGCGGCGACGGCGGCCAGATCGGCCAGGTCGCCGTCCACGGTGATCGTCACGGCCTGGGCCGCGGCGGTGGCGGCCGGCAGGGCCGGCGCCGAGAGCGAGAGCGCGGAGAGGACAGCGGTGCGGAGGTGTGGAGTTCGCATCGTCCCAGGGTAGGAGACGCGGCCCCGGCGTGCCAGCGCCCGCCCGCGGAGCGTGCCGGCGGTCACGGCAGCAGGCGGTCCAGGTCCTCGACCCAGAACGTCCGTCCCAGCAGCCGCTCCTCGACGAACGCCACGTCCCACACCACTTCCCCGTCCGGGGTCACCTCGCGGATCCGCGGCGTGGTGCCGTAGTTGGTCAGCGTGTTGCCGCCGGGCAACCGGTGGGCCTCGCCGCCGAGGTCGGCCTCGATGCCCTGGTCGGCGCCGAAGCTCCAGATCTGGTGCAGCGTCTCGCCACCCTCGTCGAGCTCGAACTCACGAACGACGCCGGTGTGGTCGTCGGGGGACAGGTGGGTCGAGAGCAGCAGCGTGCCGGCGTCGGTGTAGGTCACGCCGTGCTGCAGGTCGAAGGCAGCCTCGGGCGGGTCCACGGCCCACGACCCCGGGGCGGCGCCGAACGAGCGCAGCACGTCGCCGCTGGCGCCGTCGATCTCGAGCACGGTGTGGTACTCGGGGAACGACAGCAGGAACGAGCCGGTGGGCTCGTGGTGGTAGACCGTGTTGACCAGGCACGCCGGCTCGAGCCCCAGCCCGCCGAAGTACGCGTCGCAGTCGAACAGCGCCTCGGGCTCCCCCCCCGGGGGCGTCAGCATCAGGGCGCCGAGCTCGCCGTTGGTCGACGCCCACGCCAGCGTCTCGTCGGGCAGCTCGGTGAAGGCGTGGTGCAGCCCCGGCGCGGGGCGGCTGTCGTGGATCACGGCGTCGAGGGTCATGCGGTGCACCTCGGAGCCGGCGCCCCCGTCCCAGTCGGACCAGAACGTGGCCTCGTCCCACAGCAGCGCCTCGCCGTCGGCGGCGACGCGGACGTAGAGGCACAGGTGCTTGTCGTCGGTGCGGTAGGCCCACACCGGGCGGGCCATCCGGTCGAGGATCAGGATCCAGAACTCGCCGTTGCTCCACCCCGGGTTGGTGGCGTTGAGGCTGGCGATCAGGTAGCGCCCGGTGGGCTCGTGGCGCGCGGGGTCGCTGGACCGCAGCTCGGGCGCGAGGACCGGCAGCGGCAGCGGCCCGGTGACCACGGCGTGCTCCTCACCGGCCAGCGGGCCCTGGCCGAAGTCGTTGACCACCCGGAACGTGGCGCCGTGGTCGTAGGGGATCCCCAGCAGCAGCTGCTCGGCCGGGCCCTCGCCGCGCGCCGTCGCGGGCGTCGCCCGCCACCCGTCCTCGCCGTCGAGCCGCACCTCGACGTACGCCTCGGCGGCGACCTGCTGATCCCAGGTGACCACCACCACCGCCTCGACGACGTCGTGCAGCGCCCAGCCCACGTCCGCGATCTGCGGTTCGCCGTACGAGGGATCGTCGGGCGGATCGGTGGGGCAGCCGAGCGCGGTGAGCAGGACAGCCAGGAGCAGCGGACGCCCGAAACCCATCCTCCTACCTCTCGGTCCTCCGCCTCCCGGATGGACGCCGCCAGCGCCCTCGCGCGTCCCGGACGAGCACGCTACTGCGTCATCAGCTTGGTCAGGTCCTTGGTCAGGTTCTTCTCGTGCGACTCCAGCGTGCCGCCGCCGATCTCGAGCAGCTTGGCGTCGCGCCACAGCCGCTCCACCGGCCACTCCTTGGTGTAGCCCGCGCCGCCGAGGACCTGCATCGCGTTGTCCGCGACCTGCTTGCCCATCGGGGCGGCGAACAGCTTGGCCGCGTCGCTGCCGATCCGGTTGCGGTTGGTCGGGGTCACCGAGTGGGCCACCTGGTAGATCAGGCACCGCGCCGCCTCGGCCATCGCGTAGGAGTCGGCGATGTAGCGCTGGATCTGGCCGAACTGGTTGATCGGGACGCCGAACGCCTCCCGCTCCTGGCCGTACTGCAGCATGATCTCGATGCAGCGGTCGGCGATCCCCAGGCTCTGCGCGGCCAGCCCCAGCCGCTCGATCTCCAGGTTGCGCATCATGTGCGTGATCCCGCCACCCTCCTCGCCGAGCAGGTTGGCCGCCGGGACCCGGCAGTCGTCGAACACCAGGTCGCACATCGACGAGCCGCGCATCCCGCACTTGGGGGTCTTGGCCTCGGTGCTGAACCCGGGGCAGTCGCGGTCGACGACGAACGCGGTGATGCGGCCCTCGACCTTGGCGTAGACCTGGAAGCAGAACCCCTCGTGGCCGTTGGTGATGTAGGTCTTGCGGCCGTTGAGCACGTAGTGGTCGCCGTCGCGCACCGCGCGGGTGGTCATCCCCAGCACGTCGGTGCCGGCGCCGGGCTCGGTCATCCCCATCCCGGCGATCCACTCGCCGGTGAGCACCTTGGGCAGGTAGCGGGCCTTCTGCTCGTCGTTGCTGCAGTTGGCGAAGTTGTTGACGAACAGCAACGTGTGGGCCAGGTAGGCCAGCCCGAAGCCGGGGTCCGACTTGCTCAGCTCGTGCAGCACGATCGTCGCCGCCACGGCGTCCATCCCGATCCCGCCGTGCTCCTCGGGCACGGTGATGCCCAGCACGCCGAGCTCGCCGAGCTCGCGCAGCAGCTCGACGTTGAGCGACGGGGTCTCGTCGTGCTCCGCGGCCTGGGGCTCCACCTTCTCGCGGGTGAAGCGGGCGATCATCTCGCGGATCATCGCGTGCTCGGGGGTCGGGTCGAACAGCTGGGCGGGATCGTAGGTCATGGCGGTCTTTCCTCGGTTGGATGCGCAGCGCGCCACTGTACCTCTTTTCCTTGAACCCCTCCACCAGCCGCCGTACCTTGGGGACTTCCATCCTGGGAAGGGACCCCCGGTGGCGCGCAACGAGAACCAGGCCGAGCCGAAGGCCACCCCGATGGTCCGGCAGTACCTCTCCGTCAAGGAGCAGCACCCGGACGCGATCCTGTTCTTCCGCATGGGGGACTTCTACGAGATGTTCTTCGAGGACGCGGTCACGGCGGCCCGTGCGCTGGACCTGACGCTGACCTCGCGGGACAAGCACCAGGGCGAGGCGATCCCGATGTGCGGGGTGCCGCACCACTCGGCGCGCGGCTACCTGCGGCGGCTGGTCGAGCAGGGGCACAAGGTCGCGGTCTGCGATCAGGTCGAGGACCCCCGCAAGGCCAAGGGGATCGTCAAGCGCGAGATCACCGAGGTCGTCACACCGGGGCTGGTCACCGACCCCGAGAGCCTGTCCCGCGAGCAGGGCAACTACCTGATGGCGCTGGCCCGCCAGGGCGACGTGATCGGGCTGGCGTTCATCGACATCTCCACCGGCGAGTTCCGCGCCACCGAGCTCGGCAGCGACGAGGCCGTCGCCGCCGAGGTCGACCGCCTCGAGCCGCGCGAGGTGCTGCTCCCCGACGGGGCCCGCGAGGACCCCGGGCTGATGGCCCCGTGGGCCGCGCGGCAGGTGCTGGTCAACCACCTCCCGGAGCCGTTCTTCGACCCCGAGGCGGCCCGCGAGGAGCTGCCCCGCGCGATGGGGCTGGCCGACCTCGACGGCCTCGGGGTCGACGGCTTCGGCCCGGGCATCGGCGCGTGCGGCGCGATCCTCGAGTACCTGCGGCTCAACCGCGTCGACAAGCTCGACCACGTGATGCAGCTGGTGCCCTACGACCTGGACACCGCGCTGGTCCTCGACCCCGCCACGCGGCGCAACCTGGAGCTGTTCCGCGCCGGCCCCGAGCGGCGGCGCAAGGGCTCGCTGCTGCACCTGCTGGACGCCACCGTCACGGCGATGGGGGCGCGGATGCTGCGCGAGTGGATCGGAGCGCCGCTGATCGACGTGGGCACCATCGAGGCGCGGCTGGACGCGGTGGCGCTGCTGCACGCCGAGCACGAGCTGCGCGGCGACCTGCGGGCCCGGCTCGAGCCGATCCACGACATCGAGCGCCTCGGCGGCAAGCTCTCGGCGGGCTCCGCGACGGCCCGCGACCTGGTGGCGCTGGCCAGCTCGCTGGAGCAGGTCCCGGCGATCAACGGGCTGCTCGATCGCAGCGACACCGCACCGATGGCCGCGTTCGCGCCGCTGGACCCGGTGCGGGCCGCCCGCGACCGGATCCGCCGCACGCTGGTCGACGAGCCGCCGGCGCGGATGCAGGACGGCGGTACGATCCGCCCCGGGTTCCACGCCGAGCTGGACGAGCTGGTCGAGCTGGCCAGCGAGGGCAAGGGCGCCATCGCCAGGATGGAGCGCGCCGAGCGCGAGCGCACCGGGATCAACAGCCTCAAGGTGCGGTTCAACAAGGTCTTCGGCTACTTCATCGAGGTGACCAGGCCCAACCTGCCGATGGTCCCCGAGGACTACATCCGCAAGCAGACGCTGGCCAACGCCGAGCGGTTCTACACGCCGGAGCTGAAGGACTTCGAGGCCAAGGTGCTGGGCGCCGAGGACCGCCGCGTGGCGCTGGAGGCCGAGCTGTTCCGGGAGCTGCGCGAGGAGATCGCCGGCCACGGGCGGGCGCTGGCGGCGCTGGCCGGGCGGCTGGCGGCGCTGGACGTGCTCGCCGCGCTGGCCGAGGTGGCGGTGCGCCACGACTACGTGCGGCCGACGCTGGACGACGGCGAGGTGATCCACCTGGAGGCCAGCCGCCACCCGGTGATCGAGCGGATGCGGCTCGACGAGCGGTTCGTGCCCAACGACCTCCACCTCGACACCGCCGAGGCGGCGCTGGTGATCCTCACCGGCCCCAACATGGCCGGCAAGTCGACGATCATGCGCCAGGTCGCGCTGGCGGCACTGATGGCCCAGATGGGCAGCTTCGTGGCGGCCAGCGCGGCCCACGTCGGCGTCTGCGACCGCATCTTCACGCGGGTCGGGGCCAGCGACGACATCGCCCGCGGGCAGTCGACGTTCATGGTCGAGATGACCGAGACCGCCGGGATCCTGCAGCAGGCGACGCGCCGCTCGCTGGTGCTGCTCGACGAGATCGGGCGCGGGACGTCGACCTTCGACGGCCTGGCGATCGCCTGGGCGGTGGCCGAGCACATCCACGACGCGATCGGCTGCCGCACGCTGTTCGCGACGCACTACCACGAGCTGGTCGACCTGGCGCGGACCTGCGAGCGGGTGGCCAACCTCAACGTCGCGGTGGCCGAGTGGGGCGACGACGTGGTGTTCCTGCGGACCCTGCGCGAGGGGGGCGCGAGCCGCAGCTACGGCATCGCGGTGGCGCGGCTGGCGGGGCTCGGCGACGGGGTGCTGGAGCGGGCGCGAGAGATCCTGGCCAACCTGGAGCGCGAGGCGGTCGACGAGGTCGGCGGGCCCAAGCTGGCGCGGCACAAGGGGCGCACGGCGTCGCGCTCGCCGCAGCTGGACCTGTTCGGCGACCGCGAGGGCAAGGTGGTGGCCGAGCTGCGCAAGATCCCGGTGGAGGCGATCACGCCGATCGAGGCGCTGAACCACCTGGACCGGCTGCGCAAGCTGGCGGGGGTCGACGGGGAATGAGGCCGGTGCTGGCGCTGGGGGTGGTATGCGGGCTGCTGGCCATGGGGGGGTGCCAGAAGGGGGCGGGGGACTCGAGCTCGGACTCGAGCTCGAACTCGGTCTCGGACTCGATCACGAACTCGGACTCCAACCCGGCCGGTGCGCCGGACGGCTCGAACTCGAAGGAGAAGCGCCGGCCGCTGGTGTTCATCGATCCGGGGCACGGGGGCGGGGACGAGGGGGCGGTGGGACCCTCGGGGGTGGTGGAGAAGGACCTGGTGCTGTCGGTGGCGGAGCACCTGCGGCGGCAGCTGACCGAGACGGGGCTGGTGGACGCCGTGATCGCGCGGGAGGCGGACCAGGATCTCGACCTGGTGCGGCGCCCGCGGATGGCCAACGCGGCGGAGGCCGACGTGTTCGTCAGCCTGCACATGAACTGGGCCGAGGACGCGCGGGCGACCGGGATCGAGACCTACTACCTGGACACCGCCACGGACGAGGCCGCCGAGCGGCTGGCGGTGCGCGAGAACCTCAACGCCGAGGACCTGCCCACCGATCTGGAGAACATCCTCAGCGACCTGCGGCTGACCGGCAACGTCGCCGCCTCGCGGGCGCTGGCCGAGCGGGTCCACCGCGAGCTGGTCGGGGGGCTCGAGGAGTTCTACGGCGACGGCGAGGTCCGCGACCGCGGGCTGCGTACGGCGCTGTTCGCGGTGCTGGTGCGCGCCGAGATGCCCGCGGTGCTGGTCGAGCTGTGCTTCCTGAGCAACCCCGAGGAGGAGCGCCGGGCGCGCACCCGGGCCTACCAGGAGGAGGCCGCGCAGGCGATCGCCGGCGGCGTGATCGGGTTCCTGCGCGACCAGGGCCAGCTGCCCCCCCCGGACCCGCTGGCCGGGGACGGGGAGGGGAGCGCGGCGGGAGGCCGGCGGTGAGCCCCGAGGAGGCCCTCGACGTCTACCTCGACCACCTGCGCGTGGAGCGCAACCTGAGCCGCCACAGCGTGGCCGCCTACGGCCGCGACCTGACCAAGCTGGTGGCGTACCTCGGCGCGCGCGGCGTCGGCGGGGTGGGGGACGTGACCCGCGATCACCTGCTGGACTTCCTGATCCACCTCGGCGACACCGGCCTCGGGGCCCGCTCGGTGGCGCGGCACGTCAGCTCGGTGCGGGGCTGGTTCCGGTTCCTGGTGGACGACGAGCAGGTCCCGTTCGACCCCAGCGAGACGCTCCAGGCCCCCCGCTGGGGCCGCCCGCTGCCCCGCACCGTCTCGTTGGACGAGGTCGAGGCGCTGCTGGGCGCGCCGGACCGCAGCACGCCCCGGGGGCGGCGCGACGCCGCGGTGCTCGAGATCCTGTACGCCACGGGGATCCGGATCAGCGAGCTGTGCGGGCTGACGTTCACCGACCTGCGCGAGGACGCCCAGCTGCTGATGGTGCGCGGCAAGGGCGACAAGCAGCGGCTGGTGCCGATGGGCAGCAAGGCGATGGAGGCCCTCGGAGACTACCTGCGGCGCGGCCGCCCGGTGCTGCCCGGGGCCCACGGCCAGGCGCTGTTCCCGGGCCCCTCGGGGCGGGCGATCCGGCGGCAGTCGATGTGGAAGATGATCCGCAAGCACGCCGTGCGCGCGGGCATCGCGGCGCCGCTGAGCCCCCACAAGCTGCGCCACTCGTTCGCCACCCACCTGCTGCAGCGCGGGGCGGACCTGCGGGCCGTGCAGGCGCTGCTCGGCCACGCCGACATCTCGACCACCGAGATCTACACCCACGTGACGCGCGAGCGGCTGGTCGAGGTCCACCGCAAGGCCCACCCCCGCGGGGGGGGATCGTGAGAAACCTGTGTCCAGCTGGCGAGTGCAAGGGGTACTCCCCGCTCGCTCT
>CAZOYV010000344.1:0-8371 GCA_964584075.1 uncultured Rickettsiales bacterium | reverse complement strand
CGGCCGCCATGGGCCTGGAATCGCTCATTGACAAAAGGTGGGGAGTCCCCCCCCTTCTACAGTGCGGCACCCGTCCCTGGCCGGACCGGAGGAGCTCCATGCACCGACTCGCCCCCCGCACCCTGGCGGCCCGCGTCGCCCTCGTCGCCCTGTCCCTCCTCGCCCTGTCCCTCCTCGCCTGCGAGGGCCCCGACGACGGCAAGGACTACTCCCCGAGCCTGACGATGCTGCGCACCGAGGCGGTGGTGGTCGAGGACCCGCCGCCGATCCCCGAGGCGCTGTGGATCCCCGGGATCAACATCAAGTCCGAGGACTACGAGCTCGCCGACGCGGTCTGGTACCCGGCCATCGCAGACCTGACCAACATGCGCGAGATCGACGACCCGACGCCGCTGGAGAAGCACGCCGAGTACGACTACACGGCGGGCAGCGGCAGCCTGTTCGACGAGCTCGCCGACGAGGGCGACCTGCGCTGGGACGACACCGAGCAGGGCGCGATGGGGGACTGCTACTTCCCCGCGGCGCTGAGCGCGACGCTGTTCATCGACCACGACGACGCGATCAAGGACGGGCTGATCCGCGAGGTCCGCGACGACAAGGGCGCGCTGACCCACTTCGTGGTGCGGTTCTACGACGCCTGGGGCGACCCCCAGGACATCGAGGTCGACGCCGACCTGGTGCGCAAGGGCAGCAAGGTCACCTACATGCGCTCGCTGGACACCCGCAGCGGCAAGGAGGAGTGGTGGCCGTCGCTGGTCGAGAAGGCCTACGCCGAGTGGCACGGCGGCTACGAGGAGATCGGCAACGGCGGCTGGGTCGGCGACGTGTTCCAGGCGCTGACCGGCAGCAACGCCAACTACCGCACGCTGAAGCACATGAGCGACCAGACCGTCGTCGACTCGATCAACCGCAACATCGAGCAGCACAAGCCGGTGGCGGCCGGCACGTTCGGCAAGGACGACGGGGTCGACTACGAGGGCACCAAGATCTACGCCTGGCACGCCTACTCGGTGCTCGGCGCGGGCACCGACGAGGACGGCGATCTGTACGTCACGCTGCGCAACCCGTGGGGCGAGGTCGAGCCGCCGGACAACGGCCCCGACGACGGGATCTTCGACCTGAAGATGGCCGAGTTCAAGCGGCTGTACAAGGGCGTCACGTTCGGCGGCGGGCACACCGTCGACCACCAGGCGCCGGACGCGGTGGACGATCTGAAGGTCGCCGAGGTGCTCGAGGACTCCGTGGTGCTGACCTTCACCGCCACCGGCGACGACGGCGACGAGGGGCTCGCCGCGCGCTACGACCTGCGCTTCGGTCCCGAGCCGATCACCGCGGACAACTTCTACCAGAGCGAGGCGGCGACGCTGGGCGGGCCGCAGATGCCGGGCACCGAGGAGCGCGTCGAGGTCGGCGGGCTGGACCCCGAGGGCACAACCTACTTCGCGGTCAAGGTCGAGGACGAGTCCGAGAACATCTCCCCGCTGTCCAACGTGGTCGACGCCACCTTCGGCGGCACCGGCGACGACGACACCGGCGACGACGACGCCGGCGACGACGACGACAGCACCCCGCCCGAGCCGATCGACCTGATCGAGGACTTCGAGGGCGGCGCCCCCGGCTGGTCGATGACCGGGCTGTGGCACCTGTCCGACCTCGAGGCCGTCAGCGGCAGCTGGGCGGCGTGGTTCGGCAGCGACACGACGCTGAACTACGACACCGGCCAGCAGGAGCAGGGCACCCTGCAGTCCCCGACGCTGGACCTGACGTGGACCACCGGCCCCCAGCTGTCCTGGGAGCAGCTGCTGGACTGCGAGACCGACGCCAGCTACGACCGCGCCTGGGTCGAGGTCTCGACCGAGGCCGGCGGCTACGCCGACTGGACCACCGTGTGGGAGAAGGACGGCACCTCGACGAGCTACGAGTCCAAGCAGCTGTCGCTGAGCGGCTACGCCGGCAAGAAGATCCAGGTCCGGTTCCACTTCGACAGCGTCGACGAGGTCAGCAACGACTACCTCGGCTGGTTCGTCGACGACGTGTGGATCACGGGGCAGTAGCCCCCTCTTCCGCTCCTACGGCCACAGCTCCAGGTAGCCGACGTTGTTGCCCTCGTCGGACTCCTGCACCGCATCGTCGGTGTCCACCAGCAGCCACGAGTCCCACACGATCTTCGGCCCCTGCTCCACGTCGGGATCCCACGTGTAGCTCGCCCCGGGGGCCAGCGACGGCACCGACACGTAGGCGTCGCCGTAGTCGCCCATCACCGGCTCGTAGATGCTGTCGTAGAACAGGTCGAGGTAGAACGACCCGCTGTCGGCGCCGCCGCTGTTGGTCACCTCGATCTCGTACAGCGTGTAGTCGCCATCGGTCAGGCCGTCGAACAGGGTGATCGCCAGGTCGGGGTCCGCGGGCGCCTCGGGCTCGACCACCACGGTCTCGGGCCCGGCGGTGTTGTTGCCCTCGTTGCTCTCGTCGATCCACTCGTCGGGATCGACGTAGGCCCACGAGGCGTAGGTCCCCTCCCCGACCGGGCCGACGTCGGCCACCGCCAGCGTGCTCTCGCCGCCGCCGAGGCCGGGGACCCAGGCCCACCCGTCGTAGGGATCGTCGGGGTCGGGCGCGCCGCCGGCGTCGAGGTACAGGTTGACGTAGAAGTTGCCGGCGTAGCCGTCGCCGTCGTTGGCCACCGTCACCGTGTAGGTCACCTCGTCGCCGCTGACGGCGGCGTCGAGGCTGGTGATCCGCAGGTCGGGCTCGGGCAGCGGGATCTCGTCGTCCAGCACCGTCACCGCCACCGGCGCGATCGGGAAGTCCTCGTAGCTGGCGTGGATCAGCGTCTCGCCGACCGCCTCCGCGGTGACCTCCCCACCTCCGTCCACCGAGGCCACCCCCGGGTCGTCGCTGGACCAGCCACAGCTCCCCGCCACGTTGCCGGCGCTGCCGTCCGCGAAGTGGGCGATCGCCGAGATCTGCGCCGTGTCCCCCGCGTGCAGCTCCAGCTGCGACGGCGTCAGCTCGACCCCCGTGACCTCGGAGCCCGAGACGGTCAGCGTGACCTTGGCGCTGACGCCGTCGGCATAGGTCGCCACGATCTCGGTCTGGCCCGCCTCCAGCGCGGTGGCCACGCCGGCGTCGCCCCCGCCGCTGCCCACCGTGGCGACACGGTCGTCGGTGCTGACCCAGCTGACGTCGGCGGTGATCACCTCGTTGGTGTAGTCGTCGTAGAACGCCTTCGCCTCGAACTGGACCTCGTCGCCCAGGGTCAGGACCGGGTCGTTGGGGGCCACCCCGATGCCCAGCAGCTCGGGCTCGGCGGCGGTGGTGTCGTCGTCGTCGTCCGCCGCGGTGGGGCAGCCGCCGAGGGTCCACAGCAGCAGCGTCAGGAGCCAGAACAGAGACACTCGTGGGATGCGCACCATGCGACGATGGTAGCAGGAAGCTACGGTACGTCCACCGGCTCCGAGAACGTGCTGCGGTCGTCCATCCCGTCGGTGGCGATCATCTCGCAGATCCACTGCTCGCCCGACGCGGTGAAGTCCGCCGGCAGCTCGGCCCAGCACGCCGGGGTCTTCTTGCCGTCGAGGTACCACTGGAACTCGGCCCAGACCTCGTCGCCGTCGGCGTCGGGGGTCTCGAACACGCCGGTGCAAACCAGGGCCTCGCCGGCCAGCGGGGCCTCGGGCTCGACGCGCACGTCCTTGGGCGCGTCCGGCGGGGTGTTGCCCACCACGGTGGTGGCCACGCCGGGGCCCTCGAGGTACTCCCCGTCGTCGGCCCACACCTCGACGGTCCAGTGCTCGCCGCGGCTCGTCAGGGCGTCGCTGACCAGCGCTCCGCTGAGGTCCTCCTGCAGCTCTCCCTCGCGGTACCAGTCGTAGGAGTAGGTCAGATCGTCCCCGTCGGGGTCGTCGTTGAAGTTCTCCACCGAGGCCTTGAGCGTCTCGTGGCCCATCGGCAGGTCGGGATAGATCGCCACCACCGGGACCGCCGGGGGCCGGTTGGGCTCCTCGTCCCCCGCCTGGCCCAGCAGCCCCGAGCAGGCGTCGCCGCCCTCGCACCCCACGGCCAGCGCCAGGATCACCAGCGCCTGCGCTGCGATCCGCGCCCCATCTCGACCGGTCCCGTCCATCGCCATCCTCCCGGGGGACGCCCCGCCACCATCAGTGTCCCACCCACCATCGGATCTCACAACGGCCGGTCGCGGCGGGAACCCGTCGACGAGCCGGCGCGGGTCTGCGATCATGGGGACTCGGGGGTCGGTGAGGGGTTCGGTGATGGCGGGCAAGCGCGCGCGAGGCACGGGTCGCGGCAAGACCAGATCGCCGTTCGCGCCGGGCCAGCTGCTGGGGACCCACCAGCTCCGCGAGGAGATCGCCGCGGAGGGCCCGGTCCACCTGTACACCACCGTCGACCAGCGCTCCCTGCAGCCGGGGCTGTGCACGGCGCTGCACAGCCGCACCGCCAGCAAGGCGCGGATCTTCGAGGAGCGCACCCGGCTGCTGGCGCGCGTCCGGCACCCCCAGATCGCGGCGGTGCTGGAGGCCGGCCACAGCGCCGGCCACCCGTACCGCATCACCTCGCGTGGCGCCGGAGAGCCCCTCGACCGCGCGCTGTGGTCCCGGCTGCGGCCGGGGATCCCCGAGCGCATGCTGCAGGTCGGCTCGCTGTTCCTGCAGGCCGCCCTGATGCTCGAGCACCTCCACGCCCACGGGTGGCTGCACCTGTCGCTGTCGCCCCGGTTCTTCCGCGTCGAGCAGGACGGCCACCTGCGGATGGAGCAGATCCCGGGCCTGTGGGCCCAGGGGGACCTGGCCCCCGATCCGGAGCTGGACCCGGACGCCCTCGACGCGCCCGAGCTCGGCAGCGGGGGCTCCCCCGGGGTCTCGGCCGATCTGTTCGGCCTCGGCCAGCTGCTCGCCGCGATGCTCACCGGCGGGGAGGCGGGGGCCGGCGGGGACAGCTCGCACGTGCCCGTCGCCAGCCTCAACCTCGAGGGGCTGGCCCCGGACGCCCCCTACTGGACGACCCTGTGCCGGACGCTGGTACAGGACGACCTGGGGCTGCGCCCGCGGTCGGTCTCGGCCCTGATCGTCGCGCTGCAGCGCGACGCCCCGAGCAGCGAGGTGCTGCTCCCCGACGAGCTCGACGTGGACGAGGGCAGCTACTCCACGGAGCCCTCGGGGGTGTTCGTCGAGCCGCCGTTCGTCGGGTGCGACGACTCCCTCGGCGCGGCCCGCGAGCTGCTCTGCACGGCGTCGACGACGGGCGGCCGCCACTCCGTGATCTGGGTCGGCGGCCCCCCCGGGTTCGGCAAGTCGCGGGCGCTGCGCGAGCTGCGCCACGTGGCCCGCGGGTTCGGGATGGTCGCGCTCTCGGGGCGCTGCTCGAGCCGGACCCGTGCCCGCCTCGAGGGGTTCTTCGGCATCCTGGTGGAGGCCGTCGAGTGGCTGCGCAAGAACCACCCGCGGGAGCTGATGCGGCTGCCCGGCCCGGTCAAGCAGGCCCTGATCCAGACCTTCCCCGTGTACCTCGACATCGGCGACGAGACCGGCACGGACCCGCCAGCGGCGCCCAACGAGGCGGTGGACGCGCTGCTGCGCCGCATCTCCCAGCACGCCCCGGTGCTGGTCACGATCGACGACCTGCACCTCGCCGACCGCACCACCGAGGGGCTGGCCCGGCGCCTGGCGCTGCGGGGGCGCGGCGGCGCGGGCAGCTACCCGATCAGCATCGCCACGACGTACGACACCGCGGTGCAGACCGCGCCCCCGGCGTGGGTCCCCGACCAGGCCCAGCTCGGCCCCCGGCGGCTGGTGATCCGGATGGCTCCGATCGGGGTCCCGGAGGTGGCCCAGGTGCTCGGCGCGCTGCTCGGCGCGCCGACGAGCACGGACAACACCTTCGTCCGCCGGCTCGCGGTGCGGACCGGGGGGATCCCGGGGCTGCTGATGCAGGTCCTCAAGCACCTCGCCGAGGCCGGGGCGCTGCCCGTCTCGGGGGCCTCGGCGACCCGGGCCTCGCGCAACCCCGCGAAGATGCTCGCCGCGCTGGACGATCTCCCGCGGCCGCTGGTCGCCAGCCTGCAGCACTGGCTGGGCAGCATCCCCCACGAGCACCAGCAGGTGCTGCGCGCGCTGTCCCAGTCCCGCGAGGCGATGCCGATCCGCGCGCTGGCGCGGCAGAGCGGCCTGGAGCTGGAGCGGACGCTGATGGCGCTGACCGAGATGCGCGCCGCGGCGCTGGTCACCACGCGGCTCGAGGAGCACGAGCAGTACGCCGGGATCGCGGTGCCGCTGATCCGCCAGGTGCTGTCCGGCGAGGCGCCGGACCGCGAGGCGACCCTCGGGCTGTCGAGCCTCGAGGAGTCGCTGGACACCACCCTCGGCCCGACCGTCAGCATCCTCGACGACAGCCACGACGAGGTCACCGATCTGCGGACGCTGGAGACCGAGGAGTGGACCGAGCGCACGGAGAAGACGTAGCGGACGGTCAGCGCATCCAGTCGTCGAGCCAGGGGCCCAGAGCCGGGTCCTCGAGGCTCGCCGCGGCCGCGCGGAGCGCGCGGGCCATCTCCGCGGCGTCGGGGTAGCGCTGCTCCGGCTCCACCGCCAGCGCGCGACGGCACACCGGCAGCACCTCGGGGAACCGCGTCTCCACCACGTTCAGCGCGCCGGCGGTGTCGCCGCGCACGACCTTGAGCAGCACCTTGGCCAGCACGTCGGCGCGGAACACCGGGCGGCCGGTGATCATCTCGGCCAGCAGCGAGCCCAGCGCGAACACGTCGGAGCGGTGGTCCAGCGGCCGCCGCCGGACCTGCTCGGGGCTCATGTACAGCGGCGTGCCCTTGGTCATCTTCGACAGCGTGGTGTCGAACTCGTGGGTGTCGGCCTTGGCCAGCCCGAAGTCCATCAGCTTGACCGCCCCGTCCAGGGCGATCATCACGTTGCTCGGCTTCAGATCGCGGTGGATCAGGTGGATCGGCTTCCCGCGGTCGTCGACCACCCCGTGGACGTAGGACAGCGCCTCGCAGACCTCGACCATCACCGCGGCGACCACCGCCTTGGGCAGCGGACCGCGCTGGGGGGAGCGCTGCAGCACCTCGCGGACGGTGTAGCCGTCGACGTACTCCATCGCGATGTAGTAGCGGTCGCCGATGTTGTCGAACTCGAACGTCTCCACCACGTTGGGGTGGTGCAGCATCGTGCCCAGCCGGGCCTCGTTGATCAGCGCTCGCACCAGGCGCGGGTTGGAGGCGACGTGCTGGCGGATGATCTTGAGCGCCACGACGGAGCCGCCGTCGACGGGCTGGGCGCGGTAGACCCGCGCCATGCCGCCGATCCCGAGCAGCTCCTGCAGCTGGTAGTCGCCGAAGCGCTCGCCGGTCTCGAGCAAGGGCCCCCTCCGAGCCGCCGCCTCAGCCCGCGTCGGGACGGGCGCCAGCGGCGATCAGCCGCGCCACCTGACGCTCCTGCGTGGCCTTGGCGTCGAGGTACTCGGGGTCGTTGGGCTGCCGCTCGAGCATCACCTGCTCGGCAGCCTGCATCTCCCTCGTCGCGGCCTCGACGTCGATCCCCGCGGCGTCCTCGTACCGCTCGGTGAGCAGCCGCAGCGAGCCCTCGCCGACCTCGGCGAAGCCGTGCCCGAGCACGAAGCGATGGATCTCGCCCCCGTGCTCGAAGGTCAGCAGCCCCGGCCGCATCGCCGTGATGTACGGCACGTGCCCGGGGAGCACGCCGAACTGCCCGAGGAACCCCGGCGCGGTGACCGCCTGGACCTCCCCCTCGAACACCGTGGCGCTCGGGGTGATCACCTCGAGCTGGAACGCGCCGCCCTCGTCGGCCATCGCCCTAGTCCTCCAGGTCCTTGAGCATCTTCTCGGCCTTCTCCTGGGCCTGCTCGATGGTCCCGACCATCAGGAACGCCTGCTCCGGCAGCTCGTCGTGCTTGCCCTCGACGATCTCCTCGAAGCCGCGGATCGTGTCCTCGAGCTGGACGTACACGCCGGGGAGGCTGGTGAACGCCTCGGCGACGTGGAACGGCTGGCTGAGGAACCGCTGGATCTTGCGCGCGCGGGACACGATCAGCTTGTCCTCCTCGGTCAGCTCGTCCATGCCGAGGATGTTGATGATGTCCTGCAGGTCCTTGTAGCGCTGCAGGATCTGCTGGACGTTGCGCGCGGTGCGGTAGTGCCGCTCGCCGATCACCTGCGGCTCGAGGATCCGGCTGGTGGAGTCCAGCGGGTCCACCGCGGGGTAGATCCCGAGCTCCACGATCTGGCGGCTCAGCACCGTGGTGGCGTCCAGGTGGGCGAACGTGGTCGCCGGTGCCGGGTCGGTCAGGTCGTCGGCGGGCACGTAGATCGCCTGCACCGAGG
>CAZOYV010000343.1:0-8458 GCA_964584075.1 uncultured Rickettsiales bacterium | reverse complement strand
ACACCGCCGACGACGACACCGCCGACGACGACACCGCCGACGACGACACCGCCGACGACGACACCGCCGACGACGACACCGCCGACGACGACACCGCCGACGACGACAGCGGCGACGACGACAGCGGCGACGACGACACCGACCCGTACGTCTACGGCGACATCCCGGGCTACGTCGAGGTGACCTACGCCGAGGACCTGGCCTGCGCGGGAGCGCACTGCTACGTGGCGGCCAAGGCCACCGGCATCGTGGTGGTCGACGTCTCCGACGTGTCCAGCCCGGCGGTGGTCCACACCGTGCCCTCCAGCGACGAGGCGTGGGACGTGGCGCTGTCGGGCGGCCACGCCTTCGTCGCGGACCGCGACGGCGGCCTGCTCAAGCTCGATCTCGCCGACCCGGCCCAGCCCACCGTGGCGTGGACCTACGCCTCGACCGCCGTCCCGCGGGTCGACTCGGTGGCGCTGAACTTCGAGGGCGACCTGGTGATCGGCGGCGGCGACGGCCTCGACGGGGCCGTCGAGCAGCTGGTCGACGGGGCCAAGGCGCCCACCCCGTCCGGGTCGCTGGCGATCCCCGGCGAGGCCTGCGTCAGCCTGGCCTGTACCAACGCGATCTGCTTCTGCGGCGGGGGCGAGGGGACGCTGACCGCGTTCGACATCTCGACCGGCTCCCCCGCGGGCCCGCTGGGCACGTTCTACGACGCCGGGACGCCCGGCCACGAGCCCTGGGGCCTCGGCGTCGCCGTCGACGGCAGCGTGGTGTACTACGCCGACTGGGGCGCCGGCCTGTTCGCGATCGACGCCAGCGACGCCTCCAACCTGTCGTCGCTGTCCTCGGTCTCCACCGCCGACGGGTTCTACGACGCGTACAACGCCGGGCCGCACACGATCGACGGCACGAGCTACGGCAAGGTCCTGCTCGGCGCCAACGCCCAGGGCGGGCTGGCGGTGATCGACGCGACCAACCCGGCCGCGATGACGCTGATCGGCGGCGCCCCGCTGGACGTCACCGTGCAGATGGCCGACGGCCCCCACGGCGTGTGGGCGATGGGAAAGTACGCCTACCTGGCCGACAACATGGACCAGACGCTGACCGTCGTGCGGATCGAGGACTGACCGCCCGCTCCATGTCGTTCTACGCCGACCTGCACATCCACTCGCGGTTCTCGCGGGCCACGGCCAGGACCTGCGACCTGTACCACCTGTCCCACTGGGCCCGCAAGAAGGGGCTGGCGGTGCTGGGCACCGGCGACTTCACCCACCCGGGGTGGATGGCGGAGCTCCGCGAGCAGCTGGTGCCCGCCGAGCCGGGGCTGTTCCGCCTGCTGCCCGAGATCGAGCGGCAGGTCGAGGAGGGGCTGCCGCGGGCCTGCGCCGGCCCCACGCGGTTCCTGCTCAGCGTGGAGATCTCGACGATCTACAAGCAGGGCGAGCGGACGCGGAAGGTCCACCACGTGATCCATGCGCCGGACCTGCCGGCCGCGGAGCGCCTCACCGCGGCGCTGGAGAAGGTCGGCAACCTGCGCTCCGACGGGCGGCCGATCCTGGGGCTCGACTCCCGCGACCTGCTGGAGATCACGCTGCAGGCCGGGCAGGGCTGCCACCTGATCCCGGCCCACATCTGGACGCCGTGGTTCTCGGCGCTGGGGAGCAAGTCCGGGTTCGACTCGATCGCCGAGTGCTACGGCGACCTGGCCGACCACATCTTCGCCGTGGAGACCGGGCTGTCGTCCGACCCCGAGATGAACTGGCGGGTCTCGTCGCTGGACCGCTACCGGCTGGTCTCCAACTCGGACGCCCACTCCCCGCCGGTGCTGGGCCGCGAGGCGTGCTGGTTCGACTCGGCGATGGACTACGGGTCGATGTTCGCGGCGCTGCAGACCGGGGACGGCTACCTCGGGACGGTGGAGTTCTACCCCGAGGAGGGCAAGTACCACCTGGACGGCCACCGCAAGTGCGACGTGCGGCTGACCCCCGCGGAGACGCGCCGCCTCGGGGGGCGGTGCCCGGTGTGCGGCAAGCCGGTCACGGTGGGGGTGATGCACCGCGTCGAGGAGCTCGCCGACCGCGCCGCGGACGCGCCGCCCCCCGCCACCGCGGGCGAGGTCCAGAGCCTGGTGCCGCTGCCCGAGGTGATCGGCGAGATCGAGGGCGTCGGCCCCAAGAGCAAGCGCGTGGCCCGGATCTACGAGCACCTGGTGCGCACGGTGGGTCCCGAGCTGCACGTGCTGACCGCGGCCCCGCTGGAGGACGTCCGCGCGGCGAGCTCGTCGCTGCTGTCGGAGGCGATCGCGCGGCTGCGGCGCCGCGAGGTGATCCGCGAGGCGGGGTACGACGGCGAGTACGGGGTGATCCGGCTGTTCCGGGAAGCGGAGCTGGGGGACCGCAGGCGGGGCGGGCTGCTGTTCCGGCTGCCGGAGCCGGTGCCGAGGGCCGTACCCGAGGCCGGGGCCGGGGCCGGGGCCGGGGCCGGGACCGAGGCCGGGACCGGGGCCGGGACCGAGGCCGGGGCCGGGACCGAGGCCGGGAACCCATGCCCCCCCCTCGACGCCGACCTCCCGCTCTTCGCCCACGCCGCCGCCGCGGTGGACGAGCCGCGCTCGGCGTGCCTGCTCGACGCGCTGGACGACGAGCAGCGCGCCGCGGCCGAGGTGCTCGCCGGGCCGGTGATGATCGTCGCCGGCCCGGGCTCGGGCAAGACCCGCACGCTGACCCACCGGCTGGCCCACCTGCTGGCCAGCGGCGAGGCGGCGCCCGACGCCTGCCTGGCGATCACCTTCACCCGCCGGGCCGCCACGGAGCTGCGTGGGCGGCTACGTGTCCTGGCGCCGGAGGCCGCCGAGGACGTCACCGTCACCACGTTCCACGGGCTGGGCCACGCGCTGCTGTCGGAGTTCGCGGGGCAGGCCGGCCTGCCCGCCGGGTTCCGCGTCGCCGACGACGAGGAGCGGGTGGCGCTGCTGCGGGAGATCGCGGGGCTGACCGAGCGCCGGGCGGCGTCACGGCTCGCGGCGCTGTCGCGGGCCCGGCGCACCGGCGAGGCCGACGACGAGCTGGCGGCGCTGGGCGAGACCTACCAGGGCGCGCTGGCCGCGCGCGGCTGGCTGGACTTCGACGACCTGGTGCTGCGCAGCGCGGCGCTGCTCGAGGAGCACGCGGCGGTCCGCGAGGCGGTCCGCGCCCGCTACCGCCACGTCTCGGTGGACGAGTACCAGGACGTGGACGCCCAGCAGGTGCGGCTGCTCGCCGCGCTGGTCCCCCCCGACGGCGACCTGTGCGTGATCGGCGACCCCGACCAGGCGATCTACGGCTTCCGCGGCGCCGACGTGCAGCTGTTCCACCGCTTCGGCGAGGAGCGGCCCGGCGCGCGGGTGTTCCGCCTGACCCGCAACTACCGCTCGGGGCGCTCGATCGTCGAGGGGGCGGGCCAGGTGCTGGCCGGCGGGGACGGGGTCGAGCGGGCGCTGCAGGCGCTGCTGGAGCGGCCCGAGCTCATCGAGCTGCACGAGGCGCCCACCGACCGCGCCGAGGCCGAGTACGTCGTCGAGCAGATCGAGGGGCTGCTCGGCGGCCACTCGTTCTTCTCGGTCGACAGCGGGCGCGCCGCCGGCGGCGACGAGGGCGCCGAGCTGTCGTTCGCCGACATCGCGGTGCTGGTCCGCGCCGGCGCCGTTGCCGGGCCGCTGCAGGAGGCGCTGGCCCGCTCGGGGATGCCGTTCCAGGTGCCCTCGGACGACGGCGAGGACTGGGACCCGCGGGCCGACCGCGTCTCGGTGATGACGCTCCACGCGGCCAAGGGGCTCGAGTTCCCGGTGGTGTTCGTCGCCGGCTGCGAGGACGGGATCCTGCCGCTGCGGTTCGGCCCCGGCGACGACGTCGACCTGGCCGAGGAGCGGCGCCTGCTGTTCGTCGGGATGACCCGCGCCCGGCGGCGGCTGCACCTGACCCACGCCCGCCGCAGGGCGTGGCGCGGCAAGGTCCGCGAGATGACGCCGTCGCCGTTCCTGCGGGCGATCGAGGAGCGCCTGCTGCATCGCCGGGCCGCCGAGCTGCCCGCGCGCAAGCCCGACGCCGGCCAGCTGACGCTGTTCTGACCGGGCCCGCACGACAGCGCCGCCGCTTTCCGCCTATGATGGGCTTCCACGGCTGCACCCCGGGGGAGACGTCACATGGAAGCCGCCGCCGGCATCGGCATCACCATCTTCACGATCCTGATCATCGCCTGCTCGGCCCTGCTGCCGATCATCATCATGGCGCTGACGTTCTTCCTGATCTACAAGCGGATCAAGTCCGGGGGCGGGGTGGTGATCCAGTCCAGCATCCCGGGCGTCGCCGAGGCGATCGCCGACGCGGCGGGGGCCACCGCCGTGACCGTCGGCGGCGTCGCCCAGCAGAGCGGCCCGCGCCAGCTCAAGCGGGTCACCTGCCGCACCTGCGGGGCGTCCAAGCTGACCCCGCCCAAGACCGCCTACATGTACTGCGACTACTGCGGCACGCTGGCCGACTGGGACTTCCGGATCGCCTGCGAGCAGGGTGGATCCGCCCAGCCGGGGCCCAAGTACGAGCAGCTCAACCGCCAGCTCGCGCCCAGGCTCGGCGAGGCCCTCGCCAGCGGGGATCGGGAGAGCTACCTGAACCTGCAGAAGCAGCTGTTCGACGCGCACATGACGGCCTGCCCGGCGTCGTACTCGCCGCGCCTCGGCGACCCCGAGTACCGCAGCCAGCTGCTGGACTACACCGCGCTGTGCTACTCCACCGCGGCGTTCGACCCCGAGTGCAAGCAGCTCGAGAACGGGATGCAGATGGCGATGGGCGGGCTGCAGTGGACCGGCGGGATGGGCAGCCAGCGGCTGGTCGAGCCCACCAGCTTCCGGCGGCTGATCGACGCGTTCCAGGCCCACAACGCCAAGTTCCTCGATCTCAACCGCGTGCACCTCGAGATGCACCCCGATCACCCGCCCGAGGAGATGCTGACCCAGATCGGCGCCTCGGCGTTCATCCAGGGCTGGCTGCCGTATCTGAACCAGCAGCAGCAGGACGAGCTGATCGCCGAGTTCGGGCTGTCCGGCGAGTACGTCTCCGCCGAGCCGCCCCAGGGCACCGAGCGGCCGTGCCAGGGCTGCGGCACCACGCTGACCGTGCTGCAGGGCGCCAGGCGCACCGTCTGCGAGTCGTGCGGCCACACCAACGACTGGACCCAGGCGCAGATCCCGTGCACCAGCTGCGGCACGCCGATCCTGGTGCCGCCGGGCCAGACCCGGTTCTCGTGCCCCAGCTGCGGCGCCGACATGCGCCTCGACGGCGCCACGCCCGGCTGAGCCGGGGCCGCTGTCGACAGCCCAGGTGCCGTCCTCGCCTGGGAGCACCCGACCTCCCTCCCTCCCTTCGCGGCGCACTCCCCCCACGAATGGACCGCGAGTCCTCCGCCGTCCTCCCTGGGAAATCTCGGCCCCTGCTCTCCGACCCCCGCTCGGCTCGTCCGTCACGGACTCGCCCTCGCTCTCGTCGGCCCGGAATCGCGTCCAGCGATTCCGGGCCTCCTCACGGGTCGGAGAGCAGGGGCCGAGATTTCCTGATCGGTCGGACGGCTGCACCGTGCCGGTTCGGGGATGGGATACCCGTGCCGGACGACGCCATGGTCATCGGGGGAGACTTGGTCGACGCTCGTGGGTCCAAGCGGGCCGCGACCCGAAGGCCGCGACACCTCCACTGGCCGCAGTGGAGCACGATGGCACCGATGCGGGGCGTAGTGCTGCATCGCCACGCAGTCCTGCGCACCGACGAGGGGGCTGCGGTCCCGGTCGATCGGTGCTCCCGCGGCTGCTATCCTCGCGCCCACCGGAGGACCACGTCATGGACCGACCCCACGGCAGGGTGATCCGCCTGATGGCGGCCCGCTGCGAGCACTGCCCGCTGTGCCGCCACGCCCGCAACAACCCCGACTCCACGCTGGGCAGGCTCGTGGCGTTCCACGGGCGGTTCTGCCCGTTCTGGCGGTCGTGGCAGAAGGTCTACGGGGATCGTCCCGACGAGGCGGGCGCCGACGGCCGATGACGTTCAGGGCGGTGTGCACTCGCCGTCGTCGCAGCTGGTCTGCGAGACCGAGTCACATCCCCAGCACTCGAACGAGCCGTCGTCGCGGACGGCGCACGACTGGCAGTGGGCCGTGGCGAGGTCGACGAACGTCCCCTCGGGGGGACTGGCCTCCCCGTTCGAGTCGTCTCCCCAGCAATCCACGCTGCCGTCCGGGCGCAGACCGCAGGTGCTGAAGGCCCCCGTGTCGACCCGCGCGAACGGCCCCGGCGGCGCGTCGCACTGCCCGTGGTCGCAGCGGCCCCAGCAGGCGACCTCGCCGTCGGCGTCCACCGCGCAGGTGTGGGCGGACTCGGCGGAGACGAACGTGTACGACCCGCCGGGGGCGTCGAGCTGGCCGGAGGAGCTGGCACCCCAGCACAGCAGGGTCCCGTCGAGCCGGATCCCGCACGCGTGGAACGACCCGGCGTCGACCATCCGGAACCGGTCCCCGGGCGGGACCATCTGGCCGTCCTGGGTGTGGCCCCAGTGCTCGACGACGCCCGTGGCGCGGAGCCCGAAGGTGCAGGCGCCCTCGTCCTTGCTCACCGCGACGCCGGCGAACGGTCCCGGCGGCGCGTCGCACTGTCCGTGGTCGCCCCACCCGTCGCAGCCCCAGCACGCCACGGCGCCGTCGACGGACAGGGCGCAGCTGTGCGGGAACCCGGCGGCGACGTGGCGGAACGTCCCCGCCGGCGACGACAGCTGCGCGTGCGCGTCGCTCCCCCAGCAGACGATCTCGCCGTCGGGGCGGATGCCGCAGGTGTGGGTCCCGCCCGCGGCGACCAGCGACAGCGGGGGTGACACCACGACGTCGTCGTCATCGCCCGCGTCGTCGTCGCCCGCGTCGTCGTCGCCCGCGTCGTCGTCGCCCAGGTCGTCGTCCCCGGCGTCGTCGTCGGAGGTCGCGGGGCAGCCGAGCAGCGTGGCCAGCGCGCACATCGCGATGAGCGTGGTCCGGAGCATGGGTTGCCTCCCGCCGCCGTCCCGATCGTACCCCATCCACGACCCGGGGGCGCATCGGTTCCCCGCGCCGGCACGCCCCGGGGATCGACGCGCCGCGCCGGCGGCGGGCCGCGGTGGACGGCGGCGGGGATGGTGGCGAGGAGGCTACTCCCAGATCAGGGCCTTGGTCGGGCAGAACGCGGCGCAGGAGGGGTTGTCGCCGCCGCACAGGTCGCACTTGAACGCCTTGGTGCGGGCGGCGTCGAAGCGGACCTGGCCGAACGGGCAGGCGGCGACGCACTGGCGGCAGCCCACGCAGCGCTGCTCGAGGACCTCGATCGCGCCGGTGAGCGGGTTGCGCACCAGGGCCTCGACGGGGCAGGCCTTGGCGCACGCGGGGTCGTCGCACTGCAGGCAGGTCAGGGGGACGTTCTGCACGTCGGGGACCACCACGTGGGCGGTGATCCGCGTCGCCTGGGGCTGCACGGCGGCGCTGGAGTGGCGGAACGCGCAGGCCAGCTCGCAGGTGCGGCACGCGGTGCAGCGGTCGGGGGTGACGTACAGCCTCTTGGCGGTCATCGCGGGGTTCTCCATGAGCTACTTCCCCACCGTGGCGAAGTGCGCGGCCTGCGCGGTGCGCTTGCAGGTGTCGCACAGCTCGAAGTAGTCGTCGGCGAAGCCCCGCCGCTCCACGAGGTGGTCGCGCTGGGCCTCGGTGACCAGCGGGGCGCCGCACCGGCTGCACAGCACCTTCTTGAACTGGCGGCCCCAGATCTTGGTCCACAGCGGGGTCTCCTCGGCCACGATGTGGCCGGTGGGACAGATGTGGGCGCAGCTGGCGCAGCCGATGCACGCCATCGTCGGGATCGCGAACGGGGTCTGGATCTCCTTGCGGTCCCCGCGCTGGCTGAAGGTGATCGCCTCGGCGCCGACCGCCTCGCGGCAGACCCGCTCGCACAGCCCGCAGAGGATGCAGTCGTTCTCTCGATCGAGCGGGAAGCGGACCTCGTCCTGCTTCAGCCCGTGGGCCTCGGCGAGATCCAGCAGCGCCGGGATCCCCGGGCTCTTGGCCAGGGTCAGCTCCAGCACCATCTTGCGGTTGCGCACCACCTTGTCGGTGTCGTGGTGGACCTCGATGCCGTCGCGGACCGGGTAGTTGCACGACGTCGTCAGGGTCCGCTTGTTGCCCTTGACGACCTCCACCAGGCACAGCCGGCACGCGCCGTAGGCGCTCAGCGACTCGTGGTAGCAGAGGTGGGGCACGTCGATCCCGGCGTCGAGCAGGACCCGCAGCAGGCTGGCGCCCGCCTCGGCCTCGAGCTCCCGCCGTGCCCCCTTCGGGCCGATGACCGTGAACCTCGCCATGTCGGTCTCCCTACGCGATCTGCACGGCCGCCCACTTCGTGGGGCAGGCCTCGTAGCACACGCGGCACTTGATGCAC
>CAZOYV010000342.1:0-8492 GCA_964584075.1 uncultured Rickettsiales bacterium | reverse complement strand
AGGTCGCCGTTGAACACCTCGCGGTCGTAGTCGTTGCGCAGCTGCATCACGCGATCGCCGACGCGGTACACGGTGTTGCCGCGGCGTAGCTCGGGGCGCCGGGGCCCCGGCGGGTTGAGCGCCTCCTGCAGCCGGGCGTTGAGCGCGGCCGCGCCGCAGGTGCCGCGGTGCATCGGGGACAGCACCTGGATGTCGCGGTGGGCCACGAGCCCGAACCGCTCCGGGATCCGGCGCGCCACCAGGTCCTCGATCAGGTCCACCGCGGCCTCGGGCTCCTCGCGGCGGATGAAGAAGAAGTCGTCGTCGGCGGACCGCCCGCTGGTGGGCCACTGGCCGGCCAGCACCTGGTGGGCGGCGCGCACGATCAGCGACGCCTCCTCCTGGCGGAAGATGGTGTCCAGCCGCACCGACGGGATCGCCTCGGTGCGCAGCAGGTCGGCCAGCACCTGGCCCGGCCCGACCGAGGGCAGCTGGTCGGCGTCGCCCACCAGCAGCAACCGCGTCGGCGGGGCGGTGGCGTCCAGCAGCGCCCGCATCAGCAGCACGTCGACCATCGAGACCTCGTCGACGATCACGACCGAGGCGGTCAGCGGCTGCTCCGCGTCGCGGTGGAACCGCCCGTCCCGCGGGCTGAACGCCAGCAGCCGGTGCAGCGTGCTGGCCGGCTGCCCGGTGCTCTCCGCCATCCGCTTGGCGGCGCGCCCGGTGGGGGCCGCCAGCACGGGGCGCTCGCCCCGGCGCCGCAGCACCTCGAGCAGCACCCGCAGGCAGGTCGTCTTGCCCGTCCCGGGTCCCCCGGTCAGCACCGCCAGCGGCGCCGTCGCCATCCGGCGCACCGCGTCGCGCTGGCGATCGGCCAGCCGGATCCGGCAGCGCGCCTCGGCCCGCGACAGCTCCGCCTCGGGCAGCGGCGGCCGCCCCGCGCCGCGCTGCCCCAGCAGGCTCGCCACGGCGGCGGCCACGCCCCGCTCGGCCTCGTGCAGCGCTTCCAGCGCGACCCGCTCCCCGTCGAGGACCACCGCCCCGGCGCGGATCAGCTCGTCGCAGGCCTCGTCGAGCAGCGCCGGCCCGATCCCCAGCTCGCGCGAGGCGCGCCCGGTCAGGTCGTGGCGCGGGGTGACGGTGTGGCCGTCGTCGGCCTCCTGGCCCAGCGCGTGGAGCAGCCCCGCGCGGGCCCGCAGCGGGCTGTCCTCGGGGATCCCCAGGTTGCGCGCGATGTCGTCGGCGCGGCGGAAGCCGATGCCCGCCACGTCGGCCGCCAGGCGGTACGGGTTGTCGCGGATCACGGCCATCGAGCGGTTGCCGTAGCGCCGGTGGATCCGCCCCGCGTAGGCCGGGGAGATGCCGTGCCCCTGGAGGAACACCATCACGTCGCGGACCGCCCGCTGCTGGTCCCACGCCCGGCGAATCCGCGCCGCCCGCTTGGGTCCGATCCCCGGCACCTCGCCCAGCCGCCGCGGGTGGTTCTCGATCACGTCGAGCGTCCGCTCGCCGAAGTGCTCCACCAGCCGCTTCGCGTACGTCTCGCCGATGCCGGGGATCATCCCCGACCCCAGGTAGCGCTCGACGCCCTGCAGCGTCGAGGGCGTCACCGGCAGGTAGCTCTCGACCTGCAGCTGGCGCCCGTACTTGGCGTCCACGATCCAGCGCCCCGTGATCCGCGCCGGCTCGCCCTCGCGCACGCCGGGCACGTGCCCCACGACGGTGATCGTCTCGCCGCCGGTGAGGAACCGCATCACGCTGTAGCCGTTGTCGGCGTTGTGGAACACCAGCCGCAGCACCTCGCCCTCGAGGGTCTGCGGCTGGTCGCCGTCCCCGGTCCGCTCGCGGCCGAACAGGCGCTCCTGGTCAGCCATCGCCGCCCTCGTCGAGCTCGCCGATCACGGCGCGGACGACCTCGTGGACGACCTCGGCGGAGTAGCCCCGCCGGGCGAGGAACCCCGCCGCGCGGCGCAGCGCCACCGGCCGCGGCAGCCCTGCGTAGCGGGCCGCCGACGCGCGCAGCAGCGCCTCGGCGTCGGCCCACTCGTCGGCCGGCCCCGCCTCGTCGAGGACCCGCGCGACGATCTCGCCGTCGACCCCCCGCTGGCGCAGCTCGCGGGCGATCCGCCGCGCCCCGCGCTGCCCGGCGTGCAGCTCCACGTAGCCGCGGGCGAAGGCCTCGTCGTCGAGCAGCCCGCCGTCGCACAGCTCGGCCACCACGGCGTCCACGTCGGCGACGCCGGCGCGGCGGCGGCGCAGCACCCGGGTCAGGCGCTCGACGGTGTACGGCCGCTGCTGCAGCAGGGCCAGCGCGGCGCGGCGGAGGGCGGCGCGCGGATCGCCGGGATCGGGCATGCGCGCATGCTACCGGCTGCGCGCGCGGGGCGCCAACCGGCGAAAAGGCCACAAGTGGTTGATGCGCGGGGCCCGAGTCGGTAGATATGCCATCTGCTTGGTGACCCGGGGCACGGCCCCGGCAGTGTGGCCCGCGGGGCCCAGGATGGGTGGCCGACGATGAGCGACGACAGCAACCACGGCGCGTTCCGGTTCCAGAAGGTCTCGACCCAGGCCGACTACGTGGCGATCGAGCACGAGATCCTGGACTTCTGGGAGCGGGACGGCACGTTCGAGCGGCTGCGGCAGCAGAACCAGGACGGCCCGCGCTGGTCGTTCCTCGACGGCCCGATCACGGCGAACAACCCGATGGGCGTGCACCACGCCTGGGGGCGCACGCTCAAGGACGTCTACCAGCGGTTCCACGCGATGCTCGGCCACCACCAGCGGTTCCAGAACGGCTTCGACTGCCAGGGCCTGTGGGTCGAGGTCGAGGTGGAGAAGGAGCTGGGCTTCAAGAGCAAGAAGGACATCGAGGAGTTCGGCCTCGACCGCTTCGTCGAGGCCTGCAAGGCCCGCGTCCGCAAGTACAGCGACGTGCAGACCCGCCAGTCGATCCGCCTCGGCCAGTGGATGGACTGGGACGACTCCTACTTCACGATGGCCGACGAGAACAACTACACGATCTGGTCGTTCCTCAAGAAGTGCCACCAGCGCGGGTTCCTGTACAAGGGCGTCGACGTGATGCCGTGGTGCCCCCGCTGCAGCGTGGGCGTCTCGCAGATGGAGATGCACGAGGGCTACCACGTCACCGCCCACCGCTCGGTGTTCATCCGGATGCCGCTGCGCGACCACCCCGGCGAGTACCTGATGGTGTGGACCACCACGCCGTGGACGCTGACCAGCAACGTGGGCGTCGCGGTGCACCCCGAGCTGACCTACGTCAAGGTCCGCTGCGGCGACGAGGCCTACTGGCTGGCCGAGGGCACGCTCGAGCTGCGGCGCCTCGAGGAGCAGTACGCCGCCGGCCCGGACAAGGGCGAGTGGGTGCAGGGCGTGCCGAGGCTGAGGAGCCCGGCCCAGTTCTTCCAGGCCCGCGGCGGCTACGAGATCGAGGACCGCCAGCCGGGCAAGGCCCTGGAGGGCTGGACCTACGACGGCCCGTTCGACGACCTGGCCGCCCAGGGCGTGCCCGGTGGCGTGCCGTTCGTCGACGAGAAGCTGGCGGCCCAGGGGATGACCGGGATCACCAGCCACCGCGTGCTGCTGTGGGACGAGGTCAGCGACACCGACGGCACCGGGATCGTCCACATCGCCCCCGGCTGCGGGAAGGAAGACCGCGAGCTCGGCAAGGCCAACGGCATCGTCGCGATCGCCCCGCTGGACGAGATGGGGCGCTACGTCGAGGGCTTCGGCCCGCTGGAGGGGATGTCGGTCCTCGACTCCGACACCACCGACCTGATCGTCGACCACCTGCGCGACAGCGGGCACCTGTTCGAGGTCGAGCAGTACCCCCACTCCTACCCCCACTGCTGGCGCTGCGGCACCGAGCTGCTGTTCCGCCAGGTGGACGAGTGGTACATCGACATGTCCTGGCGCGACGAGATCAAGGAGCTGGTGCACCAGATCCGCTGGATCCCCGCGTACGGCAAGGACCGCGAGCTCGAGTGGCTCGACAACATGCGCGACTGGATGATCTCCAAGAAGCGGTTCTGGGGCCTGGCGCTGCCGATCTGGGTCTGCGACGAGTGCGAGCACTTCGACGTGATCGGCAGCCGCGAGGAGCTCGCCGAGCGGGCCGTGGCCGGCTGGGAGGCGTTCGAGGGCAACTCGCCCCACCGCCCGTGGGTCGACGCCGTCGAGATCGAGTGCAGCGAGTGCGGCGGCCGCGCCCACCGGATCCCCGACGTGGGCAACCCGTGGCTCGACGCCGGGATCGTCCCGTACAGCACGGTGCGCTACAACAGCGACCGCGACTACTGGGCCCGCTGGATCCCCGCCGACCTGGTGCTGGAGAGCTTCCCCGGCCAGTTCCGCAACTGGTTCTACGCGCTGCTGGCGATGTCGGCGATGATGGAGCGCGTCCCGCCGTTCAAGACCCTGGTGGGCTACGCGCTGGTGCGCGACGAGCGCGGCCAGGAGATGCACAAGAGCCTGGGCAACGCGATCTGGTTCGACGACGCCGCCGAGCAGATGGGCGTCGACGTGATGCGCTGGCTGTACACCGGCCACAACGTCACGACCAACCTCAACTTCGGCTACGGCCCCGGCGATCAGGTCCGCCGCCGCGTGATCAACACGCTGTGGAACGTGTTCGCGTTCTTCTGCAACTACGCGCGGCTGGACGGCTTCGACCCCGAGTCCGAGCGGGTCCCGCTGGACCGGCGCCCCGACATCGACCGCTGGCTGCTGAGCAACCTGCAGATCCTGGTGCGCGACGCCCGGACCCACTACGCGGAGTTCGAGGCGGCCGCGGTGGTCCACGACGCCGAGCGGTTCGTCGACCACCTCTCCAACTGGTACGTGCGCCGCAACCGCCGCCGGTTCTGGCGCGGCGCCGGCGAGGACGACCGCGACAAGCTCGCCGCCTACCAGACGCTGTACGACGCGCTGCTGACGCTGATCGAGGTCTGCGCGCCGGTGATCCCGTTCCTCGCCGATCACCTCTACCGCCACCTGACGCCGGCCGACGGCGAGCGGTGGCCGACCAGCGTGCACCTGCGGCCGTTCCCCGCGGTGGACGAGGCCGCGCTGGACGAGGAGCTGTCGTTCGCGATGGACGAGGTGGTCAAGGTCGTCAGCCAGGCCCTGGCGCTGCGCAAGAGCAAGGACCTGCGGGTCCGACAGCCGCTGCGGACCCTGCGCTGCATCCCGACCGAGGCCCGCACCGGCGCCGCGATCGAGCGCTTCGCCGACGTGATCGCCGCCGAGCTCAACGTCAAGCAGGTCGTGGTCGAGGACCGCGCCGAGGGGCTGCTGACGTACCAGGTCAAGCCCGACTTCGGCCGGCTGGGCAAGCGGCTGGGCAAGGCCACGCCGCACGTCGCCCGGGCGCTGCAGGCGATGGACCCCGCGGCGATCGCCGCCGCGCAGGCCGAGCAGCGCCCGCTGCCGGTCCCCGTCGAGGGGACCGACTACCTGGTGCAGCCCGACGAGGTCCGCCTCGAGGCGGTGACCCCCGAGGGGCTGGCCGTCAGCGAGACGCCCACGGGGACGCTGGCCCTCGACGTGGCGCTGGACGACGAGCTGCGCATCGAGGGGCTGGCCCGCGACGTGGTACGCCACGTCCAGCAGCTGCGCAAGGAGCGGGATCTCGAGATGGAGGACCGCATCCACCTGTCGTGGGACAGCGAGGACGCCGACCTGGCGCGGGCGATCGAGAGCTGGGCCGAGTACATCGACGCCGAGACGCTGTCGCTGCGGACCACCCGCGGGGTGGACGCCGGCGCCGCCAAGCAGGTCCAGATCACGGGCAAGGCCCTGTCCATCGACCTGGCGAAGGCCTAGATTCCCACCAGCGAGTCGTGTCCGCGCCGAGAATTTCTCCGCGCCGCGCGCGTACGGTACAGTCGAGTGCTCGAGATCGGGTGACGAGGCGATGGGATTCTGGGACCAGATCCTGACCTACCTGCCGTGGGTCGTGCTGGGGCTGTGCACGATCATCGGGCTGGTGGGCTCGATCCTGCCCGGCGTCCCCGGCGGGGGCTTGATCTGGGGGGGCGTGCTGGTCTTCGCGATCTGGACCAAGGGCGAGTGGCTGTCGTGGCCCACGGTGGTCCTGGTGGGTATCCTGTCGCTGATCGGCGGGATCGGGCAGTACTTCATCAGCGGGTACGGGGCCAAGAAGTTCGGGGCGACCAAGTGGGGGGCGTTGGGCGCGTTCGTCGGCTTCATCGTCGGCGGGATCGTGTTTCCCCCGCTGGGTTGCCTGATCGGGGCGTTCGTCGGTGCCGTCGCCGTGGAGCTGTACCTCAAGCGCGACAAGCTGCGGCGCAAGGGCGGCGACGGGGACGAGGAGGGCCGCGGCGAGGGCGGCGCGGAACGCGGCGACGGGGACGAGGAGGGCCCGAGCGACCCCAAGGGGGAGGCCCGCAAGGCGACGCTGGCGGGCGTCGGGGCGGTGATCGGCTCGGTGGGCTCGTTCCTGTTCGAGTTCGTCTTCGCGCTGGTCGCGTGCGGCGTGATCCTCGCCGGTTTCCTGATCTGAGGTCCCGGCCGCGGCGCCCCGTGGTCGCCTTGACGATCTCCTCGCGCGCGTGTCAGATTGGTCCCCCGATCGACCAACGCACATCCAAGCAGAGAGGGGAAGCGATGCGCCGGATCTCGCTGGTGTTGATCCTGGTGGTCCTGCCCGCGCTGGGGAGCGGCTGCGTCCTCAAGACCAAGTACGACGAGCTCGACCTGCAGTACCAGGAGTGCTCGGGCTCGCTCGAGGACTGCCGCGACCAGGTCGCCGGCCTGGAGACCAACCTGTCCAACTGCAACAACGCCAAGGCCGACGCGCTGGGGCAGATCGACGACCTGATCGCCAAGCTCGAGGCGATGGGCGAGGACGTCTCGCGGCTGCGCGGCGAGCGCGACCAGGTGGCCGACAACCTGGCGCTGGCCGAGCAGCAGCTGCTGGAGCTGGAGCGCAAGCGCGCCCAGGAGCAGGCGCGGCTGGCCACGTTCCGCAACATGCTCGAGCAGCTCAAGTCGATGATCGAGGGCGGGCTGGTCGAGGTGAAGATCGAGCGCGGCCGGATGGTCGTCAAGATGGACTCGGCGATCCTGTTCGACTCGGGCAGCACCAACCTCAAGACCGAGGGCAAGGACATCCTCGGTCAGGTCACGACGGTGCTCGCCGGGATCGAGGATCGCACCTTCCAGGTGGAGGGCCACACCGACGACCAGCCGATCAAGACCGCGCGGTTCCCGTCCAACTGGGAGCTGAGCACCGGGCGGGCCACCGAGGTGGTCAAGTTCATGATCGAGCAGGGCATGAGCCCCGAGCGGATCAGCGCCTCGGGCTACGGCGAGTTCATGCCGGTGTCCCCCAACGACACGCCCGAGAGCCGCGCGCTGAACCGGCGCATCGAGATCGTGCTGCTGCCCAACCTCGACGAGCTCCCGGATCTGTCCGTCCTCGAGGAGGAGTACTGATCCGACGGTGAGCCACGTCGTCTCCCGCGAGCAGCCCGCCGCGCTGCCGTTCCAGGAGGCCGCCGCCGGTCCGGCGCGGTTCGACGCGCCCCCGCGCCGGGTGTGGTTCTGGAAGGTCCCGTCGATCCTCGACGCCGGGCTCCACGGCCGCCCGATCCTGCGCCGCGGCGCGATCGCCCTGGTGGGGCTGCTGCTCGCCGCGGCGGTGCTGGCCCCCGACCTGGTCTACGGCCAGTTCCCGACCTACGAGCTGACCGTCGTCGACGCCGCGCCGCGCTCGCTGCCCGGGTTCGCCTCGGCGGTGGCCGAGGTGCTTCCCGAGGGCCTGCTGGGCTACTCGGCGACCTACCGGCTGCCGGCGGGCGGGGTCCGCAGTGGCCCGATCTCGGCCGACGAGTACGCGCGCGTCTCCGCCGGCGGGACCACGTTGCCGGTCCACGTCTCGGGCGGGGACTTCCCCCGCGGCCTGCCGGCCAGCGGCCGCTTCGAGCGGGTCCGCCTCGCCGCGGCGGGGATCTGCCTGGCGTTCGGGCTGGGGTTCGGCCTGCTGGTGCTGATCGGGATCCGTCGCCGCTGGTGGATGGTGCGGCTGGCGCGCAAGGGCACCGAGGTGGTCGGCCGCGTCACCGAGGTCAAGGCCCAGCGCCTGGTCCACAAGGACGAGCCGGTCGCCTGGGTCTACGACGTGTACTACGAGTACCCCAAGGACAGCTCCCGGCGGCAGGACTCGGTCACCGGCTTCCTGATCGGCTTCCACCTGCCGTGGAAGGTCGACGACCCGATCCGGCTGCTCCAGCTCCAGGACAAGCGACCGATCTCGATCCCCTGCGACCTCCTCCCCACCGCCCGCCGCACCGCGGACTGACGAGACCAACCCGGACCTGGTCTCCTACAGCAGAAGGAAGAGAAGAAGTTCTCACGCAAAGGCGCAAAGGCGCAAAGAGAAGGCACTGGGACTGGCCGACGGCCTGTCTTCTCCTCCCTTTGCGCCTTTGGTGCGCCAGGCGAAGTCTGGCCCAACTTGCTGTCTGAAA